>CABVRR010000018.1:13213-19661 GCA_902500705.1 uncultured Nitrospira sp.
TGCGACATTCTCCTCAGCCGTCAAACCATGAACCAAATGGAAGGCTTGAAAGACAATTCCGATCGTTTCTCGCCTGATCTTCGTCCAATCGGAGCTGGTCAGGGTATGGGTCGATCGGCCATCCAATAGGATTTCCCCTGACGTCGGTCGGTCCAAACCCGCAACAAGGTTCAACAGAGTGCTTTTCCCACAGCCACTGGGGCCAACGAATGCGCAGAATTCCCCAGGCTTAATCTCCAAACTCACCTCGCGCAAAGCCGTGACCGTGGCGTCTCCGCGCGAATAGGCTTTCGAGAGTTGTTTCACGGTTACCATCGACACCCTGCACGTCTCGACCACCGATCACGCGGCGTCGCGTCATGCTCATTCGTATAGCATACTAAATCGGAACCCGACAACCTTGACAGCATCAGGCTCTTCGCCCTAAAGACAGTAGGCGACAGGCGAGGGGACACGCACAGGTGACCGATGGCCGGACACATCACTGAGTTGGTCCAAGGTTACATACGCCAAGCAGTTAGGTTTCTCCTTCCTATTCATTGCTCAAGCTGCAGTTCGCTTCTCACAGATGATCCGATCCCTCACTTTTGTACCGACTGCTGGAGCTCAATTGCACTCATGCCTGAGGCGCGATGCTCCCGTTGCGACCGTCCGTTCCCTTCTTCCATTGCTACGACCTACAGTCCGACCCATGTCTGCCAACCCTGTGCTGAACGCCCTCCCTCATATACAAAGGCATGGACTCTGTACCCCTATACACCGCCGCTGCAGCATGCCATCCGCCTCCTCAAATACCAGGGCAAGGTTTCGCTGGCGGCGCCACTGGCCGCCCTCATGATTGCGCGACTTCCTCCGCTCGAGTCAATTGATCTGATCATACCGATCCCCTTGCACAGTGAAAAACTCCGTCAACGAGAATTCAATCAGGCCCTGCTCCTTGCCGATGCTATCGGGCAGAGCCTCGATATTCCTGTCTCGTACACGAATCTGATTCGAACTGTCTCGACCCCGGCCCAGACCACACTATCCAGAAAAAGCCGCCTCAAAAATCTTCGCCGAGCGTTTGCCGTTCGGCATCCTCATGCCATCCTGAAGCGACGCATCCTTCTCATCGACGATGTGTTCACGACCGGGACCACCGTCAATGAATGCGCAAAAGCCCTGCGTCGGGCTGGATCAGCCGACGTCTTTGCCTTGACCTTGAGCCGAACCATAGATACGGATATCATACCTGACCGAATTCTGGCGCAGCGTCCGTTCCATCGCATTTTTTGAAGTGATAGAGAGTACACTCGATGCCGATTTACGAGTACGCGTGTCATGGCTGTCGTAGGCGAAGCTCCATTCTAATCTTGACCCCTCGCCGGCCTAATTCGATCGCCTGCCAATACTGTGGTAGCTCAGAGTTGGAACGTCTCCTGTCCCGATTCTCTGCTCTCAAGTCGGAAGAATCCAGAATGGAAGCACTCGCTGAACCCGCTAGCCTGAGTGGGCTTGATGAATCTGACCCTCGGAGTGTCGCCCGTCTCATGAAGAACATGGGTGAAGAAATGGGAGAAGACGTGAGCGACCTGGACGCCATGTTGGACCAACCAAGCAATGGTACGGAGGGAATAGACCATAGCGACAGCTTCTGACATATCCTGTCCTATATTTTCGCTTGACATTCTTCGGCTAGTCTCTAGAATAATCACAATACTACAGCCTGCATACGCATGTTTTCTCTGGTAGCAGGTGGAGCGATGAGTCCAGCCCCAAAGACTGAACTGATGACGGTAACGGAAACATGCCGGTACCTCAAAATAACTCAACGAACTCTGTATCGTTACCTTCGGAATCGACAGATTCCCGCTTTCAAGCTGGGGAAGGAATGGCGTTTTGTCTGTTCTGATCTTGAACAATGGATCCGCGATCGAACCAGGGCCGCCGTGAACGCCTAAAGACAGGACGTCACTATGTTTGCCGGTGAATATTTTTGCAAAGTCGATGAGAAGGGCCGATTCATCGTCCCCTCGCCGATCCGAGAACAGATAGAAGCCGACGGACAGACGGCTATGTTCCTGAAAGGTCAGGAGCAATCTCTACTGATCTATTCCATGAAAGAATGGGAGAAGGTCCTTGAACGGACCAGGACGTCTCTGGACGAAGACCAGAGTCGTTTGTTTATGCACTATGTCGTTTCCGAGGCCGGCTCATCGGACATTGATAAGACAGGCCGAGTCCTGATTCCCGGTCGCTTGCGGAAGCTGGTCCCGGTCGATGAAGATCAAGAGATCATACTCGTCGGCCTCTATCACCGCATAGAACTCTGGAATCCAAGCGAATGGCGTCGATATCTTGCCCGCACGGAAGATCGATTCGAACAGAATATGGCAAAGATCCAGAACCTCCTCTAGCTCGGCGCCATGCCATCCTTCCGACGTCGACACAGCGTGCATCCATCACGGTTTCGCCTTCCTCCGACATCCCGCCGTGGCAATCTAGCCGACCCATCCTCGCCGAACAATTTATTACGGATCAACGGTAGGGCTGTGCCACGAACATCTGCCCCCTCGAACCTCACCACGGCCCTTCGAACACCAGAGCATCCTCCCGTTATCACATCAGACACGTTGATGATCACATTGCCCGTTCCCCCAAGCGTCAACCATCAGTATGCAACCGTCAATGGACGTCGGTTGCTATCCGCTGCCGGACGAGCCTATAAAACATATGTCGGCCAGCAAGTCTGGTTGGCATTCGCTCAAGCTCCTGCCAAACGTTCCTTGCAGGAACGATTTCAATCCGGTCCGCTCACGCTCTCCATCCGATTCTTTTTTGCATCTGCGTTGCGCCGCGATCTCGACGGCGGCCTGAAGATCGCTCAAGATGCGGTCTGCGAAGGGCTTGACCTCAACGACAATCGCATCGTTGAAACTCATCTCTACAAACACATCGACAAGACCGATCCTCGCATCGAAGTCTCTCTCTCACTCCTTCATCCCTCCCACCGCTCAGTCTGACAGCCACCGCACCCTCACTCGACTACAGTTCGCTCCCGTTCATACCGATACGATAGGAAGCAACTTCTGCACGCTACACGCTTCTTAAATTACACCCTGATTCCTATGGCGACCACACGCATCTCCATCGGTGAGCTTCAGATCGGAATGTATGTCGCACGATTGGACTTGTCGTGGTTTCGATCCCCTCTCCTCCGCCATTCTTTCTTGGTCGAAGATCCGGCACAGATCGACAAGTTGGTGCGCGCCGGAGTGAAAGTGGTCGATATCGATCCCGACCGAGGAGTCGTCTCTCAACCAGTTCCCGTATCGAATCCACCACAATCTACGATCGAGACGACATCAACCTGGCAGGTCAAACAACTCAAGTCGCTGGCCCAGCTGAACGAAGAATATGCTCAGGCCAAACTGGCGAAGCAGCAGATGGAACAATCCATACAATCCGTTTTTACGACGATCTCAAAAACAAGGACGGTCAACCATCAGCAGGCGGCTGAAGCGGTCCAAGAAATCACGATTGCCATGAGAACGCTCAGCAGTTCCGCACTGTTCATGGCCTTGAGTCAAAACCGAGCCGGCGATTCCACCCTCAGCCGACATGCGCTGGCGACCTGTACGCTGGCACTGGTGATCGGACAAGCTTTCCAATTCAACCCGCTGGAGCTGCAGGAGCTTGCGACCGCTGCGCTCTTACATGACATTGGGC
This sequence comes from uncultured Nitrospira sp., assembly GCA_902500705.1. Lineage (GTDB taxonomy): Bacteria > Nitrospirota > Nitrospiria > Nitrospirales > Nitrospiraceae > Nitrospira_D. The sequence goes on from CABVRR010000018.1 coordinate 16,922, forward strand.
TCTTGCAGATCCGTCCGACCTCTGTCCGTCGAATTCACGCGACGGCCGGCCTCTCCGACGCCGACCGACAAGAATTTGAGACCCACCCTCGTCTCGCGGTGCTGATGCTGGAACGACAAGGGAGCATTGAGGCCGCCGTACTCCATCTCATCGCTGATCATCATGTGTATCTGGACGACAGCGGCTACCCTAAAGAGTCGCGAGGGCACTACACCTCCGACCGCACCCGCATTCTGACCGTCGTGGATCGATATGATGAATTACTCACCGGATTCGGCGGCGTCACGCCGCTCACGCCCCATCACACATTTCAGCGGCTGTATCAGGAGGCTCAGCAAGGCACGCTCGACCAACACGTCGTATCGTCATTTATTGCGAGAGTCGGTATCTATCCGATCTATAGTCAAGTGCGACTGAACACTCAGGAGTTAGCCGTGGTCACGGCACTCAATCAGGACAAACTACATCAACCGATCGTCACCATCACGCACCAATCGGAAGGCACTGAGTATCACCCGCCGTTTGTTATCGATCTCGCACAGCAGACCGACGAATCCAAGACACGGACCATTGAAGCAATCATGACAATGGATTCGTCAACAACCAAGACGGAACTCTATTCGTAGCGCAACGCTTCGATGGGATTGAGGCGAGCAGCCTTATTGGCGGGATATAATCCAAAAAATAAGCCGACCGCGACGGAAAACCCGAATGCTGCCGCGACCGTGTCACCTGAGATAATCGTAGGCCAGCCGGCAATCACCGTCGTCAAACGGGCGCTCAGAACTCCAAAGAGAATGCCGATGCAGCCGCCGACTACGCTGAGGGTCAACGCCTCAATTAAAAACTGTATCAGGATATGGGTACGCTTGGCTCCCACCGCCATACGCACTCCGATTTCCCTGGTCCGCTCCGTCACGGAGACCAACAGAATATTCATGATCCCGATCCCACCGACAAGCAGCGAAACGGACGCAATCGCCATCAACATGACGGTCAACGTTTGACCCGTTCCTTCCTGCACCTGGGCAAGATCGACCTGTGTACGAATCGTAAAATCGTCGGGCTGATCGCCCTGCAACCGATGGCGTGCTCGCATGACCTCTCGGATGAGTTCGACCGCTTCCGGCATATCCTCGGCCCGATCCGTGGTTCCATAAATACCGCCGACCGATCCAAGAAAGAGCGTGCCAAGGACTTTTCGCTCGGCGGTCGTAAAGGGGATAAAGACGACATCGTCCTGATCTTGCCCATACGTATTCTGCCCTTTGGAAGACAACACGCCGATCACGCGAAGCGGGACATTGCGAATACGAATGATCGCCCCAAGCGGTTCCTCTCCTTGATCAAAGAGCTCATCGACCACCGACTGCCCAAGCAGCGCCACGAGGGCGGCACTTTCCATATCTGCCTGCGTAAAGGGGCCGCCTCGACTCACCGTCCAGTCTCGGATACTCAGATAGCTGGGTGACACTCCATAGACCGGACTGTTGCCGTTCCGATGACCGTTGACGATTTGCAACACATCACGTTTCATCCACCCCGTATCAGTGAGAACCGGAATTTTCTTCTTCAGATCCATAGCATCCATAACGGTCAGTGTGATGGCCCCGCCTTGTGCGCCGCGGACGCCACCGACGCTCGTCGCGGTCGGCCAGATCATAATGACATTCGTGCCCATGGTAGCGATCTGCTTTTGCACGGCCTGCTTGGCTCCCTCACCAATGCTGACCATCGCGATGACGGCTCCCACGCCGATGACAATCCCCAGCATGGTCAGACCGGCACGCAGCCTGTTTCGCGCGAGCACCCGCAAGGCTGTCACGATCGTCAACCAGACAAACACCCGCATTTATGCTCCCTCGACAGGCAATCGACCTTCACTCGTGTGGTCGCTGAGGATCTGCCCATCTTTAATCGTAATCTGCCGTGACGCGTAGGCCGCAATATCCAGTTCATGCGTCACGAGAATGACCGTGATACCTTCTCGATTCAATCCATCAAGAATACCCATGATGTCTTGACTCGACTGGGTATCAAGATTCCCCGTTGGTTCGTCAGCCAGCAACAAGGAGGGGACGGTGACAAGCGCCCGGGCAATCGCCACCCGTTGTTGTTGTCCACCCGACAGCTGTGTCGGGGCATGATGCTCGCGACCCTGTAAGCCGACACGCGCCAGCGCGGCCGATGCAAGTGCCCGCTGTTCTTTTAAGGGCACTCCACGATAAAATAGCGGCAGTTGTGCATTTTCCAACGCACTCGTTCTGGGAATCAGGTTGAAGCTCTGGAAGACAAAACCGATTTGTTGATTTCGAATCTCCGCCAGCTGGTCCGAGCGCGCCTGTCCGACATCGATGCCGTTCAGCCGATACTGTCCCTTCGTCGGTTGATCCAAGCACCCCAGAATACTCATCAGCGTGGATTTCCCCGACCCGCTTGATCCCATGATAGCAACGAACTCGCCCCGCTGGATGGTGAGATTCAGTCCTCTTAACGCTTGCACCTCAACATCGCCGACTCGATAGATCTTCCACAGATCTTCACAACGAATCAGTGTACTCACAAATCTATCCTGTACGGAATGGTAACGAAGATGCTCGACCTGACAACGGAGCTAACAGATTGCGCTTGGCACGTCATGCCACACACACACCGTCTGTCCCATCAGACTGATGGTTTATCGAGAACGGGGACGCGTCTGATTTCCAAACCCCGGCGGTAAGTCGTTGCCTTTTCGTTC
>CABVRR010000018.1:19761-43493 GCA_902500705.1 uncultured Nitrospira sp.
GGTCTTCGGAGGCGTGAACCGCAGGGCGGCGTTGGGGACCTTGAGCGCGTGATCGCGTTGCGCCACGACAATGGATACATTCGCGGTCATACCTGGCTTTAAGCGCATATCCGGATTATCGACCCCGACTACGACATTGTAGGTTACGACATTCTGGACGTTCATCGGTGCAAGTCTCACCTGTTTGATGACGCCCGCAAACGATTCACCGGGATAGGCATCCACCGTGAACATTGCCTCTCTGCCTTCCGTCATCCCCCCAATATCCGACTCGCTCACATTGGTATCCACTTGCATTTTCGTAAGATCGAGAGCGATCAAAAACAGATTCGGCGTTGAAAAACTGGCCGCGATCGTCTGGCCGACCTCGACATTCCGCGCAACGACGATACCGTCCACCGGCGAGCGAATAATAGTATATTTCAATTCCAGCTCAGTCGCATTCAAGGCCGCCTCGGCTTGCCTGACTTGTGCCTCTGCAACCCGCAACTGTGCTTCCGCACTTTGAGAATTTGTCGCGGCGACATCCACATCGTTCTGCGAAACAAACTGTTGCGGCAATAACGATTGCACACGATCAAGCTCTCGTTTCCGCTGGGCCAGGTCGGCCTTGGCCCGCGCCACCGTTGAGCGCGCCATTTCCAGATTGCTGGAAGCCTGTTCTCGACGCGCCTTGAATGGCTCAGGGTCAATGACCGCCACAATATCACCAGCCTTTACCTGTGAGTTAAAATCGGCATGAAGGCTTTTGATCATTCCTGACACTTGCGTCCCTACTTGCACTGATACCACCGGATTGATCGTCCCTGTGGCGCTGACAAGGGAAACGATCTGGCCACGTTCAGCCGCTGCCGTCCGGTATCGAATCGGAGGTTTCCGTTCTCCGTTGAAAAACACATAGCCACCGATCGCCATTCCGATCGCCACTATGCTGAGAATGTAACCAAGACGTCGCATACGTGATGCGCTCGATTCGACGAACGCCCCTGTATCCTATCAGGAAGCCGACAAGGGATGCACTCTCGGCCAATGGGAAGCGGACGGATCCTCCCCCAAACAGCCTCTTGAGCTTACCATGAGACTCGACGCGCACCAAGGAATGCGGAGCACTCTGGAAAAAACATGAGAAGACTATTCATCAGGCAGGAGAATGGGCAGGTTTAGCCTGCCAAGAATCGTTCTAAGAATGTCGTCGACACATGGCCTTTTTGAAAATCAGGGTCCTCAAGGATACGACGGTGAAGCGGGATGGTGGTCTTGATTCCTTCGATGACAAATTCTCCGAGCGCCCGCTTCATACGAGCCACGGATTCCTGTCGGTCACGGCCATGGGTGATCAGCTTGGCAATCATCGAATCGTAGTATGGGACGACTGCAGCCCCCGACTCCATGGCGGAATCGACTCGGACTCCGAATCCCCCCGGCGGGCTGTATTTGGTGATCACACCAGGAGACGGAGTAAATTTCTCAGGATCTTCGGCATTAATCCGGCACTCGATGCTGTGCCCCGTGAGGGCCACATCTTGTTGCCGAATAGCGAGCGGATGGCCGGCTGCCAAGCGGATCTGTTCTTTGATGAGATCAATGCCGGTCACCATTTCAGTGATGGGGTGTTCGACCTGAATGCGAGTATTGACCTCCATAAAATAAAACTGCCGGTCTTTGTCGAGCAAAAATTCGACGGTACCCACGTTTCGGTAATGGGCCGCCTTGACCGCTTCCACCGCAACTCGACCGATTTCCCGACGCAATTTATCATCGACGGCCGGCGAGGGTGTTTCCTCGACCAATTTTTGATGGCGCCGTTGAATGGAACAGTCTCGTTCTCCGAGATGGACCACCCGACCGAATTGATCGGCCAAAATCTGCACCTCGATATGACGCGGTTCGAGAAAATACCGCTCGAGATAGACCCCATCGTTGCCGAACGTCGATTTCGCCTCAGCCTGAGCGGCCTGAAATGCTCGGCTCAAGTCATCGGCTTTGTTGACGACGCGCATGCCCCGCCCGCCCCCTCCGGCCGTCGCTTTGATAATGACGGGGAAGCCGATCTTCTGCGCCGCCTGTAAGGCATCCTCCTCGCTGCGCAATTCACCAGGACTCCCGGGCGTGACGGGAAGCCCTCGCTTCGCCACAATCTCGCGCGCCTTTGCCTTGTCTCCCATCATGGCGATATTTTCGGAGCTCGGCCCGATAAACTTAATGCCGATTGATTCGCACACTTCAGCAAAATGCGCGTTCTCCGACAGAAATCCGTAACCCGGATGAATGGCATCGGCTCCCGTAATTTCTGCGGCACTGAGGACATTAGGAATATGCCGGTAACTCAATGCCGATTCGGCGGGCCCCACACACACCTTCTCATCGGCTGCTCGCACGTGCAACCCAAGCGCATCGGCTTCAGAATGAATGGCCACGGTCTTGATGCCGAGCTCTTTACACGCACGGATCACTCGCAGCGCGATTTCTCCGCGATTGGCAACCAGAACTTTTTTAAACACGTCTCGGCTCCGATACGATGGCGAGGACCGCCGTTAGAATGATCTATGAAGCGGCTTTGGGATCGATCAGAAACAGGGCCTGACCATATTCCACTGACTTCGCGTTTTCCACCAAGATCCTGACAAGACGACCGTCCACCTCCGACTCGATTTCATTCATGAGCTTCATCGCTTCAACGACGCACAGGACTTGACCCTTCCTCACAGAATCCCCCTCCTCCACGTACGGATCAGCGTCTGGTGAAGGAGATCGATAAAACGTGCCGACGATGGGGGACGCAACGGTTACAAAACCTGCACTTGTGTCCGCCACCGATATAGCGGACGACGCGGAATATGTGGATTGTTGAGGCGGCGTCGGAAGAGGCTCCGGCACTGAGGCCGCGAGAGGTCTGGCTGCCAGTTCATGGCGGACGCGGATACGGATGCCTTCGCGCTCAAACTCCAGTTCCGTCAAATTATTACGTCGAAGCAGATCGATGAGTTCTTGGATTTGTTTGGTAGACCCTCCGGTGAGGGACGCGTGAGGATTAACCGCGTCGTCGGTGTTCGGCAAGACAATCCGACGGGTCTTGGCCTTTGAATGAGTTGATCGACGAGGACTCACCGCACGCGCTCCACATAGGATCTAGTCCGAGTATCGATCCGAATGACGGTGCCGACTTCCAAATACAGCGGAACTTTGATCGTCGCCCCCGTTTCCACGACTGCCGGCTTCGTCCCTCCGGACGCCGTGTCTCCCCGCACACCGGGCTCTGCATCAACAACCTTGAGCTCAATGAAGTTCGGCAGTTCAACGGCGATCGGGCGATGCTCATAGATGAGGATCTTGGCGATCATATTTTCTTTCAACAAATCGGCGTTCTCTCCCAGCTGTTTTTTCTCAAACGTCAATTGCTCATACGTCTCCGTATCCATCAGCGTATAGGCCTCACCGGTTGCGTAGAGGAACTGCATGTCGCGCTCTTCCAAATCAGGCTCTTCAAACCGCTCTCCTGAGCGAAATGTTCGATCCAACACATTTCCGGAGAGATAGCTTTTCAACTTCGTCCGTACGAAGGCCCCGCCTTTCCCAGGCTTGACGTGCTGAAACTCAACGATATAAAAGGGCTCTCCTTCGACCATCAAACGAACCCCGCCCCGAAAATCCACCGTAGAAATCACGCCCAACTCCCTTCGCTTAAGAAACCAACCGGCTTTACGATCGTCTCACTGTACGCCTGTTTTCGCTCCGCTTCCTGAGGACGTTCTTTTGAAGGCATCTGTGGCCCCTGCAGCGGAGAGCTGCTCACACAGCCCTCGCAAGGCCAACAAATACCCACCTGCACCGAACCCGGTAATCTGTGCCAACACGACACCCGATACATAGGAATGCTGTCTGAATGTTTCACGCCGATAGATGTTTGATAAATGGACTTCAATAGTAGGCAACTCAACGGCAGTCAGCGCATCACGTATTGCGATACTGGTATGCGTATAGGCCGCTGGGTTGATGATGATGCCATGATACCCCTGTCGCGCGTCTTGAATCCAACTCACCAATTCCCCTTCAAGGTTCGATTGACGAATAACAAGCTCAGCGCCGAGTTCGCCGCCCAGCTTCACCAGCGACGCATCAATCATGGCAAGGGTGGCCGTTCCATAAATCGCTTCTTCTCGATTGCCCAATAGGTTTAGATTGGGGCCGTGAAGGACGAGGATGCGCAACATAACTCGCGTAGGGCCTCCCATACATACCGACTTCACACCATCTGAGGGCGGCATTCTAGCAGTCCCCTCTCAGAGGGTCAAACCGTTGAAGTCATGGGAAAGTTTCAGAGCGGATCAGAAGGTGGCGTGAGGAGTTCGTCGGCGCGTCTGGACTAGGACTAGCCACTGTTCAAGCTGCACAATCACTGGGTTCCTGGGCTTCTTGGCGACCTGAAATTTTGAGTTGGCTGTAGGAGATAGCTCCTTTGCTGAATGCAGTCCGCCCATTGGAAACCCATCGGCATCATCTTTCGTTGCCACCGTCGCATCGTCCACAGCCTGTATGAGCCCCTTGTTGCGGTACAGGTCAGGACCGGCCGTTTTGATCTGTTTTTCACTTTCCTGTCCTGGAGATTGCGTCGCATCGGAAGTCGCCTGGACATCAAGTCCGGCACGAAGCGCCAAGGCCTCTTGGTCATGTGGATTGACGGATAAAATGACGGCGCACGACCGAATGGCTGCTTCTTTCGCCCCCTCAGCTGCGTACAACTTGGCCAACGTTCGATGTGCACGAAGGTTATCAGGGCTCAATTTGATGGCTTCTTCAAGAAGGGCTTTGGCCTTGATCGGTTGATTCATCTGCTCATACGCGCGACCCAAGGCAACCATCGCCGTGATAAAGCCTGGATAGTTCTTCAGGCCGTCTTCAAGGACAGCAACCGCCTCTTCCCACATGCCGGCTTTCCCATACTCTTCGGCCAGAGGGATAAACACCTTGGACCCCGGCTCTTTCGCAAAGGCTAAGGCCAACCGATCAATCTCGGCGGCATTACCTGTTTTTTTTGCACCCGACGCCATTGTTCAGGTCACTCCACCAACGATTGACGATGAGATGAGGTCAGACACAGGTCCCGCACGACAGTCAGAATTTCATCCGCCAGTCGGCGCTTGGGCATCAGCTCCAAGGTTTTCTGTTCGCCGGTGGCCGAGAGAATGACGACCGCATTGTCATCGCTGCCAAACCCACCACCCGCTTGCGTCACGTCGTTGGCAATAATGAGATCCAGGCCCTTCTCTTTCAACTTGCCTTTCGCATGAGACAAGACATGCTCGGTTTCCGCCGCGAAACCGATTACAATTTGCGATGTTCGTCGCGCGGACAGCATGGAGAGAATATCCGGAGTCGCTTCAAGCTCAAGCACGAGTGCTGATTGCCCCTGTTTCTTGAGCTTTTGTCCAACCGGCATTTTAGGGCGAAAGTCCGCAACTGCTGCGGCCATGATCAGCACCGTCGAGGAAGGAAAGTGCCGACTCAATGCGTCTGACATCTCGCTTGCGGTGTTGACCGAAATTGTGGTCACGCCTGAAGGAGACATCAGAGAGGAAGGCCCTGTGACGAGGGTCACCTCCGCGCCTCGATCCCGCGCAGCTTCTGCAATGGCATACCCCATCTTCCCGGAAGACCGATTGGATACAAATCGAACCGGGTCAATGGGTTCTTGAGTCGGACCGGCAGATATGAGCACCCGTTGGCCTTGCCAATCCTGCTGAGCCGTCACGGCTGCATGCACGGCCTCCATGATTCGCGACTCTGCGGGAAGCCGTCCCTGTGCGATCTGTCCGGATGCCAGAGGCCCGACTTCAGGATCCAGCACAACGACGCCGCGCGCCCGGAGCGTCTGAACATGGTGCACGACCGTGGGATGTGTCCACATATCGCCGTCCATAGCCGGAGCAACAATCACGGGGCACCGGGCGTTCAGTAACATGGTGCTTAACAGATCATCCGCCAGGCCGAGTGCGGCTTTGGCCAGAAAGTTCGCGGTTGCCGGCGCTACAACCATGGCATGCGCTTGTCCTGGGATGGCGAGATGAGCCATCTCTTCATGCGATTCAAAGAGGTCTGTCGCGACCCGTCTTCCTGAAAGGACTTCAAACGTAAGTGGAGTCACAAATCTTGTGGCCGCCTGTGTCATAACCACCGACACAATCGCACCTTCACGCGCAAGGGCTCGAAGCAAGCCGACCGCTTTATACGCGGCGATGCTGCCGGTAACTCCAAGGGCAAGCCGCTTCCCCCTCAGGCTTGTCGACAGCTGCGATTCGTCCAATGCCTACTCCTCAGCCGGAGCCGCGGTCGGCGGTACCGTATCATCGACGTACACGCTGAGTTCTTTCTTGATTTCGCGGGCATCCTCTCCGGTCATCATGGCGATACGCTCGGTTTCCCCCTCTTTCCCTCGCTTGGCTTCCTTTGTCGCATCACGGGCTTCCTTGCCGGTCAAATACTTGGCATGGCCTCTCAGTACCTCATCAAGCGCGATGGTGGTTTCCTTCGTGAAGCGAGAGGCCACGGCTTGTTTCGCGCCTTGCGTCAGGTGCTTCGCCCGTTGCGAGGCGACGATCACCAATCGATGACGGGAATCAAATTCATGTGGCGTGTATTGTGGCAACAAACTCAGCATGTCGACCATAGTAAATTGTGCTCCCTTAGCTATACGGTGGATGACGGGGTTCTGTCCGCCATGGTGGCATCTTTCTCAAAAAGAAAGCTTTGCTCAAGCTGCTGCATATCCGTTCGATTGGTCTTCAAACGCTCCGCGACAAAAATACTTTGTAGTTCACAGAGCGATTGCCTCAGATCATCATTACGAACAATGTATGAATATTCCCGAAGACACCAGACCTCGTCTTTTACTTTTTGCAATCGACGGGCAATCTCTTCCTGGGAGTCTGATCCTCGCCCTTGGAGGCGAGCACGTAAAATGTCCATTGACGGAGGAAGGATGAAGATAGAGACAGCATCGCCGAATTGCTTTTTGATCTGGAGCGCACCTTGGACGTCGATTTCCAGCAAGACATCAATGCCCTCTTCCATCTTATCCGCTAAGGGCTTCCGCGGTGTTCCGTACCAGTTGGAATACACATGTGCGTATTCCAGGAACTCATTTTTGGCAACCATATCGTGAAATACTTTTTCCTCGACAAAGAAGTATTCACGTCCGTGCTCTTCTCCTGGACGAGGTTTTCTTGTCGTACATGATATCGAATGCCACAATCCGGAGACCGAGGCCACAACCTGTTTACATAAGGTGGTCTTCCCTGCGCCAGAAGGGGCCGAAATGATGTACAGGATTCCTCGACGTTCAGGAACCTGCCGATTCCCCATCACACCCGGAGGGAGGTCGCTTGTCGTCAGTACGGTGCTCATTCGACGTTCTGTATCTGTTCACGTATGCGCTCAAGCTCAGCCTTCATCTGCACCACGTCTGCCCTGATCGCTGCGTCGTTGGCCTTCGATCCCATCGTATTGACTTCCCGACCCATTTCTTGAAGCAGAAAGTCCAACGTCTTCCCCACCGACTCGGTGCTTTGGAGTGCACGCTCAAACTGTATCATATGCGTGTCAAGTCTGACCAATTCTTCCGTAATGTCGCACCGATCGGCATACTGAGCCAACTCCTGATTAAGCCGAGGAAGATCCGGGATCGCGTCCGTCAGAAGCTTTTCCACACGCTGCTTCATACGCTCGAACGTTTCCTGCGCCACCAGGGGAGCACGGGACAATACGGCACTTCTGCATCCACGCACTTGCTCAAGCCGAGTCAGGATATCCTGTGCCAGTAAGCCCCCCTCCTTCTCTCGCATCTTCGTCATATCCGAGACTGCCAGCAACCCCAGCTTTTCCACCAGTTTAGCAAGTTTCGTATCGTCGGTCGGCTGTTCAGACAGGGCAATGATATCGCGAAACCCCGCCATCAGTCCGATATCGATGGAACCTTTCAGCTTCAGTGTGCGCTGGAGTGTACGAAGGGCCTGATGGTACTGTTTGGCCAGTCCCACGTCAAGTTGCACCGCCCGAGTGCTTCCCCGACTTCCCTGCAGTAAGACCGTAAGATCGACTCGTCCACGCGCACACTGTTGTTGGATCGTCTTCTTAAAGCGTTCCTCCAGTCCACTCATCGACTTCGGCAGACGAATGGAGGTCTCAAGAAACCGATGGTTCACCGATCTCACCTCAACGCTGACGGTCCCGTCGGACCATGTTCCCTGCCGTCGGCCAAATCCTGTCATGCTTTTAATCATGTCGATACTTTCCCTTCCCACTCACAATCATCGTAAATCTGGCACACAAGACAGCGCGGCTTCCGTGCGAGGCACACATACCGACCATGGAGGAGTAATCGCTGCGACACATCCGTCCACTGAGTTTTTGGATACAGCGCTTGCAGATCGCGTTCGATTTGCTCGGGATCACTTGCATGGGTCAAGGCCAATCGGTTGGCGACTCGTTTCACATGCGTATCGACCACAAGACCCGGTTTCCCAAACGCAGTTCCAAGGAGAACATTCGCCGTTTTTCTCCCGACTCCGGGGATCACTGTGAGTTCTTCCATCGTATCGGGGACTCGCCCCTTGAACTGCGTGGTCACGACCTGCGCACACCCGATCAAGTTTTTCGCCTTGTTCTTATAAAAACCGGTTGATCTGATCAGTGTCTCCAGCTCAGTCGATGTCGCCTTCGCCATGGCGTGAGGCGTGGGATATCGGCTGAAGAGTCTCGGCGTCACCTGATTGACTCGTTGATCCGTGCACTGGGCTGAGAGGATAGTCGCGACCAAGAGCTCCCACGGAGAACGATGCGTTAATTCCATCTGAACCGTTGGCATCGCGCGACGGAGACGTGTCGAAATCTGTGCCGGACGGTCGATCCCAACCACCGTCCTCCTGCGTACGGAGTTCTTCATGGCCGCCCGATTGTGCAGAGGTTATTGACGAGATGCAAGCACCAGGGCTTCGTTCTGCTCCAACCGAGCCACAGTCTGATGCTCACCAACCGGCAGGGTTCGCACGTACGTTTCCAATCGAGCAAGAAGAGGATGAAGCGTGGTCGGCTGGAGCGCCGAAATGCCGATGGCCCCGTAACGTCGGCAGAGCGAGTCAACGTGTGAGGGTGCGATTCGATCACACTTATTCAATACGAGCAATCTCGGGAGTGCATTCAGATGTAACTCCTCAAGAATAGCGACAACCGCCGTAACCTGAATATCGATATCTACGGCACTGCCATCGACAACATGCAGCAAGAGATCAGCCTCTCGTAGTTCTTCGAGCGTTGTCCGGAAGGCGCCGACCAGTTCTTGCGGAAGATCCCGAATAAACCCGACCGTATCGGTGATGATGACTTCGCGATCCTCTGGAAACCGCAGGCGTCGACTCGTCGTATCCAAGGTTTCGAACAGGCGGTTTTGAGCCGACACCTGGCTGTTCGTCAAGACATTGAGTAAAGTCGACTTGCCGGCATTCGTATAGCCCACCAGAGACATGACGGGAAGCCCGTGCCGATCCCGCTTGGACCGTCGTTGGTCTTGTCGGCGTCCAAACTGCGTCAGTTCACGTTCCAAATGCGTGATGCGGTCACGCACGCGGCGACGATCTGTTTCCAGCTTGGTTTCACCAGGCCCACGAGTGCCGATCCCGCCACCCAGGCGCGAGAGCTGTTCGCCTTTCCCAGACAATCGTGGCAATAGATACCGTAACTGTGCCAGCTCCACCTGTACTTTCCCTTCTCGACTATGTGCCCGGCGGGCAAAGATATCTAGGATCAGTTGGGTGCGGTCAATTACCTTGATATCGGTCATCTCCGAAATGGCCCGTAATTGTGCCGGCGACAGCGTTTGATCAACGATCACCATGTCGGCTCCCTGATGAAGCGTCTGAATCAGGACTTCCTTCATCTTGCCACGTCCTAAGAGATATCGCTGATGCCCGTCCGGTGTTCGCTGAACGACGCGGTCCACGACCGTGACGTTGGCGGAGGCCGCCAACTCAGCCAATTCGGCTAACCGCTCTTCCTGCTCCGACCGACTTTTGACGGAGGCGCTGACCAGTATTGCTGATTCCTTGCCGCTCTCCACCGCATGATGGGCTCGTGCCTGCTGAAGATCCGCTTCAAGCTCTTCGATGAACTGGTCAAACTTTATCGTCAGCTGATGGAACGGGACAGCTCTCAACACGTTGAACAACTGGCCGGTCGAATTAGGCGCCAAGAGATGCGCGACATACAGGTTGCCTAACCCGCCATCCTCGGTGATGGAAAGAAGACCGATAAGATCAAGCCGCAAAAATGCAAGGTCGGTAAGTATCTCCTGATTTAACGGCTGATCGTGCAATTGCGTGCGAACGAACCTCAACCCACGCAGTGATCGCGCACCTGTACGGAAGAGCGTCAGCGTGGTCGTAGATAACGTCAACTCCGTTCCCACGATCACGTCCTGCACTTGCCCTCGCCGAGTCAGCAACACGCCGACCGGACGGTGAAGCTCGATGGTCAGCTGGGCCATTGCCTTGGCTAGCTCAGGCGTCATGACCTTGTCGGGTGGGACACGACGCCGGTAGAGTCGTTCAGCCGCCGCAACTTGGCTGGTACGCAGTCCTGTGATCTGACCTCGAATGTCAGGAATTGGCTTTCTCCTTAATTTTTTTAGAAACTGATTGAGGCCCATTTTCTTCAACCGTTGTCATGAATCTCTCCGTCGGCCTGATATCAAGATCCGAATTGGGCTGCTCTCCGCGCATCAGCAACTGGCGTCCCGCTGAAGCAATCATGGCAGCGTTATCCGTGCAATACGCGAGCGGCGGTAGCGAAAGACTAATGCCCTCACGTGCCGCACGCTCGCTCAGAACGGTTCTCAACCGCGAATTCGCCGAGACCCCTCCTACCACGGCAAGCGCCGACAGATTCGACTGTTTGAGAGCCGCAAAGGCCTTGGCCACCAACACCTGCACGATCGCCTCTTGGTAGCCGGCCGCTAGATCCGCGATCTGTCGCGATTGCAGCTGACTATCCATCTCTCGCAGCTTATACAATAACGCGGTCTTGAGCCCGCTGAAACTGAACTCCAAGCTATCTTTTGACCGATGAAATCGTGGGAATGAAATCGCCCGAGGATCACCGGAACGCGCGACTCGATCAACCGCTGGTCCGCCTGGATACTCCAGGCCAAGCATCTGGGCTCCTTTGTCGAATGCTTCACCGGCAGCGTCGTCGCGTGTGCGTCCCAGCAGCATACACCGGCCATCGGCGTCATGATGATAGAGATGCGTGTGGCCACCGGAGACGACCAGCACAATACAAGACAGTGGAAATGTCGGATCAGCAAGCCAGGCTGAAGCGATATGGCCCCGAAGGTGATTGACCCCGATGATCGGAATACCCAAGCCGTAGCTCAGTGCCTTGGCGTAGTTGACTCCCACCAACAACGCCCCAGCCAACCCTGGCCCCTGGGTAACGGCCACGGCACCGAGTGTACGTTTCGATACTTGCGCCGTCGTCAACGCTTCGTTGACGACAAGATCGATCGTTCCCAGGTGAGCTCGTGCGGCTAATTCAGGAACAACGCCACCGAACTTTTCGTGGACGGTGACTTGTGAAGACACAACATTGGAAAGCACCGCCCCATCGCGATTGAGCACGGCTGCAGCCGTTTCATCGCAAGAAGATTCAATGCCAAGAATCGGACGCGGGAACCATTGGATCTCAGGTTGAAATGTTGACTGATCCGGGGGTGGACGCATCTTGTTACGAATGGGCCAGACGGCATCGAATAATGAAACGGCCCCTGCAGCAACCAGCCGCAGAGGCCGCACACGATTGCATAGAGATGTGATTACTCACAAAAGGAACTAGACTCCGGCCATTGCCTCCTGCTCAATGAAGGTCGGAGCTCCATCCCTCAACACCACTTTCACCTTGCGGCTTTCTTTGAAACGTCCTCTAATCAGTTCATCGGAAAGCGGATCTCCGATGGCACGTTGGATCGCCCGCCTCATTGGTCGAGCTCCATACAGAGGTTCATAGCCTTCTTTGATCAGCCACTGTTTGACTTCGTCGTCGACCTCAATCTCGATCCCCTTATCCAAGAGACGAAGATTCAACTCACGGAGCAGAATGTCCAAAATGCTATAGAGCTGCTCTTTTTCCAATTGGTGGAAGATTACAATTTCATCGATCCGATTGAGAAACTCCGGGCTGAACGATTTTCGAAGCTCTCCAAGCACTTCTTCCTTTTTCCGACGCGCCGCTTCACCTTCCGTACTCTGAAACCCAAGGGAAACACCCTTTTGAATCATTTTCGTCCCGATGTTGGACGTCATAATCACGACTGTGTTCTTGAAATCAACCTTTCGTCCGAGACTATCCGTCAACACTCCGTCATCCAAGACTTGCAGGAGGACATTGAACACATCGGGATGTGCTTTTTCGATCTCGTCGAACAAGACAACGGAATAGGGTCGACGGCGAACCTTCTCGGTTAATTGTCCGCCTTCTTCATACCCTACATAGCCGGGAGGCGCCCCGAAGAGTCGAGAACTCGTAAATTTCTCTTGATACTCGGACATATCGACACGGATCAGCGCATCTTCGCTGTTAAACAGAAACTCCGCCAATGTCCTGGCTAACTCTGTTTTCCCCACGCCCGTCGGTCCTAAGAAAATGAACGACCCGATCGGTTTCCGCGTTTCCTTCAAGCCTGCACGAGATCGACGAATCGCACGAGCGACCGCGGAGATCGCCTCATTCTGGCCGATGACTCGTTTATGGAGAAACTCTTCCATGCGCAACAGTTTGTTGGACTCTTCTTCTTCCAGCTTAAAGAGAGGAATGCCGGTCATTTTCGAAACTACATAGGCAACATCTTCTTTGCTGATCACGGGCTTGTTCTTTTCCTGATTCTTTTTCCATTCCCGTTTGGATTCGTCGAGCAACTTACGAAGCCGCTCCTCTTCCTCACGGTGTCGCACGGCTTCCTCGAAGTTCTGCATGGATATTGACAGCTCTTTCTCTCGAGAAACCTTTTTCAGCTCTTGCTCCATTGCCTTCAATTCAGAGGGAAGCGCATAGGTCTGGAGCTTGGCCCTCGACCCAGTTTCGTCGATCAAGTCGATCGCCTTATCCGGAAGAAACCGATCCGTGATGTACCGATCCGACAACTTAACGGCCTCGACAATGGCGTCTTCGGTAATTTCTACTCCGTGATGCTCCTCGTATCGATCCCGAAGCCCCTGGATGATGCGAACCGTTTCATCCAGATTCGGCGGCTGAACGTGAATCGGCTGGAACCGCCGTTTCAACGCACCGTCTTTTTCAATATGCTTCCGGTATTCATCCAAGGTTGTGGCTCCGATGCACTGGATCTCGCCACGCGACAAGGCCGGCTTCAACATATTCGAGGCATCGATCGATCCCTCTGCGGCTCCTGCCCCGACCAGCGTATGCAGCTCGTCGATGAAAATGATGATATTGCCCGCTTGAACAATTTCTTTCATCACGACCTTGAGGCGTTCCTCGAACTGCCCGCGGTACTTGGTCCCCGCGACGAGAGAGCCCAGATCTAAGGCGATGACGCGACGAGAGAGAAGATTATCGGGAACTTCGGATTGAATAATTCGTTGCGCGAGCCCCTCGACGATGGCGGTTTTCCCGACACCGGACTCACCGATCAGCACCGGATTATTTTTGCTCCTTCGGCTGAGTATCTGGAGGACGCGCTCAATCTCATCCGCCCGGCCGATCACCGGATCCAGTTGACCTTCTTGAGCCAGCTGGGTCAAATCGCGGCCGAACTCGTCGAGCGCCGGAGTGTTACTCTTTCGATCCCGCTCACGCGGAGCGGATTTTCGCAGAAACGTGACCGTCAACTGTCGGGCGGTCAACAGATTTGCCCCCAGACTCCGAAGGATTTTTCCGCCGATCCCTTCTTCTTCCCGGAGGAGACCGAGAAGGAGATGTTCGCTACCGATGTGATTATGGCCAAGCAGGCGGGCCTCTTCGACCCCGTACTCGATGACTTTCTTGACACGAGGACTGAAGGGAATCTCTCCGAACGTCATGGTGGTCCCTCCACCGGGCAAGTTTCGCTCAATTTCCAGCCGAACCTGCTCGGTAGAAAGCCCCATCTTCTTCAGAATCATAAGGGCGATGCCGTCAGACTCACGAAGGATGGCTAGGACGAGATGTTCTGTCCCCAAGTAGTCGTTTTGATGCCGTTCGGCCTCCTCGCGCGCGAGGATGATGATCTTTCGACCTTTATCCGTGAATCGTTCGAACATCCTGCCTCCTTACTCGTGAGTGCGAATCATGGCCGCGTTCGAGCAAAACCCTTGAAAAATCTTGGCCTAATTCTAACCACAGTATGAATGAGAGTCAAGGTTGAGCCGAGAACGAGACAACACGACTCATCATGAGCATCAGCGGTTTTCTCAATTTTACACACAGATATGAGATGCCTCCAACATGACCGCTTATGCGTTGACACAAAAATGCGCATCCCGATACAATCGCACTCCCGTTTATCCCCCAACCACCATATGTTTGGTACCCATGAAAAGTAAAAGCATCGGCATCTTAACCAAACCCAAATTTCCAGAAGTCAAAACCACGTTGCTTGGAGTCGTGACTTGGCTCCGTGCCCGTAGCATTGATGTTCTGCTTGACACAACCTCAGCAACACTCCTGAACGAACAAGGGGGCATTCCCAAGACTCAGCTGGCCGAAAAGGCTGATGTTCTGTTGGTGCTTGGGGGCGATGGAACCATTCTCAGTGCAGCGAGGCTGGCAGCCGAACGAGGCAGTCCCATTCTCGGTGTCAATATGGGAGGACTCGGCTTCCTCACCGAAGTCCGATTGGACAATCTGTATCCTTCGCTGGAACGAGTGTTCGCCAATGACTACACCCTTGATGAACGACTGATGTTGGCCACGCACGTGCACCGCCATGGAGAGACCGTCGCGCAAGGACTGGTGCTGAACGACATCGTCATCAGTAAAGGCACCATCGCCCGCATGATCGAACTACAGATCGCCATCGGAGGACAGTTCGTGACGAATCTGCGCGGTGACGGTCTCATCATCGGAACACCGACAGGCTCGACCGCCTACTCACTCTCCGCCGGTGGTCCCATCATGAACCCAGCCCTCCAAGCCCTCATTATGACCCCCATCTGCCCACATACATTGACGCATCGCCCGCTGATCGTCCCGGGCGATGTCGTTATTGAGGTGACGTTGACCAGTCAGGATGACGGATCCACGGCCACGCTCGATGGGCAAGTCGGCGTGGCCATGACCCAGGGCGACACCGCAGTTATTCGGGCGTCAGACTATCGGACGAGACTGATCAGGTTTCCAGAAAGCCACTACTATGAAGTGTTGCGGGAAAAGCTGAAATGGGGGCACGGCTGAAGACGGGGCGTTCACCGACTCTTCATGAATTTCCCGGCGTAATATGCTGGAGCATGTCTCGATTGGCTGAAAACTTAAACTCTCCGATACAGTCGGTTTTTCCGGAAAACGAGCGTTCCGCCACATCGAGAGCCCGTAAACCGTTTAGGTCAACCGGATGCCCCTTCTGCTGTTTAAGAAGCGCATGCAACCGGTCAAGCACGACCTTGGCATCTCCGGTAGCTGTTTTGGTTGTCAGATAGCGCTCGACAACTTCCGCGCACCAATCTCCATCACGTTTTGCGACTCCGACGAGCCCTTCGCTGGCCTTCCGAGCCCAACCGGCTAAAAACACACCGTCCATCACCTGACCGCTTGACTCATCGTAGGCTTGAAAGAGGGCGTCATCAGGATCATTCCCTGTTTTATTGGGATTCGTGACGAACATACCATTTTTGTAGGGTAGGCCGACGGTCTCATCTACCCTGTCGCCTACGGCAAACACGACTGAATCACAGGGGAATTCATAATACTGCTTCAACCCCGCAGCAACAGTATCCTCGCCCTTCGGATCGAGTCGGTTATCTTCCATTTCAAGGCCACGAACTCGGTGATTGCCGTCAACCAGAATACGCTTCGGCGAGGCAAGAAAACGGAATCCCATCTTTGTCTCGCTCACCTTCGGCTCACATTTAGTAAACTCATCGGTAAAGACACGCAAAACGTCATCGGGGTTCTGCCCTACTTTAACGAGACGGTCCTTGATCCGCTCAAACTCGGCCTTGATCCCTTCGAGATCCATATTGGCACAGACACTGCGAATTTCTTTGGGATTGTATTTCCGTTCTACAGGACCTCGTCGTACGATCGCCGTCACCCTCTCAACTTTCTTATAGCGAATCAGCCAGTGGGCGATATCCACCATCACATCTCCCGCCCCGATCACGGCGACATGTTTCCCCATCTCAAAGGGGCGGTCGCCGAAGCCAGGGAGGCGATTAAAGTGATAGACCACATCCTTCGCGTGAAAAACACCCTGCGCCGAATCCCCTTCGACCCCGATGGCCTTAGTTCCCTGGGCACCGATTGTGAAGACAACCGCACTTGCACCTAATCTGCGTACATCATCGACCGTAAGATCTTTTCCGTTCCCGATGGAGACATTCCCTAAATAATGGACGTTCTTCTGTTGGAGGAGTTCCCAATACTGTTTTTTGAGACCACCACGAAGTTTCAGTTTGGAAGGGAATATCCCGTATTCAGCTAATCCACCGAATTTAATATCACGATTGAGGATAATGATCTCATGTCCGGCTTTCGAGAGTGCGCTGGCAACGGCCATCCCAGCTGGTCCCGCTCCTGCCACAATAATCGCATGCGTCTGTGTCCCGCTCATACAATGTCCCTTACGAAGAAGTTACGTGATGAAAAAACGTGAAATATCAACGGTTCACGGACTGTAGCATAGCCGTTCCCGCACTGTCAAAATCGCCGCCAGCATCATAAAGTACCGATGTACGCTCTACTTGCGCCCCCCTCTCCTGTCGTCTACAATGCCGTCCGCTTCAACAGGGAGGCTGCCTTGTTGAGACACCACCTCCGCTTCAGATTCATGCATCATGACGTACAGCCATCATCCGTTATCGTTTGCTTGCACAGGTAGGCCGCACTGAAACGCTTCCTATTCACGTCAGGCTGACCAATTGCATACCCATGCCAGGTAGCCAATCGATTGTCCCATCGCTCAGTGAGGCGCTTGCACCCTCCTTGCACTTCTATCGTATCGGCAAGCATGACCTTACCGCGCCGCTCCCTAAACTCGGCACGGATGAGGCGTACGCCGTCCCGAACTTTGAGCTTGCCGAGGA
This sequence comes from uncultured Nitrospira sp., assembly GCA_902500705.1. GTDB lineage: Bacteria > Nitrospirota > Nitrospiria > Nitrospirales > Nitrospiraceae > Nitrospira_D. Next base: position 37,044 of record CABVRR010000018.1, read on the forward strand.
GCTGATCGCCCGTGGCGCTGACAGCGCACGTATTGCCATCTGGATGCATGATCATACTGAAAGCCCATATCCTGAATATTTCCAAGTAGCAACAGGGAAACAGCTTGCCCCTGCCTCACCGTTTGACTTCAAGCAATCAACCATCGTTGTTCTTCCCACATACAATGAACGCGCCAATCTTGAGACGCTGGTCCAAGCAATCGGCCGATATCTTGTGGCCGATATCTTGATCGTCGATGACAACTCGCCGGACGGGACGGGAGAATTAGCCGATCAGCTTCATCGTCGGCATCGACATGTGCAGGTCCTTCATCGACCTCGAAAAGAAGGGCTCGGACCGGCCTATCTGGCTGGATTCGAGTGGGCACTCCAACGGCAGTACGATCGCATCATCGAAATGGATTGTGACTTCAGCCATGCTCCCTGGGACCTGCCCCGTTTGGTGCACCGCTGTCAGACTGTTGACCTAGTGATTGGGAGCCGTTATGTACCTGGGGGCGGAACCGAAAACTGGAATGCTCGCCGTCGCCTTGTCTCGCGTTCCGGCAACAACTATGTCAGCTTCTTCCTGGGCTCGATCATCCATGACTGGACAGGAGGATTCCGCTGCTATCGTCGTGAGCTCCTGACTCGAATGAACCTTTCCACCGTCCGAGCAAAAGGGTACATTTTTCAAGTGGAGCTGGCGTGGCGGGCCGTACAACTTGGCGCAAATATCACTGAACTGCCCATCCGGTTCAGCGATCGCGTCCACGGCCAGAGCAAACTCGGCTGGCAGTCCATTTCCGAGGCGCTGCTGGAAGTTCCCAAAATGTATTTTCTAGACCTGCGCGGTCGATAAGGCGGTCTTCGTTCTCTTTGCCACTCGTCCGGCGTCCTCCGCTCCGTTCAAGAGCTCTACGGAACGAACCATGCGGTCATCAACAGGAAAAGTCCTGATTCACGCAGGAGTTCAGAAGGGACACGGTCGGCTCAGAAGGTTCCAATTTGGTCAGATCAATAATGAGTTCATCTTTGGAGTTAGCCAACACCTCATCCAAGAAACTGCTCTTCGTCGGTATGACGGCCTCGGATGGGTGAAAGATCAGGTCAAAGCCTTTCGCTGCCGTCGGACGCATGGGGTAACGCCGGTCATAGATCATTCCATAAGCCGGAATACCGTACACGATTCTCCAATTTCCCAGAATAAGATGCAGGTCCGTTCCATGAATATAGAGCCCACCCGTCGTGATGATCCGCCTTGCGAATGTCTGCGGTTGACTGAGATAGAACGTCACTCGCTCGTTGGCTTTCGCCTCCGCAAGCGCCTCCACTATATGCACGGACAGGAACGCGACTTCCTCATCCGTAAAGGCTGAAACCAAGGGGGACTCACCTCGCCACCACCGTTGCAGCGCAATTCCATGCTCCCGCACCTTCAATCCTAATAAAATCGCCCGCAACTTTTCCGGTTCAATGGTGAACGGATGGGTGTGGTGGCTTGGCGACCATTCCTCAAGCACTTCCGCGTCTTCTTCCAATCGTACGAAATTGACCGGATCCTCATAGATCATTCGTGACGGCACCTGAGGCGCGGCACAGCCAAACGACAGGACCGCGTACAGGGTGAGGAGCACCGTACCGATCCAACCCTTCCGATGAATGACGATCTGCTGACGGCTCACCCTACACCTATGTCCCTTTTACCCCTCACTGATTGTCACGGTCATCTCGGCCCGCTCCAGCGGATTGTCCCGCCCATCACGCTTCATGCTCACAATCGTATCGATCACATCCATTCCGCTGACCACCTCCCCGAATACGGTGTATTGCCAATCAAGGAAATTGGCGTCCGCGACACAGATGAAGAATTGCGAGCCGGCGCTATCCGGATCGTTCGCACGGGCCATCGACACAATGCCTCGTGTGTGCGGCTTACTATTGAACTCCGCTTTTACTTTATGACCCGGCCCCCCCATGCCGTGTGACGAGCGGTCGGACGTCTTACTGTTGGGATCTCCTCCCTGAATCATAAAACCTGGGATGACACGGTGAAACGTCGTCCCATTATAGAACCCCTCTTTGGACAGTTTGACAAAATTATTGACATGGCCGGGCGCCACATCAGGGAAAAACCTAAGCACGACTTCTCCCATGGGTTGTCCCTTGCTGGTCACGGCAATCGTTGCCCGCATCTGTTCACTGATGTCAGCCATTCCATTCATCCTTTCTCGATTTAGCGAAAGAGAAACGGCGGAGGCGCTATGCCTGCCTCCAACCCTTGATTGACGGCCGTCCAAGACACACCGTCATCGCTACGGAATACCCCCGAACTCGTCCCCACATATAAACCTTTATCTCCCGATGCGATCAACGCTTGCACCGCAAGATTCGTAAGTCCCTTATTGACCGGAATCCATTGCTTTCCCTTATCCATGGTCCTAAAAATTCCGTTCCCGGTCGCCACAACGACTCCGTGATCACTGAAGACGATACCCCGGATCGAGTCGTTCGGCAGCGCTCGGCTGATTGGGCGCCAGGTCAGTCCACCGTCGGTGCTCTGAAACACCCCGCCGTCGAACGTGCCTGCTAAAATATTTTGATCCCGATCGATGGCGAGTACGCGAATGAAATTTTCGATCAGCCCCTCATGATCCTTCAATCCATGCCGCATACGAACCCACCCCGTGGAGCGAGGACTGAACCGGAAGACCCCCTTACCGGACGTCCCGGCAAACAAGGTTCCGTCTGCGGAGCGAGCGAGTGCGTGGACGAGAATATCGTCCAACCCCGATGTCACGGGCACCCAATGGTCCCCTGAATGATCCAGGCGATACACGCCATCTCCGGTTCCAGCCAACAGTTCCCGGTCGACTGCCAGCAAGGCTTTTACCTCAAGTTGTTTGAGCCCTGCACTGACCGAATGCCAGCTGTCCCCTCCGTCTCGCGAGCGAAATACGCCGCTGCGAAACGTACCGGCATAGACAGCTCCGTCTTTGGAGGAGGCCAAACTCAAGATAAACGGATCGGTGATCCCACCTCCGACTTGATCCCACGTCACACCTCGATCCACCGTGCGAAAAATCCCATGCCCGAAAGATCCGGCATAGATGACTCCATTGCCGTCTATCACAAGCGCCTGCACACTTGTTGCGGACTGCTCGGAGGGGCCCGGTGTCGTCGAAGATTCTGCGACCCGTAACGATGAATCCGCTAACAGCTGACCGGACGCATCCAAGGTCGCTCCACCGGACAAACCAGGGAAAACACCCCACAGGACTATCACGGAGATGATCGAGCACATGCGCTGAGCATTGACAGTCTCCGGTCTCATCGTAGCCTCGTTCCGGCCGTATTGATCGGCAGATCCGGATCGAGCGGTAAATCGATCCCTCCCGTGTCCTGATGCCGTCCGAAAAGCCTGGCACCGAGAATCCCGATCTCATACAGCGCCATCAATGGAACCGCCATCAAGAGCATGGTGAAAAGCGTCGCGTCGGGCGTCACGACAGCGGAGACGATGAGGCACAATAGAATGGCATGTTTACGGTACCGCGCGAACGTGTCTGCTGACACTGCTCCTGTCATCGCTGCAAGACTCATGGCTAATGGGAGCTCAAACGCACATCCGAAGATGAACAAGAACTTCACGTTGAAATCAATGTACGTGCCGACGCTCAGCTGCGGAGTGATATCGCGATCCATTCCAAAACTCACGAACCAATCGATCACCAGCGGTAAAATCACCGCGTTGCAGAAGACCAGGCCTAGCGCAAACAACCCACCGGCCACCATGAACAGTGGGATCGCCCACCGCTGCTCTTTGGGCAACAGAGCAGGCTCAATGAACTTCCAACACTGATAAAAAATGACCGGCAAGCTGAGAATGAGGGCTGCCAGCAACGACACCTTAATCGAAGCAAAAAGCGCCTCCGTCGGCCCATAAAAAACCAACTGATTGGAGAAGGGACGGTTGAGCCATGCCACCAGCTCTGAGGAAAAAGAAAAGGTCAGTAACAACGCCCCCAAGACCGTCGCACCAATAACGAGCAGTCGTCGCTTGACGGCTTGGATGTGGGAAGCAAGCGGATGGAGGGTCTGTTCCATATCGGCAGATTCAGCCGCCTGCAGAGTCGGTGGTTGAGGTTCTACCGAGCCGGCTCAAGCCTGTGCTCTCGGTAAAGACGAATCAGCTCTGCAAGTTTGTCTTTCTTGGCCAGCTTTTCCTTTTGAATCCGTTTTTTTTCGATTTCTTCTGATGGGGTCAGCACATGGCGCTTCTGCAGTTCGTTCAGTTCAATGTCCAGGCGATGGTGGGACGCTTCCAGCTCTCGAAATTCGGTATTGGAGTGACGAAGCTGTTCGACAATCGCATCTTCCGTCAACATAACGACACCTCCTGATTACAGTAGGTTTGTTGAAGCCGATCCACCTCCTGAGACAGCGCCCCTGTCCCGCTGCAGGCTGTCGGAAAGCACGAGCGGGCTCATTTCCATCAGTACTGCGTCTTCAATGGGATTCGTGTAGTACCGAAGTCGTTGACTGATCTGCACAAACCCTAAACGGGCATAGAGGGACCGCGCCGAATCGTTCGAGATTCTGACTTCGAGGACCGCCCGAGTTGCTGCTTGTTCTGATCCCAGACGAAGCGCTTCGGTCACTAATGCCACTCCAACCCCTCTCCGCCTCATCGACTCCTGTACTGCCAAATTCATCAATCGCAACTCTTCAAACACGATCCAGAAGCAATGATACCCGATAATCCTGGGCTGTCGCCCCTGTGTGGCCGATTCCTCTTGTCGCCTCGCGACAAGAAAATGGGCAAATTGATTATTCGTTAACTCCGCTTCCAGCATTTTGCGCGTCCAGGGGGATGAGAAGCAAGCCTCTTCCAACGCAAGAATGTCCGGTAACATATCCGGTGTCGCCGGAACAATTTGAAACTCCGAATGCGTCATAAATAACGGCTCACACTTCCCGTGGACGCGACCGCCGACGGCCGCGAGCCACTCGTTCGGTTGCTTTGGTGTCAATCCGTTGCCGACGCCTCGCAACCGGCGACAGGCCACCCGACCGTTCATATTGGATTTCGGCTTCAGCTCGTTGGACATACAGCGGTGTAACCAGATCGCCGGCAATGTCACCTCGTCGAAGTCGCTCCATCCCGATATGCGCGACGTGAACCGCCGATGGTTGAAAAACGTGAGGCGGTCCTACCGTCACGGTAACCGACTCCGACAAAGTCGCTCGAATCTCCGATCCCATCGCCGACCAGCCATCCCCAAAGACCAGTGTCGGTTCGGTCAGACTCTGCGCCAATGCTCCTGGAGTGCCGACCTGCTCAGGAACAATACGATCCCATCGTCCATCTCCTGTCCGACGAAAAATCGCCCAATACACTTCTCCTCGACGACTGACCAAGACCGGACAGACAGGAATGGTCGGCGTGTCCAGATTCCTCGCCATGGCTTCCAGCGTCGGAACCAGCACGAGAGGAAGGCTGGTAGCACCTCGAAGCCCTAGGCACGTTGCGAGCCCCACTCGGATGCCGGTAAACGAGCCGGGTCCGATTGAGCAGGCAAGACCACTGAGATCCCCAAGTCGCAATCCGGATTGAGTGAAGAGTCGATCGATGGTGGGCAGCAGAAGAGCCCCTTGCACCCCGCCGGCCTCTTGCTCAGACCTTGCGAGGATGAGGTCGTCTTCGAGAATCGCCACGCTCTGCCAGGTCGTGGCCGTTTCAACCGCAAGGATTTTCATTAATGATTACGAGATCTCGCCTATATCGTCGATCTTGATCGCTAGATTATGATGGATCTCGTGGAAGGTGACCTGCACCGTGCCTTGCCCACGACCATCTTCGAGAGAAATCTTGTATGGGCGCAATAGTCGGACATCCTGCTCACTCATGGCCTGAGTTGAAGTGGGATCCACCTTGTCGAGCGGCCTAAAGTCGTCATACTGAATCGTCGCCTCAACTTCTCCGCCTGTCCCAAGCCACTCTTCGTGCACCACAAGCAATCGACGATCAAACCACAGGCGGCGGATCGGTGCGCGTGATGGACCTGTTGCACTGGTTGCCAACGCATAGACATCGAGACGATATCGGTCTCTCTCTTCCACAACCTGAACCCTCTCATCCTTCGCGATTGAATGCGTCCCCAACAGACCACCAACCGCCCACACACTCAACTGAGACAGACGGGCCAACTTGCCTAACTCGTTCATGTCGGATCGATGGCCGACATACACTTTCCCCTCCTGAGGCAACCGGAGCTTGTACCGATCATTGATCTGAACAAGGTCAAACAGCTCGCCTCCAAAAGGCGTAAACCCTCTCAGCCGCACGGCGTTCGGACGGCGGTAATAGACCGTGCCTTCGATTCGTGCGGCAATCGGTAAGAGCCCACCGCGTACTTTTGCACTGAACAATCCCTTCAGCGATTGGATGGCTGCTTCGCGATGTTGCAG
>CABVRR010000018.1:43593-47002 GCA_902500705.1 uncultured Nitrospira sp.
CTTACGCCAACACCACATCCAATGCCTCTCGCACTTCTTGAATACCGATGAGCTCCATACCCTCTATAGGTTCGAGTTTTGCCAGATTGCGTTCGGGCAAAATGCATCGCTTGAACCCCATCTTAGCGGCTTCTCGAATGCGCAACTCTGCTTGGCTCACGGCACGGACTTCTCCACCTAAACCGACTTCTCCCAATAACAATGTTCCCGACTCGACGGGCAACTCCCGCAGACTCGACGTGACCGCAGCCACGACCCCCAAGTCAATCGCCGGTTCATCGATATGCATCCCTCCGACCACATTCACATACACATCCTGTCCGGAAAGATGCACTCCCAATCGCTTCTCCATGACGGCGAGCAGCAGCGACACGCGATTGACTTCCACGCCGTTCGCCATTCGTTTGGGCATGGCATAGGTGGTCGAGGAGACCAACGCTTGCAGTTCAACCAGTATCGGCCTCGTGCCTTCGAGACTCGACACAACCACCGACCCGGTGCTCCGCTGAGAGCGCTCCGCTAAAAACAGCTCTGAGGGGTTGCTCACTTCCTCGAGCCCGGCATCCTTCATTTCAAACACCCCGATCTCATTCGTCGATCCGAACCGATTCTTCACGGCCCGAAGAATTCGATAGCTATGACCTTTATCTCCTTCAAAGTACAAGACCGTATCCACAATATGCTCCAGCAATCGTGGCCCCGCAATGGCTCCTTCTTTCGTGACATGCCCGATGATAAACACCGGCACGCCCGCCCTTTTGGCAAACCACATAAGTTGCCCGGCGACTTCCTGCACCTGGCTGATACTGCCGGGAGCGGAGGTAATCTGCTCGGTGTACACCGTCTGAATCGAATCGACCACCACCGCTGCCGGCTCAATGTCCTGCATCGCTTTCAAGATCTGTTCAAGCGAGGTTTCGGCCAAAATCAGCAAATGTGGATGTTCAATACCCAGCCGCTGTCCGCGCATCTTGATCTGTCGAGGTGACTCTTCCCCCGACACATAGAGAACCGGCGCCTCCTTCGTCGCCAAGCGCGGTAACGCTTGCAGGAGCAACGTCGTCTTCCCTATTCCAGGATCGCCCCCGATCAAGATCACCGAGCCGGGAATGACGCCACCACCCAAGACTCGATCGAATTCACCGATATGGGTGAGCCGACGGTCTTCTCCCACGACTTCGATGTCCCCGATGGGCGTCGCCTGAGCTTGAGCCGTCTTCATGGCGGCGGGGCGTCCCTTTCCCGTCGCCGCTTGCCGCTCTTCTTTCATCGTGTTCCACCCGCCGCAATCAGGACACCGCCCAAGCCACCGTGGCGCCTGGTGGCCGCAGGTCTGACAGGAAAAAATGATCTTGGGTTTCAACAATGGCCTCGTGGAAGAGAGAATAATAATTGAGTCGCTATCTTAATGAATCCATAAAAAGAATAACAGCTGGGAATCACTACGCTCCATCATCCGGATTTGCTCAGAAGCTTTGACTTGACGGACCATGAAGACTTCTCCTATTGTGCGAATAGTTGATAAACTCACTGCATTTTATGAAGCTCTCAAAAAAAAGTGAGTACGGCCTCAGGGCATTACTTGAGCTGACCCTGGCTTACGACAAAACGACATTGCAGCGCCACGACATTGCCGCTCGCCAGCACATTCCCATCGAATTCCTGGAGCAGATCCTCTTGACGCTCAAACGAGCAGGGCTCATCTCCAGCCGACGCGGAGTGCGCGGAGGATATAACCTTATCAAGCAGCCGAACGACATCACACTCGGCCAAGTCATCCGCATACTCGATGGTCCGCTGGCGCCGATCAACTGTGTCAGCAAAACCGCGTACCAAAAATGTCGCGATTGTCCCTATGTCAATACAACGCGGTGCCCGGTACAGCAGGTCATGGGCACGGTCCGAGATGCGATTGCGGGAATTCTTGATCACTATTCGCTTGCCGATTTTGCCGCAGGCCATCCCAAAGGCTAACCCCGCATGGATACCATCGTTCTTGTACTCATCACGTTTGTTGCCGCTACGGTCAACGGCGCACTAGGGTACGGCTTTTCTTCGATTACCGTTCCCGTGGCATTACTGTTCTATACCAATCGCATTTTGAACCCCGCCCTCGTGCTGATCGAACTCGTGATCAACGGATATGTCCTGTTCTTGAATCGGCACAGCATCCCGAATATCTGGCGGCGGGTGGCGCCCATTCTCATCGGATTAGTCATGGGAATCGGCATCGGCAGCTACATTCTCTTTTTGGTTCAGCCCGCGTGGATTAAATTCGTCACCTATTTCTTCTTATTACCATTGATTCTCCTTCAAGCTGCCGGTATCCGAAAGCCTATCCAAGCTGAAAAAGCGATTGCCGTCCCCTTTGGAATTGGAATTGGGACGCTCTACTCGGTCACGACTATTTCAGGTCCTCCGCTTGCGTTACTCTTCAACAATCAGGGGTACGCCAAACAAGATTTTCGAGCCGCACTGGGTGTCATCCGCGTCGCCGAATCCTCCCTCACCGCAATTGCCTATGGATTCATCGGTTTTTACAGTGCCGGCAGTATGGACATCATCCCCTACATCGTTCCAAGCGTCATCGTGGGGATTCCACTCGGAACCTACCTCCTCCAGCTGATCGACCCCGAAACGTTCAGACGCATTTGCATGGCATTTGATGGACTCGTGGTGGGGTTCGGCTTGTCTCGAGTCCTGGTAGAACTCAATCTCGCTACACCCACTACAACCTATGGTATCCTGTCGATTGTCGTCCTTATCAATGCCTACCTATTGTTTCGTTTTTTTAGAGATCGCGGAGATCCCCATCAACTTCCTCCTTAAGATCTCCCATGAAGACCTAGTCAACCTATCTAACTAATGTTTACCGCTCCTCTCGCTATCACGGTGGAGACACATGAAGGGTGAATCCTTCACCATCGCAATCGTGCTTGCTGTTAAAATTTATAACGTTATGAAATACAAATATTTAATTTAAAATTACAAAGGCATAGTACTTGCTTGTAAAATTGGCCGACTATGTATTTCATACAAAATCATCAAAATCTGAGGAGTGTTTTTTTATTATGATGAGAAATGCAATTTTGACTGGTCCCACCCAGAGCAATATCACGATCGCGCTGGTCCAAATCATAGCGTTGTGTCTCCTCGTCATCCCCCTACCAGGATGTGGCGCGGACGGACAAGGTGGGCCGGTTGTTTCGTCTCTTTCTTCGCCGAATGATACTCCTTCGAGTGAAGATACTTCATCAGGTTCTCCCTCTAGTACGGCGGACGCTGCTGATTCTGGGGAAGAAACGTCAACGAACCTGACTGCAAGTGTGGACGAAGAATTTGAGCCTGCCACTCCCGCAGAGCTTACTGAAGGGGAAGACGACCCGACAGTCTCTGTCACCTCGACCCC
>CABVRR010000019.1:0-10976 GCA_902500705.1 uncultured Nitrospira sp.
GCATCGCAATAGCCGACATCTTTGATGACTTCGCGGATAATATCCGGGATTTCAACATAGGCTTTGGTCGAGATTTCACCGGCGACTAGGGCGATACCGGTGGTGAGGATCGTCTCACAGGCGACACGGGAATATTTATCCTGCGCGATGATGGCGTCCAGAATGCCGTCTGAAATCTGGTCGGCGATCTTATCCGGGTGTCCTTCAGTGACGGATTCTGAAGTAAACAAGAAATTGTCTCGCATATGCCCCTCGTGGGTTCAGGTTGTATGGAAAGCCAGCGCTGGTTACTCTAAGCGGATGGTGAATGTGACGAGTCGTTCCGAATGAAATCATACGCCGAGCATAGATGCCTATGATTCTAGAGGAGATGGGAGGGCTTTGTCTATGACTTCGATGATGTCAGGCGAAGAAGAGTTATGGTCCATGGGGTTGCTTGACTCAGGTTTTTATGGACTTGTAACATGATCCTAGTGCATCACTATTGATATGCTTCCATAACACAAAAAGACGGAGAGAGCGTTCATGCTCTTTTTGATCGTGAAAGGCTGCGTGTCGTTTCCATCAACTCATGAATCATTTTTGTAAGGTTTTCTTTTGCATCGTGATACTTGCGGGGATTGCATGGGGACTAAGCCCGCAGGTAGAGGCATCCCCGCTCGTCAAACAGACCAAGGCCGAGCCAGGCGTGATCCGGGTCGGGGACGAGGCGCCGAATTTTATGCTGCGTGACATGTCAGGGAATATGAAGAGCCTGTCTCAGTTTCGAGGGAAAGTCATTTTGCTGAACTTTTGGGCGACCTGGTGCGGCCCCTGTCGTGTTGAAATGCCGGCGATGGAACAATTGTATCGAGCGGTGTCGCGCAATGAGTTCGAGATCCTGGCGGTTTCGACGGACCCGCAAGGGACGGTGGTGACGCGCCCCTTTCAAGAGCGCATGGGGCTCACGTTTCCCATCCTTCATGATGCAGATTTTCGTGTGGGGCTCACGTATGGCGCGCGAACACTTCCGCTGACGTTCATGGTCGATCGTCGAGGCATCGTGCGACAGAAAATTTTCGGCGCCCGTGATTGGGACTCACCGGCGGCTCGCGACTTGATTCATGAATTGATGAAATCGTCATCATGACACAATCCATCCCACAGATTTCGCTCCTGGCTGCCTTTTCGGCAGGACTGCTCTCGTTCGTGTCTCCGTGCGTCCTGCCGTTGGTGCCGAGTTACATTTCCTACATTACCGGTCTGTCTGTCGAGCAGTTAACGGACGCGTCTGAGCGAGAAAAGTTCAAGAAGGCGATCATCGTTAATTCGTTATTGTTCATCGCCGGATTTTCGTCCGTGTTTATTGCATTCGGGGCTTCAGCCAGCTTTTTGGGACAGATTCTCATTACCCATCAAGATACGATTCGCCGTGTCGGGGGTGCGTTGATCATCGTGTTCGGGCTCTACCTGCTCGGAATTCTGAATTTGAATTTCTTAAAGATGGAGCATCGGTATCAGTTCCGCAATAGACCGGCCGGATACCTTGGGTCGTTCTTGATCGGGGTCGCCTTCGCTGCCGGTTGGACACCCTGTGTCGGGCCGGTGCTGGGGTCTATTCTTCTTTATGCCAGTACGACCGACTCTCTGTTGAATGGGGTTGTGTTGCTGACATGCTATTCGCTCGGGCTGGGCTTGCCGCTCTTCCTCACGGCATTGGGCGTTGACCGTTTTCTCGCCTATTTCAAGAAAGCGCGGGCGTATTTGTGGGGCGTGTCGACGGTGAGCGGAGTCATGCTGATCCTCGTCGGTGTGATGATCTATGCCAATTCGCTCACGATGGTGACGAGTTTCTTGGAGCGATACGGAATCGGTTGGTATCTGGGGCAGTAAGCATCTGTCTTGGCTGAGTGTCTACGCGTGGGTCTCACGTCTCGTCAATCCCAGTGATCATGCTGGAACAAAGACGTCCCATTTCAATTGTAAAGATAGTTGGAGTTGATTGTTGTGCGCTGCGACTAGCGTGGGATTAGCACCAGGCTCCGAGACGGCAAGCCGTAAAACCTTGTCCCAGGGTGGAGGCGGAAGCGCCGCTGCCAAATGAATCACGCGATGGAGGAATACCAAGTGTTTCAATAGCCGGAGATGGAGTCACGATTGGTCGATTGCTTCTGACCATCCCGCTGTCGGCATCGGAAACGGGAATTGATTCCGACTTTTGGGCAAGGAGTGTGCGGGGTTGTGCTCCGCCGACTTTCTCCAACAAGCTCTGGCTGGCCTCTAGGGCGGTGCTGGAGGGATACTTTGCAGCCAAGAGGGCGAGATCTTCCCGTGCCCAATCGTCGGCACCCATTTCATGATGGGCCTTCGCCATGAAGTGTAAGGCGTCTGCCGCAACCGGCATGTCAGGATAATTGAGAAGGATTTGCTGAAACCTGTGCGTGGCCGCGAGATAGGAGCCTCGCCGATAATAAAATTGTCCTACGAAGAGATGCATCTGAGCGAGCCACCCATGACATTCTTCGAGCTTTTGCTGTGCCTGTGTGTCATAGCGGCTACCAGGGAATTCTTTTCTCATCTGCTCGAACGCAACGATGGCCTTTTGCATCGGCTCGGGGTCACGATCGATGGTCCTCGCCATCTTGAAATGAATTTCCCCGATCCGAAACGCCGCGTACGGAGCTAGAACGTGATTGCGATGGAGCTCCAGGAAGTGTTTGTACTCGACTAGTGCCTCTGCATATTCCTCTTTTTCAAAATATGCTTCCCCCCGTTTCATGATGATATTGGGGTGGTAGTGGTTCTCAACCGTATCTCCGAGAAAAATTTGCTCGTCGGTGCCGCTGAAGACTTTCTTGATCCCGCTTCGCACATCACCGCTGCCAATATCGCCGGCGCACGAACTCATGAACAGGGAGCCGACCCCAAGACAAGCGACTAGGCTGAGGCGTGAGGGTTGCGACAGCAGATTGGTCATGATTCCGGCGGAAAACATCTCGTCCACACATAGCAAGGATAGGAGCAAAAAGCAATGACCGGAGCGATTTTGGCGCGTTTGGTTGACCCACCTCTTCCCGCTTCCCTATAATCCCGCTCCACATTACGAGAGGCCTGAACAAGTTCGCGACAATAGGCCATGGTTGGGGGCATGATTCGCGTAAAAGTCATCGGAACGGGTAGTTATCTTCCGACCAGGGTTGTGTCTAACGAGGAACTGGCCTCTACGGTAGGGATCTCTTCGGAGCGGATTCAACGGCTGACCGGGATTCAGACGCGTCATTGGGTCAGTGATCACGAAGCATCCTCCGATATGGCTGTCGCGGCGGGGCGTCGGGCGCTTGATGCTGCCGATTGTGCGCCGACTGCCATTGATGCCATCATCCTCTCCACAACCTCTCCGGACATGGCGTTCCCCTCAACGGCCTGCTTAGTCCAGCGTGGATTGGGATGCAAGCCAGTGGGCGCATTTGATGTCGCTGCTTCCTGCTCCGGGTTTTTGTACGGACTCTCCATGGCGCAGGCCATGATTCAGAGCGGGCAGGTTAAGACCTGTCTGGTTGCGGCCGCAGAGGTAAAATCGCGCTCCCTTGATCCCCACGATGAAGCGACGGCACTGTTGTTCGGCGACGGTGCAGGTGCCGTCGTCTTACGAGGAGAAGAAGACCGTCGTCCTGAGCGGCGAGGGATTTTAGGCATCAGATTGTATGCCGATGGTGCCCAGCATGAGCTGATTCGACTGGCGAGCGGAGGATCACGGGCGCCCTTGTCATCCGACGCGTTGCAGAAGCGAGAGCACACGCTTCGCATGCGTGGGGCGTCGCTCTTTCGAGTCGCCGTTCGACGGATTGAACAGGCCGTGCGCGAGATCTTAAAAGAATTCGGCGTCCATCCGGAAGATCTTCGCCAGGTTGTCCTTCATCAAGCCAACGGTCGAATCTTGGCTCAGGTCGCCGATCGCTTAGGCCTCGACCCTGGTCGATTGACGTCGGTGATCGAACAGTACGGCAATACCTCGTCGGCGTCTCTCCCAATCGCGCTTGATCATGCAGTGCGCGGTGGGAACATCGCATCGGATGATCTGGTGCTGCTGGGCAGTTTCGGCGGTGGACTGACCTGGGCAACGGGCCTCGTGCGATGGTAACGGCATCGGTCGTCATGGTGATTGGCTTGGGTATCCGTCATCGGCGCAAGCCTGTGAATCAGGAGCGTGAGATATGATTTTCGGCCTGCTTCCTAAAGATGAAGCCTTTTTTGAGTTATTCAAGCAGGCGGCGCACAACGTCATTGAGGGCAGCCGTCTGCTCAAGGAGTTGATGGAAGACTACACGAACGTCCAGGAAAAGATCACACGGATCAAGGATGTGGAGCACGTCGGAGATGGGATTACGCACGACATCGCCTTGCGGCTCAACCAAACGTTCCTCACCCCATTCGATCGTGAAGATATTCACGATCTGGCCAGCGCGTTGGATGATATCCTTGATGCGATAGAAGCCGTGGCGGACCGATTCGCCATCTACAAGATCACGCAGCCGACCGAGAGCGCGATTCGACTGGCCGATATTCTCTATCGCGCGTCCGTGGCGGTGGGGCGAGGGGTCGATCATATCGCCATGTCTCATGAAGAGGTGAAAGAGTACAGTGTGCAGGTGAACAGCTTGGAGAATGAGGCCGATCGCGTGTCACGTGACGCCATCTCAGAGCTGTTTGAGCAAGAGACGAACCCGATCGCTGTCATTAAATGGAAAGAGATTTATGAAACCTTCGAAGAAGGAACCGATCGGTGTGAGGACGTGGCCAATGTGATCGAATGCATTGTGCTCAAGCAGGCCTAGCCGCCATGAACAGACTCCCCGGCTATGAATTCTGTGTGTGTGCCCTCCACCCTCGAATGGTCGCCGGATAGGCGAGAGAGTCTTTCAATCCTATCATGCCTGAACTGAGCGGCTTACTTCTGGTGACGGTGGTCTTGGCCCTCCTGTTCGACTTTTCGAATGGGTGGCATGATAGTGCCAATGCGGTGGCGACGGTCGTCTCTACCCGAGTGTTAAGCCCGATCACCGCGGTGCTGCTGGCCGGAGTGTTGAATGTCGCCGGGGCCTTTTTTTCGACGGCCGTGGCGAAAATGATCGGCGGCGGCATCGTCTTCCCGGACGCGATTACGAATGTCGTAGTGGCCGGAGCGATGGGCGGCGCCATTCTCTGGAACTTTTTCACGTTGATACTGGGACTGCCGACCAGTTCCTCTCATGCCCTGATCGGTGGGCTTGTCGGTTCGGCGGTGGCGCACGGCGGCTGGGGAGTAGTGCAGTTCACCGGTCTGCGCAAGATTCTTGAAGCCATGATTCTGTCCCCTCTCTTGGGGTTCGGGATAGGATTTCTCTTGATGGTCCTGATCAGCTGGGCCTTTTTCAGGGTTCATCGCGGTGTCGCGACGAAGATTTTCAGTCGCCTCCAGATCGTATCGGCCAGTTTTATGGCGTTCAGTCACGGGGCAAACGATGCGCAGAAAGTCATGGGCGTGATTACCCTTGCCCTTGTGGCATCCGGTCAGTTGACCTCATCGGAAGTGCCGACGTGGGTGATCGTGGCTTGTGCGCTGGCGATGGGGCTTGGAACCACGCTCGGTGGATGGCGGATCATTCGGACGCTTGGGATCAAGATGGTGAAACTCGAGCCGGTGCATGGGTTCGCTGCTGAAACGAGCGCGGCAGCCGTCTTGTTGTTCACGGCCCATTTCGGTCTGCCGGTCAGCACGACCCATACCATCACGTCCTCGATTTTAGGCGTCGGATCGACTAGACGTCTGTCTGCGGTTCGATGGGGTGTGACGAGCAAGATCTTCTCGGCGTGGGTCTTTACCTTGCCTGGAGCCGCGCTGTTAGGCGCGGGTATCTATACTCTGCTTGCGTCACTCAACTAAGTGGACCTCGCATCTTCGCCGTGAGTGGGAGACGGACCACGAATCGGCTCCCCTGAGGGCGATTCGCTTCAACCCAGACCTGTCCTCCATGCCCTTCAACGATGTGCTTCACGATCGCCAGTCCCAGTCCGGTCCCTCCCAACTCCCGTGACCGAGCTTTATCGACGCGATAAAACCGTTCGAAGACACGGGGGCGGTCTTGTTCAGGGATGCCGATCCCGGTGTCGGCGACGCTGAGATCGATGGCCCGCACTGGTTGGTCAGCCGTTCCACCTGGAGGAGCGAGTGTGGCGACGACGGTGATGGTCCCTCCTGCCGGGGTGTATTTGATGGCGTTATCCAACAGATTCGTCAACACCTGCACGAGTCGGCCTTCATCGCCCGGCACCGGGGGCAGCGACGGATCAATCGATGTGACGAGCCGGTGGTGACTCTTTTCGGCGATCGGTGTGATCATGGACAGCGTTCGTTCAACGACGGAACGCAGCTCAAGCGGTTCCTCCTTCATAGAGACCCGGCCCGACTCGATCTTTGACAGTTCAAGGAGATCTGCAATGAGAAGATTGAGCCGATCGCTTTGTTTGAGGATGATCTCCAAGAATTTCACGGAGGCAGTGGGATCGTCCTTGGCTCCGTCGAGCAGGGCTTCCACATAGCCTTTGATCGACGTGAGCGGGGTCCGAAGTTCATGGGAGACATTCGCGACGAAGTCTTTTCGAATCTTCTCCAAGCGGCGCAGCTCGGTCACGTCATGGAAGACCACGACCACACAAGCTTCGTTTTCACGTTCACCGCCGGCCGGGGATGCTTCAATCTGAAGACAACGACCACTCAACGGCAGCACAATTTCATCCTCGTGCGGCACACGCGACCGTAGAATGGCCGCCACGAGGTCGTTGAGCTGCTGATGGCGGAACAGTTCTGCGCAGGGGCGACCTCGGGCTTCTACTCGCGCGATGCCGAACATGTGTTCCAGCGCCGGATTGATTTGAAGCACATGGCCTCGATAGTCGAGCACCATGACGCCTTCGACCATCGAGGTCAGTACGGCCAAGAGCTGAGATCGATCTTCCGAGAGTTCGTCGATCCGAGCACGAAGCTGGTCGGCCATGCTATTGAGTGTCGATGCAAGTAGACCGACTTCGTCCTGTGCCGTCGTCTTGATATGAAAAGGTTGACTGCCGGAGCTGAATTGTCGGGCGGCCGAGGCGATGTCGGACAAAGGCCGCGTAAGGCTGTGGGCCAACCAGATGCTCAGGGTAAGGGCGACGAGGAACGCGACGCCGAGTGCGAGCAAGAGCTGGTGTTGTAACTCCGACCGTTCGCGGTCCAGCGTCAACAGAGGGAGGCTCACCCGCACGACCAGCGGTGGGGCATCCGTGGATCGCCGCATGAGAATAGCGTGATACAGCGTGCGCTCACCGGTCGTGTGGCTTGGGCGGATATCCTGCCCCTGTCCTGAGGAAAGGGCCTGTTGGATTTCAGGTCGAGCCCGGTGATTCTCAACAGTGGACAGGTCGGCATCCCGTACGGCGCTATCGGCGAGGACGATGCCGTCTGCTGCGATCACCGTCACACGGGCGGAGGCTCGATTCCCGAGCTCGCGTGCCGCCTCTTGTAATGTGGACGACGTCGGAGGTACGGCGGGTGAGGCAAACAAGGGATGGAAACCGTATTCGACGAGTTTAGTCTTTGCCGTAAGGATCTCGCCGACGTGCGCGAGGTGCTGCCGTTCGAGGGACTGGATTCCCAACACTCCGGCAATCAGGAGGCCGCAGGCGACGGCCGTCAGCGTGCCGATTGTCAATTTCCATCGGATGGACCACGTCATCCTGGTTCGTCGGAGTCTTTGAGCTTGTACCCAAGTGATTTGACGGAGACGATTGCGTCTTCAAGCAGAGGCAACTTTTGCTTGAGTCGTCGGACATGCACGTCGACGGTTCTCGTGGTGCCGTAATAGTCGTATCCCCACACGGCATTGAGCAGCACCTCTCGTGTCAAGACGCGGCCGCGATGGCGGAGTAGATGCTCGAGCAGACCGAATTCTTTTGCGGTCAGCGGAACTTCTTTCTTGCCGAGGGTGACCTCATGGCGGGCCAGATGCATCGTGAGGTCTTCGTGCCGGTACTGGTCCTGGCCGTTGGAAGGCACTCGTTCGATTCGGCGCAAGAGGGCTTTGATACGCGCAACCAACGCTTTGGGGCTGAACGGCTTCGTCACGTAATCATCCGCGCCCAACTCAAGCCCGACAATCGTATCGGATTCTTCTGCTTTGGCTGTCAGCATAATAATCGGGAGCATGGCGGTGTCAGGAACGGAACGGAGACGTTTGCAGACTTCGAGTCCATCCATCTCGGGCAGCATCAGGTCAAGGACGACCAAGTCGGGTGTGTCTTCTTTGACTTTTTTCAAGGCTTCAAGGCCGTTCATTGCCGTGACGGCTCGAAACCCTTCTTTCTCCAAATAGTGTCTGACGAGCTGAAGGATGTCCTCCTCGTCTTCAACGACGAGAATTTTTTTGTGACTTGAGGTTCCCATTGGGCGCCGAGCGTACGGGGGAAGGGAAAGAGAGTCAAGTCACTCCCGATTCAGCACGGTGGTCCTGACTCTGCTTACGACGTCACAAGCAGTCCACAGAGATCAATGAGGACCCTCACGTTACCCGTGGTACCTTTCCGCGCGACTGACACGACCAGCTTGGATTTGGGATCTGCGTAGAGCTGTACCGCCTGACTTCCAAAAAACCTCGTGGGAAACTCGGGCTCGTCTATTTCAGCAACACCGGTGGGCGCAATGGGATAGATCCCTGTTTTTGATCGCGTCGTCACGTGCACCGCATAGAAGAGAGGTTGGTTCGGATGGCCAAACCCATTGATGCCGAGAAATTTGATTTCGAACCGCTTTCTGGCCGGAATGGTACATACGACCACATCCTTACTGTCTTCTCCTTCGCCTAGATTGACGATAATCCCAGTTTGAAATGGTGTTTGAGCCATCTGAGACGCCTCCTTGTTACAAGTCAGGAACAGAGCAGAGAAACAGCTTCAGTCGGTCGGCGCAGTAATGAGGATTCTCAATAGTGAGGGTATGGTGGAAAGACAAGAGAGTCAAGCAACGGAAGTATTAGGTCACCAGGGCGATTTCACCCTAGTAAAGGACTGGCTTGCCTGATGGCGGCGCGTAAAAAAGGCGGGTCAGGTAGAGGCCCTGTATTCCATAATCCCAGTCATGCAGAATCATACCATCGAGATG
Source organism: uncultured Nitrospira sp. (assembly GCA_902500705.1). Taxonomy (GTDB): domain Bacteria; phylum Nitrospirota; class Nitrospiria; order Nitrospirales; family Nitrospiraceae; genus Nitrospira_D. Next base: position 9,155 of record CABVRR010000019.1, read on the forward strand.
TGAACGGTCTTCCAGAGATGGTCTTCACAAGGGAATCACCGGATGCCGTGTGGACACGGCTTTCCGGTCAAGAAGCGGTGAGGCGCTTGTTACCTCATCCCTCTGCTGCTATTTCTTCTTCACGACTCGTGTGACAATTCGCTCGGCACGGCCGATGGCCTGGCCTAAGAACCCCCCGACGGCTTGACCGACCTTCTTTGCTTGACGACTGGTGGAGGTTGATTTCGTTTTTTTTATCCCTTTTTTCAGGCGACGACTCGATGTGGAGACAGCCGCAGCAACGGTCTTCTTGACTTTGCGAGCTGTTGCGCCTGCTTTGCTTCGCAGCGCCTTTCCTTTTTGTGCAAGCTGTTTACTGGCCTTGGCAATTTTTTTCGCAGGCGTCTTTTTCATCATGACCTCCTAGGTTTGAAACCAACTGATCGGTCCGCACCATACCAAGCTTGTACGCAGTGAGCAAGATCTTCTGGGCACCTCTGCCAATCCCAACTCCTCAACGCTCGAATCGGGTGGTGGTATTTTTTACCAGCGACGGAGAGAATCACGAATGCGTGTTCCCCCTTACTCAAGCGTCATGCTCACCGTGGAGTAGTGCAACGATATATATAGTATGTGTCTTTCATCATCTCAGTAGGCGTAATGCCAGAGGTACACCACAGGGCATCACGACGCTTTTTAGGAGGCTATTCTGTTGACGAGTCCTACTGATCTGACGTATCGTGAACCCTCGCTACAGACTGCAGGAATAGAGTCTTGTGACGGCCCGAGTGAAGGAGCGACATACCATGAAGATCTATCTCGCTAATCCCCGTGGGTTTTGCGCCGGTGTCGATCGAGCGATCGACATTGTGGATTTATCGCTCAAGAAGTATGGCGCTCCGATTTATGTCCGTCACGAGATCGTCCATAGTCGCCATGTGGTGAACTCACTCAGGCAAAAGGGCGCAGTCTTTGTGGAGGAGTTGAGCGAGGTTCCGGAAGGGTCGGTCGTCATTTTCAGCGCGCACGGCGTGGCGAAGTCGGTCTGGGAAGAAGCGAATCGTCGGAGTTTGCATGCGATCGATGCGACCTGCCCGCTGGTGATCAAGGTTCATAACGAAGTGAACCGCGACTACACTCAAGGGTATGAGTTGATCCTCATCGGTCATGCCGGGCATCCGGAGGTGATCGGGACATTGGGGCAGGTCCCCGATAAGTTTCATCTGGTGTCTTCGGTGGAGGACGTGGAAAAACTACAGGTCGACAATACCGTCAACCTTTCATATGTCACACAAACCACGCTGAGTGTGGATGAATGTCGAGACATTGTCGGAGCCTTGCATCAGCGGTTCCCAAACATCAAAGGCCCGCATCAGGAAGATATCTGCTACGCGACACAAAACCGGCAGAATGCCGTGAAGGAGTTGTCTCGTCTGGTGGACGTTATCTTGGTGATCGGATCGCCGAACAGTTCTAACTCCAATCGTCTGCGCGAACTCGGTGAGCAATGCGGTATTCCGTCGTATCTCATCGACTCCGCCGCCGATATTGATCCGGAGTGGTTACAAGGGGCCAAGGCCGTCGGAATTGCAGCCGGTGCATCGGCTCCGGAAATTCTGGTCACGGAAGTAGTCGCGTTCCTGAGGGCGTCAGAACAGTCTGATGTTGAAGAACTGACGGTGATCGAAGAAGACGTCGAGTTTCTTTTGCCGAAGGAGCTTGTTCAGATAGAGTCTTCTAAGAAGCCGGTTGCCAGCCTGACCAGATAGTCAGTGCGCAATGTGCCACAGCGGAGACTCTATCTGCTTGCCTCTTAACAGGCTGCAGTGTTTGGAGTCGGCAG
>CABVRR010000019.1:11076-27236 GCA_902500705.1 uncultured Nitrospira sp.
AGCACATTCCCTCCTTCTGTACCGAGTCGTTCTGTCTCCAATATTCTCCATCGCGGCCCACATGGCCCTATAACTTGTAGGGAATGTCTGTCGAATCCCCCATCGGCTGTGTTTTATTTTGATTTCTCAAGAACCCTGTGGTACAAGGGCCAGAAGTTTTTGTGTTCCAGACAGGCGCTACGTGTGTGCATAAATTGCTTAATATTTAAGGTGAGTTGATGCATTTGAAATCGTTGAACATGCTGGGTTTCAAATCGTTTGCTGAGGCCAAGATCGAATTTCCCCAAGGGGTCACGGCGATCGTCGGGCCGAATGGGAGCGGAAAGAGCAACGTCGTCGACGCTATCCTGTGGGTCTTGGGCGAGCAAAGCACCAAAACACTCAGAAGCGAAAAAATGGAAGACGTCATTTTTAACGGCACTGAACTCCGAAAGCCGTTGGGAATGGCTGAAGTGTCATTGGTGATCGGAGGGCTGGATCCAGCGATGATGAAGCTGGACGGCGGATCCGGACTCCCGAATGAGCTGACCGAAGTGCAAGAGATGATGATCACCCGCCGGTTGTACCGCAACGGCGAGAGCGAGTATCTCCTCAACAAGGTTCATTGCCGGCTGAAGGATATCCGAAGCCTCTTACTCGACACGCGGGCGGGGAGTAAAGGACACACGGTTATTGCGCAGGGGCAGATCGATCAGATTTTGAATGCATCGCCGCAAGATCGGCGCGAGCTCATCGAAGAGACGGCGGGCATCGTCCGGTATAAAAAACAAAAGGCTGAAGCGCTACGGAAGTTGGACACGACACAGCAGAATCTCTTGCGTGTTCGAGATATCGTGACCGAGGTCAAAAAACAGCTCAATTCGCTGGAGCGCCAGGCTCGTCAGGCGCGTGCCTTTCAGACATTACAGGGTGAGGCGCGAACCATCGAAGTGACGTTGTTGACACGGGAGTTCAGCGCGTTACGGCACGTGTTGCAGGAGGCGGAGACCGAAGTGCTGAATCTCGATCAGCAGGAGGCTGAGCAAGCAGCCGGGCAGGCACGACTCGCGACAGAACTGGAACAAGCCCGCCTGGACGCGATCGCGATCGCTGATTCCATCGGGAAGATTCGAGAGGAACTGGCGGGTGTCGAGCAACAGCAGGCGCACGCGTTGACGGCGGCGGAGGTGGAACGAAACCGAGGGTTGTTATTCAACCAACAACAGGGACAGGAATCGGCTGAGTTGGAAGAACTGGTTCGATCACAGGAGAGTTTGGCCGCGTCACTTCACGCCATTGAATCGTCATTGGTATCGGTCGAGGAGGAAATGGCGATTCGAGAGCGGGCTCTCGGCGAACTCGATGAGGAAATGACGCACTTGCTCCATCAACGGGCCGCAGCAGTAGCGGAAGAGGAGCGAGGGCGCAAAGACGTGCTACAGCTAGCGGTGCTTGTTGCAAATACCGAACAAAGTATCTCGCAATTGACCAAACGAATCGAGGATCTCGCTGGCCGCGGAACCCGCTTGTCGTCGGAGCGAGACGACCTGCAGAGTCAGCGCGAAGCAGCGATCGCGCGCCACGAGGTCTTGCGCACGGAGTACGGAGAGGCCGATCGCCTGGTCACGCAACTCCGGACGGAACAACGAGCCGTGCAAGAAGAGTCGGTGCAAGCGACGGGCGTTCTGCAATCGCTGGATCAGGTCATCCTGCGACGTTCAGAAGAGTTGGCCGGAGTGGACTCGCGTCTTGAGGCGTTGCAGGGTGTGGTCCGTGAGGAGATGGGCTACGGCCGACAGGGGACTGAGCAAGGTCCCGCCTTGAAGTCTTGTGAGGGGGTGCGGGATGCGGTGGCTGAATGGTTGGTGATTCCGTCCGGGATGGAACGGGCGGTTGAGGCGGTGTTGGGAGAGCGAGTTCGAGGATGGTTTGTGGATGAACCGTCCGTCGGGCAGCGGTTGATTCGATTCCTTCAGCAAGAAGCATTGGGGCGAGGCAGCTTTATTCCCCAGCATCCTCGCTGGGAGGGTGGACGGACTCATGAGTGGTGGGCCTCGATTGCGACGCAGTCGGGCGTCGTCGGGCTTGCCGTTGATCTGGTACAAACTGACGTCGCTCGAACGGCGGCCCGTGATTCGCTGCTTGATCGCGTTGTTATTGTTCGATCGTTGGATCAGGCGATGCAGTTGTGGGAGCAACAGGCATGGAGCGCTCCGAACGGTCCTATCCTTGTCACGCTGGATGGGGAAGTGGTGGATGCGTCAGGTATTGTAACGGGTGGTCAGGTGCAAGGAACGCCGGGTTTGCTTGAGCGTCGACGAGAGGTGATCGATCTTGAATCGAAACATCACTCGCTCATGACGGAGCTCGACCAGAGCAAACAACAACGGGAGATCGTGTTTGCCCAGATCCAGTTACTCACCCAGCGCGAGCGTCAACTCGGAGACGCGCTCCGTGATGCAGAAATGCAGAATCTGTCGCTTCGGAAGGACGAGGAAAAGCTTCAGCATGTGCTGAACGATCTTGATCATCGACTCACGGGGATGGATGCGGAAATTCAGCACGGGATCAACGAAGGTCAGCGAGTGGAGCAAGAATCGCACTCGACCCAGGCTCAATTGGGGCAGTGGCTTGCTGAAAAGAACGGACAGGAAACGATGTTGGGGAGAGCGCGCGAGCGACTAGAGCTGCTCGATCAACATATGAGAACGCACCAGGAGCGTGTGACGGAGGCGAAGCTGACGGCAGAGGGGTTGCGCGCCAAACGGGAGCACGAGCGACTGAATCGAGCACGAGTGACGCAGCAGATTCAAGAGACGGGTGATCGACATCGTGCATTGGGTGAACATCTAAGTGCGCTAAAAGGACTCATTGAGCAAAGCCACGCTGAGCAGGTTCGTCAAGAGGCCCTTTGCCAAGAACTCGGTGGTACCGCAGGGCAGGTAAAGGGTGAGTTGGTTGCGGCCCAGGAACGACAGGCACAGCAGATGACGGTAAGCCAGACGCTTGAGTCCGGTCTGGAGGAGCTGCGGCGAGGGATGTCAGTCATTCGAGATGCCCGGATGGCGGTCGAGGTTCGACGAGCAGAGGTTCGCACGCAATTGGGGACCGTCGAAGGAACACTATCAGGGACCTATCAACTTGATCCGCTCACGCTGGTCGAGGGGTCGGTGAATTCCAACGAGTCGGCGAGCGAGGCTGATGCTACCACTGACGCGCAGGAGATTGCGCACCGCTCGGACGCCGAACTGAAGGAGCAGTTACAGAAGCTCCGCGACCGACTCGATCGCATGGGGCCGATTAACTTAGCCGCAATCAGCGAACATCAAGAGCTGGAAGAACGTCACACGTTCCTGTCTGCGCAGGAGCAGGATCTGTCGAACTCCATTGCATCACTCAAGGAGATCATTCAGCGGATTAATCACACAACGAAGGAGATGTTCGCAGCCACGTACCAAGAATTACAGCAGAAGTTCACCGAGGTTTTCGGTCAGTTTTTCCCGGGTGGGCGGGCTGAGCTCCAGTTGATCGATGAGCCGCCTGCAGAAAATGGTGAACCGGCTGGAAGCCCAGAGCCAGGCATTGAAATCGTGGCGCAACCGCCGGGGAAACGGCTGAAGAACATCACCATGCTGTCAGGTGGAGAGAAAACCCTCACAGCGATGGCGCTGTTGTTTGCGAGCTTTCTAATCAGGCCGACACCGTTCTGCCTATTGGACGAAATCGACGCCCCGCTGGATGAAGAAAACATCGGCCGGTTTACAGGAGTGTTGAAAGAACTGGCGCAGAACGCGCAGTTTCTCGTCATTTCACATAATAAACGGACGATGAGTATCGCCGATTCCCTCTTTGGCGTCACGATGGAAGAGCCGGGGGTATCCAAACTGGTGTCCGTCAGGCTCGGTGATTTGCAGCCAGCCTAAGAGAACAATACTTTTCAGAAATTTGATGATAAGCCGGACTTCTCAAGTGTGAGATCAGGTCCTGCCGGGGAAAAACCTCCAGTAATCTCTGTTTGAGTGATGTAAGGGCAGTAGCGTTCATGCGTCTCTCGTCGCATCTTGATTTCACTCATTTCTGAGTAAATGTGCCGTCCGAATGGCTTGTCACCACGTGGTAACAAGCCACGGTTTCCCACCTAACCGAGCAAGACTCTTTTGCACCCACGGTGTTAATCCGTGCAGGTTATTTGATTCATCAGTGTGCAAAAGTTGCCCGATCTCATGCCGAAAAATGTTCAAGCAGCCTGAATAGAGTGACAAGAAGTAACAAGCGGCTCTTCATGAGCTGAGGAACTGACGGATCTATTTTTGAAACAATCTATATTTATCAATTGTTTTTGAGTGACCAGCAGCGAGGAGCCGTCACGAAGCTGCAGAAATGGGAAAGCTGGTTTGTGCTATGAGCAGGCCATGATCCACGGTATCGTTGTTGCTCTAAGCAGGAGTGTAGAGGCCGTGTGACAATCTACATCGAAGGAGGAGCGATCATGGCGCTTTCGCACATCCAGCATCGGGGAGCACCTCCAGAATCAGCCGTCAATCTTGCCTGTGCACAAGTGACGTTGGAGGCATTGCTCCTGCCCACCGGCAAACCTGGGGAGAGGCAGTTGCAAGAGATGCGAGACGAGCAGCAGGAAGAGCTGGATCATGATCCGTTGGGTTCCGCCAGCGGCATTGTGAATGGGCTGCGCTTGTCGATGACGTTGTGGAGCTTCATCGCGTTGGTTGTTCTCCTGGTTCGGTAGCGTTCTCTTTTGCAGCAGTATTCTTCACACCTATACAGCGTAGATCATATTCAACTCGTCATCCCTCCTCCATCTTAATCGTGCATTTTTTGCGCGCGCGCATTGTATAACGTCACGCTGACTCCAGCTCTATCGTCTCGACCAATACCCTAGCGGTTCCTTGTGTGACAAACCCAAGTTGCGCGGCTGCTCCCCAACTGAGGTCGATAATCCGCTTGCCGGAGTCGGGATTATGCTTGCTGGGGAAGGGGCCGCGATCGTTGACCCTGACAATGATCGACTTTCCATTTTCGAGGTTCGTAACCTGTACGTGAATGGGAAGGGGGAGATACTTATGGGCGGCCGTAAGGGCCTTTGGATTAAATAGCTCACCGTTGGCAGTCATGGAGCCTCCTGGCGTACGCCTGGTTTCTTCTCCGTACCAGGACGCAAAGCCTACTTCTCGATAGGTCTGCGCTTGTGCCACGCTCATTGGCTTGTAGTACTGCCCCTTGACGGTATATGGCGAAGTTTTCACCAGCCCTCGGCGGATCGCCTCCTTCACAGGGAGTCCATCAATTGTTTGAAGATCGTCGTGTGTCAATGGGGCGTCTAACGGAGCACGAACGACTTCAAAGGTAAATTTACCGATGCGATAGACGAGTTTGGTGGCTCCTTTGGTAAATTGATAGGCACCTCGAACGATCCATACCGTCCCTTTCACAACCGTCTTGATGCCATGGTAGCTTGTCTTGAGCGCAGAGCAGGAAGCAAGCGGTATGATGGTGAGAAGCAGGAGTACAGAAAAGATAAAGACATGTGTCGGTCGGCTTTTGCGAACAGCTGGCAATATTATTGGAGGAGATTTCATCGGTCTGTCTCTTCACTCAGTCTGGAGAGAGACTCTGTGCAGGGAGGGCATACACAATGCTTCGGCCGCACAAATGTGTTGCTCCGCATAGAGTGATGGGAGTCCCATGGTAATCGTTTGCGGGCATCCCGCTCATGTCTAACATCGTCGTCGAGTCTATGCCAGGGTCTTATCGTGTAGAGATACCAATCGATCCCTAATAGTCTGGTTGGAGCAGGCTGTCTCCGTCTTGGAAAACTGTCTCTGTTGTGTACGCATGCCGTCAGTCGATCGTGGAAGTATTTGTCGAAAAAGTAGTAAGGTAGGGTGAGCAAATGAGTGGAATATTGCGATGTACGCGAACGCATACACCACTGAAAATATACATATACTTCAGATACTTCTCGCCTCCATCGCTTGACTCAGTTTCGAGCGTCTGTTATAAGCCATGAATATACTCGCGTAAGTATCGAACGGTTTCTTACGAGGGAGACCTTCTGATCAGATGTCGGTCTTTCACCTGCCGTGCGCGCATGTTTCGGGCCGTCACATTTCATGAACATTATTAAAACACTTTTTTACCGTCTTTCCGACAGCCTGCTCTCGACCGTCCAGGGGCGACTCGATCCTGCTACGGAGTTTACGCCTGGTGCATCGCTGCGGTTGGTGTCTGACAAACCGGTTGTCTTGCCGTCATTGGATTCTTCCTCCACGGTTCGTCGCCCTATTGGTCATGCCGTCAGCCAGCCCGATGCGGTGGATGACGCGATCCGGCGGAGTCAGTCATGGTTTTTCACCCGTCAACATGCCGATGGGTACTGGGTTGCCGAGTTGGAAGCCGACACGACTCTTACGTCCGAGTACATCATGCTTCGCCGTTTTCTCGATCGTGTCGATCTTGATCGTCAGGAGAAGGCGGTTCGATACTTGAAGACGATGCAGTTGCCGGACGGCGGATGGCCGATCTATTACGGTGGCCCGGCGGAGATCAGTGCATCAGTCAAGGCCTATTTTGCGCTCAAGCTCAGCGGGGTGTCGGCGGACGAACCTTGTATGGTTCTGGCCAAAGAGCGAATTCTGGCAATGGGCGGTGTCTTGCAAGCCAATGTGTTTACCAAAATCACGCTGGCCTTGTTCGATCAGTACGATTGGGAAGGCGTGCCCCACATGCCCGTCGAGCTGACGCTCCTGCCGAAGAAATTCTATTTCAGTATCTATGCCATTTCGTATTGGTCCAGGGCCGTGCTCATTCCCTTGCTGATCGTCTTTGCGCACCGTCCGGTCTGTCGAGTTCCACAGGAACAAGGCATCGACGAGTTGTACCCGATTCCACGCACGGAGGTTCGCTATTGGAAATATCCTCCGTTTAATAAAGATCAGGCCTGGTGCACTCCGCATAACTTCTTCGTGGCGTTGGATGCGATGTTGAAGCTGTATGACCGGATGCCCATGCGGGCGTTGCGGGAAAAAGCGCTGCATAAGGCAGCTTGCTGGATGGTGGATCATCTCAAGGGGTCCGGAGGGCTCGGGGCCATCTATCCGGCAATGGCCAATTCCATCATGGCGCTTGAATGCCTCGGGTACGATGCCAATGATCCCCTAGTCGTCAAGGCGCTGCGCGAGATCGAGGAATTGGAAGTCTACGATTCTGTGATGATCGATGGCGAAATGGTCCCCACGCTTCATCTCCAACCCTGTTTTTCGCCGATTTGGGATACCGCGCTGCTCACGAACGCCTTGGTTGAGGCGGGAGTGCCGCAGGATCATTCCGCGCTCCAAAAAGCAGGCCGGTATCTGGTGTCCAAACAAGCCAAGACCGTGGGTGATTGGATCATTTCCTCGCCGAATGCGGAACCGGGTGGGTGGTATTTCCAGTTCGAGAATGAGTTGTATCCGGATGTCGATGATTCCGCCGTGGTCATCATGGCGCTTTCCAAATTAAAAATCCCAGATCAGGAAGACCCGCTGAACGAGTCTATCGGCCGTGGCATGCGATGGGTCCTGGCGATGCAGGGGTCTGACGGCGGCTGGGGCGCGTACGATAAAGACAACAACCGAGTCGTGTTCAATTATATTCCTTTTGCCGACCATAAAGCCCTGTTGGACCCTAGTACGTCCGATTTGGCCGGGCGATGTTTAGAGATGCTCGGCGCATTGGGATATGACAAGACTCATCCAGCCGCAGGCCCGGCCTTGGCGTTCCTGAAAAAAGAACAGGAAAAAAACGGGAGTTGGTACGGTCGCTGGGGCATCAATTACATCTACGGAACCTGGTCCGTCCTAGCAGGGCTCAGAGCTATTGGTGAAGATCTTTCGGCGCCGTATATTCGTCGAGCGGTTGCGTGGTTGGAATCGAAGCAGAATCCTGACGGCGGCTGGGGTGAGAGCTGTCTCTCCTATAGAGACGATCCTGAGCATCACGGGAAAGGGGAGAGCACACCCTCGCAAACAGCGTGGGCTTTGATGGGCTTGATGTCGGCCGGAGCGATTGATTCCTTCAGTGTCGCGCGTGGAGTCCAGTTTCTCCTGCGTCGGCAGATGAAGGACGGGTCGTGGGAAGAAATTGTTCATACCGGCACAGGGTTTCCTCGCGTGTTTTATCTTCGATATCACTGGTATTGCCAGTACTTCCCCTTGTGGGCTCTGGCGATGTACCGGAATCTCCGCTCCCGTGGGAAAATGCGGGCTGATGAACTGCGTCATCACATCCACGGAACGGATTCATATCGGTCCGAGCATTGACCTCAGCCGGTTCTCTTCCCCCGCGTTCATCTGGTACGGTGCCCGTTAAGCGGATCGTCATCTTTGCCGCGACTCCATGGGAGATGAAAGCGGTGCGGTCGGCATTCACTCCCGGTGCTGAACGGCGGATCGGTGGTCTTCCCGTGTGTGTCCACACCGTAGGTGACAGAGAATATTGGCTTGCTCAAACCGGGGTCGGCGTTGAAAACGCAAGGCAAAGAGCCGCGCAACTGCTCGACAATCAGTCGTTCAGTCTCATGGTGTCGACAGGATTTGCCTGTGCGCTCATTGCCGCAGACATCGGGGCTCTCTTGGTTGGTCGTGAAGTGGTGTATCGAGGGGAACAGGGCGATAAGCCGTCAACGGTTCTCGATGTGCCGGGTGATGAGCGAGACCTCATGGTGACGTTTGTCGAGACGCTGGTGCGACCTGAGCACATCGGACGGTTTGTCTCGACCGATCGAATCATCGGCAGTGCACGGGAAAAGCGAACGTTTGCGCAGCACACTCAGGCCATCGGCCTTGATATGGAAAGCTCGGCGTTGGCTGCCCAAGCGCAACGGGCACAGGTTCCTTTTGTGATCATCCGATCTGTTTCGGATCTTCTGGACGAAGATCTGCCGCTTGACTTCAATCTGTTTCTCAGGCCCACTGGATGGGTGAAAGGTATCGGTACGGTCTTGGCTGCTCCGTCGTGCCTCTTCGGGCTTGGCCGGCTTCGTCGACAGAGTTTGGTTGCAGCCGAGGCCTTAACGTTGTTCTTTCGGAGCTATGCGGCAGCGATGTTGACCGATCGGCAGAACAAAGGACTCTCCTCAGCATAACGTATGATCGTACTCGAACGCATGGGTCGATGGGCTCTCGCCTACGTGACCGAAATGGGACGGATGCTGATCTTCGCGGTCACGTCCTTCGCGTGGTTGGCACGCCCGCCGTTTCGGGGTGCGCAGATCATCAAGCAACTTCACTTTATCGGCTACAAATCGACGTTTGTCGTCGTGCTGACGGCAGGCTTTACCGGGATGGTTCTGGCGCTGCAAGGCTATTACACGTTGCGAAAGTTCGGGTCTGAAGGACTGTTGGGGTCCGCGGTGGCGCTCAGCATGATTCGTGAGTTGGGTCCCGTGTTGGCCGCGCTCATGGTGACCGCCCGCGCCGGTTCCGCCATCACGGCGGAAATCGGGATCATGCGGATCACGGAGCAGATCGATGCGCTCGATACCATGGCCGTCAATCCGCTGCAGTACCTGATTGCGCCCAAACTCGTGGCGGGCTTGATCGGCGTTCCTCTACTGGTGGCGATCTTCGACGTGGTGGGAATTTACGGCGGTCATCTTGTCGGAGTGGATCTGCTCGGCGTCAACGCGGGTTCGTATTGGAATTCCATCGAGACTGCAGTCGAGTGGAAAGACATCTATGGGGGCATTCTCAAATCCGTGAGCTTTGGTCTGATCGTGAGCTGGGTCTGTTGCTATAAAGGGTTTTATACCAGGATGAGCGCCGAAGGTTTGGGGACGGCTACGACGGAAGCCGTCGTGTTGTCGTCGGTCTTGATTCTTGTCTGGGACTATTTTTTAACCTCGGTCTTGTTGTAATCATGCTGAAGCTCGTCGAGGTGACGAAGACATTGGGCGGTCAGCCGGTTTTGCAGGGCATCGATCTTACGGTCCCTGAAGGAAAGCTGACGACGATCATCGGTCGAAGCGGTGGTGGCAAGAGCGTGTTGCTGAAGCATATGATCGGATTGCTTCAGCCTGACTCGGGGCAGGTGTGGGTCGACGATGTGGAGATCTCCAAGCTTCGAGGGCGTGCGCTCAACGATGTGCGCAAACGATTTGCGATGCTGTTTCAGGGGGCGGCGCTGTTCGATTCACTGACCGTCTTTGAAAATGTCGCATTCCCCCTCAGGGAACGACTCCGCATGAAGGGGCCGGAGGTGACCGTCCGTGTCGACGAAAAGTTGGAGCAAGTAGGGCTGGCAGGCATGGGACATAAGTTTCCTGCTGAACTCAGCGGAGGCATGCGGAAACGAGCCGGTCTGGCACGTGCGTTGGTGATGCAACCGGAGATTATGCTCTTCGATGAACCCACGACGGGCCTTGACCCGCTCATGGCCAAGTCGATTCATGATCTGATCCTGAATATGCAGCGGAAGTTCGGGTTTACTGCGGTGATGGTGAGCCACGAGATTCCGGAGATATTCGGGATTTCAGATTATGTCGCGATGTTGAATCGTGGCAAAATCGCGGCGATGGCGGAACCGGCCGAATTTCAACGAACGACCGATCCTGAGATCAGAGAATTCATCTCAGTTGGAGGAACGGTATCGCTGGCCCAGGCGGTTCCCACGACCTAGAGGAGTGCCATGATGGACAAGAGCAGGTTGGAATTGATCGTCGGCGTGTTTGTGCTGGCCGGGATCGTCTGTTTGGGATATCTCTCGATCAAGCTCGGCAAGTTGGAACTGATCGGTGGAGATGTGTACGAGGTGGACGCCCTATTCAACTCAGCCACGGGCTTGAAAGCCGGGGCTGCCGTGGAAGTCGCCGGCGTTGAGGTGGGGCGCGTCAAAGCCATCAGTCTCAAAGAGGATCGGGCGATGGTGAAGCTGGCGGTCCAGAATGGGACAAAACTTTATTCCGACACGATCGCGTCGATCAAGACGCGTGGGATCATCGGAGAAAAATATCTGACGATCTCACCAGGGGGAGGCGGAGATCCTCTGAAGCCGGGCGATGCCATTCGCGACACGGAATCGGGCCTCGATTTAGAGGAGTTGGTGAGTCAATACGTTCATGGTAAGGTCAACTAGCTGAATGAATTGGTGCACACGAAAAACACGACTAACCCGAGGGTATGAAGAGAGAGAGGCGTGATGCTAGCGATCATCAATATTGGCAATAACCGAACAGGTGGCCGCTCGTGGTTTACGGTGCTCATGCTGGTTATCGGCATGGGAATCATGGCGGTGCCAGGGTATGCAGGGCCTCCAACCGACTCCATGAAGACGACGATCGATGAGGTGCTTCGCATCGTACGCGATAAAGAACTGAAGCAGCCGGAAAAGACCGGAGCGCGTCGGCATCTGCTTGAAAAAGCGGTGGCAGCTCGATTCGATTACACGGAAATGTCTCGGCGGGCGCTCGGGGCTCCGTGGAATCAACTGACCGATCAACAGAAGCAGGAATTTGTCGACCTCTTTCGGACGCTACTGATCAATTCATACGCGGACAAGATTGAAACCTATTCCGGTGACGGCGTGCAGTATCTCAATGAGCGAACTGAGAAAGAGTACGCAGAAGTCAGGACTAAAGTCCTTTCAGATAAGACGGAGATCCCGCTGGACTATCGCCTGATCAATAAGGCCGATGAGTGGCGGGTCTATGACGTCGTCGTGGATGGGATCAGCCTGGTGAACAACTACCGCGGGCAGTTTACAAAGATTCTTCGCGCGTCCTCCTATTCGGATCTTGTTGATCAGCTCCGCAAAAAAGCCGACAAACTCAAGGCGCCGTAACGTCGTTGTGCGGATCATAAGGACGTGTATGCGTGCCCTTGTCGTCGGTGTTGTTTCTCTCCTGTCTTGGAGCCTTTTCTTCAGCTGCTTTGAGCGAGCTGAGGCAGAGGTAAAGTATTTTCCGATCCCCGCCGTCAGTTCCAGTAAAAACGACGGGAACGACATCGGGATGATTGTCCCGGCTCTCATTACAGGACCTGACGGGGACCTCAAGTATTTGGTCGCTCCGATGGTCGTCTATAATTCCATTGTCGGCACTCGCGGTACCATCAATCTGTTTCGGTACGAGCCGGGAGGGAAAGAACTGCGGGGGATCGCATCCTGGACAGAGCGAATCGAGCGGAAGTTCCTGTTAAGTTATGTCGATCCGGGGTTTAGTAATGGACGGTACAGTATCGGGTTCAGTGCCATGCATTTTAAGAACGCAACGGTCAGGTTTTTCGGGCTTGGCCCGACGACCGTTGAGGGGCAAGAGTCGAATTACACGGCGTCTGAGACACGGTTGAATTGGAAGTTCGGCATTCATGCGAACGAGGTGACGCAGATTGCAGTCAGTCAACGGCTGCGACATATGCAGCCGATCCAACAGGGTGCGACCGATCTTCCGTTCTCAGGGGGCGTATTTCCCGATGCACCCGGTGTGTCAGGAGCGACGATCCTCGGTCAGCGGATCAGCTTTCACTACGATACGCGTAATAATCTGGTCACGCCGACCGATGGGACGGCGATTACGGCGTATGCCGAGCTGAACTACAATTTCAAACAAGGCGCTGAGCCGCTCTATTCACGGTATGGGATTGAGGTCAAGAAGATGTTCGCGAGCGAATCCAAACGAGCCATTTTAGTGGTTCGTGGTGAGCTCCAAGCCACACTCGGTACGGATGTTCCGTTTTATGAACAGAGCTCGCTCGGCGGGCAGAACAATCTGCGTGGCTTCGGCGTTGATCGCTACATCGACAAACAACTGATTGCGTTCAGCGTTGAAGAGCGGATTCATGTTTTGCGCACACGTCTTGCCGGTGTTGTGGCGGATTTTGAGATCGCCCCGTTCCTCGACACCGGGCAAGTCTTCAATTCGTATAAAAATGTGAGTTTCAAAGACTATCGCATTACCCCGGGTATCGGATTTCGGGGGATTATTCGTCCCAATGTCGTCGGGCGGATCGATTATGGGTTTAGCAAGGAAGGTGGAGCGATCTTTGCTGGTCTCGATTTCCCGTATTAGTCTCCCAGGCGATAGATGAACGTGCTGACGTCTTATTCTCTCTTCAGAGAGGCATCAGAGAGTCTAGACCGACGGCTCGATGATCTTTCATAAGCGCTTGACTTCAAATGATTCCTGTGTGAGACTCCACCCAAATTTGGCACCTGTAGTGAACAGTGTTGGTCACTTACGTGACAGGGGACGAACGAAGGAGATCATATATGTCCATACTTAAGACGATCCATAGCCCTGCGGATCTGAAGCGGATCTCTCCCGACAAATTTCCAGCATTGTGTCAGGAAATTCGTGAACAGATCATCGGGGCGGTTTCGAATGTGGGTGGACACCTCGCTTCGAATCTCGGTGTTGTCGAACTGACGGTTGCTTTGCAATATCTCCTGGATACACCGACCGACAAAATCATCTGGGACACCAGTAATCAGTCCTATACGCATAAACTTCTTACCGGTCGGCGTGAGCAGTTCCACACGCTTCGCCAGTACGGTGGATTGAGTGGATTCTGTAAACGGGAGGAGAGCGCGTACGATACTTTCAATGCCGGCCACGCGGGAACCGGCGTGTCCGCCGCGTTCGGCATGGCTGAGGCCAGAGACCAGCTGAAGCAAAGGCATAAGGTGGTCTGTGTCGTCGGCGACGGTGCAATGACGGCGGGGATGACGTTGGAAGGTCTGCATCATGCCGGAGGCCTCGGAAAAGATTTCCTCGTCATTTTAAACGACAACCAAATGTCGATCTCGAAAAATGTCGGAGCGATTTCTGCTTATCTCAGTCGGACCATTACGGGTGAGTTCTACGGAAAAATGCGCGAAGAGACCGGGCAACTGTTGGGGAAGATTCCTCATATCGGTTCCGACATGCAGAAGCTTGCGCGTCGTGCCGAAGAACTCGCCAAAGGCGCGATTCTTCCGGGATTGCTCTTTGAAGAATTGGGATTTCAATACAGCGGACCTATCGATGGCCACAACTTTGAGCATCTGCTTCCGACGATTGAGAATGTGTTGAAAATGAAGGGGCCGGTCCTGCTCCATGTCATCACGAAAAAGGGGCTCGGTTACGAGCCGGCTATGAAGAACCCTGTGTGGTTTCACGCGTGCCCTCCGTTTGTTCGCTCGACCGGCGCTCCGGCCAAGAAAGCCGCGCGCCCTTCGTACACGTCGTTTGCCATGGATGCGCTCGTTAAATTGGCTCGTGAAGATAAGCGTGTGGTGGCCATCACAGCTGCGATGTGTGAAGGGACGGGGTTAACGTCGTTCGAAAAAGAATTTCCGGATCGTCTCTACGATGTCGGCATCGCCGAGCAGCATGCGGTGACATTTGCGGCGGGGCTTGCGACGCAGGGCCTCAAGCCGGTCGTTGTGATGTATGCAACCTTCTTGCAGCGGGCTTACGATCAAGTGGTGCATGATGTCGCCACTCAGAATCTTCCGGTGGTCTTCTGTATCGATCGCGGAGGACTCGTTGCGGAAGACGGGACGACGCATCATGGGGCCTTCGACTATGCCTATCTGCGGCACGTTCCGAATATGGTCGTCATGGCTCCCAAAGATGAAAACGAACTGCAGCACATGATGAAGACCTGCTTGGAATTTAATGGTCCGATTTCCGTGCGATATCCCCGTGGGGTGAGTCTCGGCGTGAAGATGGATCCGGCTCCCCAGGCCCTACCGATCGGGAAAGGCGAGCTGCTGAAAGAAGGAACGGATGTCGCCATCATTGCGATCGGTGTCTCGGTATGGCAGGCTGTCGAGGCAGCCGAACGGCTCAGCAAAGAAGGGGTCTCCACGGCGGTCGTGAATGGACGATTCGTCAAGCCGCTCGATCATGAATTGATTGTCGATGTGGCGAAGCAGGTTCGTTATGTTGTGACGGTGGAGGAAGGTTGTAAGATCGGCGGGTTTGGCTCTGCCGTGTTGGAAGCCCTTTCCGAAGCCGGGGTGACGGACGTAAAGACGAAGGTTCTGGGCCTTCCAGATTGGTATATCGAACAGGGGCCTCAAGATCTTCTCCGTGAGCGCTACGGTTTGACGTCCGAAGGGATCTATCAGAGCGTCAAGGAATTCATCGGCAACGCGCCTGCGGAAAAGGCTGAGTTCATGAGTGCCATGCAGGGTGGACATCTTCCGCATGGAGACGAACAAGGCAGCTGATCCTGACTTGAAGAACGTGAAGTAGGGAAAAGAGGCTACATCGCAATGCATATTGCCAGGCGAAAGACTCGACAGATTTCAGTCGGGACCATCAAGGTCGGGGGCGATGCTCCGATATCTGTGCAATCGATGTGTTCGACCGACACTCGAGATGTGGCTGCGACCGTCGCACAAATTCATCAGCTTGAAGCCGCCGGTTGTGAAGTCATCCGCGTGGCCGTTCCGGACGACGAGGCCGCCCATGTCCTCCCACAAATCAAGGCGGCGATGACGGTCCCGCTGATCGCTGACATTCACTTTGATTACCGGCTTGCCCTGAAGGCCGCGCAAATCGTCGATTGCGTTCGGATCAATCCGGGCAATATCGGTGCGTGGTGGAAAGTCGAAGAAGTCATTAAGGCCGTGAATGAACGAGGAATTCCACTGCGGGTCGGCGTCAATGGAGGGTCACTCGAACGACCGTTGTTGGAGAAGTATGGATGGCCTTCTCCGGAGGCACTGGCCGAGTCGGCGCTCAATGCCGTTCGTGCGCTGGAAGACGTGGGTTTCACCAACATGAAGGTGTCGCTCAAAGCCTCGGACGTACATCACGCGATCGATGCCTATTGGCTCTTTGCACATCAATCGGACTACCCGTTGCACATCGGAATTACCGAGGCAGGAACGGCGATGACCGGGGCAGTGAAATCTTCCATCGGGTTGGGGTACTTACTGTCGCAGGGGATCGGGGACACGTTACGGGTGTCGTTAGCGGCGGACCCCGTCGAGGAAGTCAAAGTTGGGTTTGAGATTCTCAAGTCGCTCGAATTGCGGCATCGAGGCATTAACGTTATCGCCTGCCCGACATGTGGGCGCGTCGAGATCGATGTTGTCCGCATGGCGAATGAGCTGGAAAAGAAACTCGGCCACATCAAGACTCCGTTGAACGTGTCGGTGCTGGGCTGTGTTGTGAATGGCATCGGAGAGGGGAAAGA
>CABVRR010000019.1:27336-46445 GCA_902500705.1 uncultured Nitrospira sp.
AGCCATGGAATCAAAGCTTCTCATGCGATGGATCAGTAAAGTCGGTGCATCTCCTCTTGTTTTGCGCCTGATCAAGAGTGGGCTTGTCATTGCTGCGGTGGTGCACGGATATATTATCTCCTTCGGACGATCGTTTCACTTTCGTGACATTGACATTCATCGCGAGATTGGACGGCGTTTTCTCACCGGAGAATATCTCTACGCCAACGACTACTGCTACATGTATTTGCCGACCACCGGCATCTATTTCGCTCCGTTGCTTGTGTTGGAGAGAAACCCGAGCTTGGCCTTGCGGTACGCCGTTGCCATTGCCTGCTTGGTCGTGACGACTATGCTATTCCAGCGCATGCTGTACGGGGTCGCCAACTCCACTGCGTGGAGTCGGTTACTGATCGGTGTGGGGGCCAGTGCGATGACATTGCAATTTATTTTGAATGATCTCGATGACGGCGGCCCGCATCTTATTTTATTGGGGATTCTCACGTGTGGTTTGTACGCCATTTGGGTTGGAAAGGAGTGGCTCGGCGCCTTCTTGATCGGACTCGGTATTACCTTAAAGTTGACACCTGCGCTCTTTGTTGTGCTGTTCCTCTGGAAACGGCAGTGGCGGTTGGCCTCGTACACGGTTCTCGCCACAGTCTTTTGGCTTCTCCTTCCGGCCGTGTACATGGGACCCACGAATTGGTGGGCGCACCAAACCGAATGGACGAACAATACTCTATTGTCCGTACTCGACCGTCAGGTAGAGGGGCGACAAGAAAACGAACTTCAAAAAGCGAATCTCTCGCTCCGGCATACCATGTTACGGTACTTGGTCACCTACCCACCGACGCATCGACTTCGGCAAGTGGATCCTGGTTATCAACCGGTGCTGGATATGCCCTCATCAGCCGCCAACATGCTTGTCGGAGTCGCCGGACTTGGTCTGCTTGGGCTGTTTGCCTGGTCTAGTCGGCGGGAGTTTCAGGGACCTGGTGACCCATCGTGGGCTCACGATTGTGCTGGAACGTTGATGTTGGCGTTGTTCTTTTCTCCCATCACGTGGGATCAACACCTAGTGTGGATGATCCCGGCGGCAGTTGTCGTCGTGGCGGCTGCGGCAAAGCTCAATGGTCGGTTGAGCCGCCCGGGATACGCTATGCTGGTTGCGTACATCGTGCTCACGATGGTGCTGAACTACGAAGTCGTCGGTTCGGCACGATGGGAAGCACTGAAAAGTTTCCATCACCTTGGGATTGCCATGTTGATCTTGTACGGACTGTTGCTCAGTAGCCGAAGTGGATGGAGCGCACTCACTCCGCACCTCGAACCCGTACCTTCCGGATCCCCGCGCGTCGTCAGCGAGATATAATGCGGTGTGACGACCAGATCACTCTCTCCAAGCGCACGGTATCTCCCACAGGATCGGGTTTGATCATGCATCGGCCATCAGCCTTTGGTGTGTCAGTTCGTGGTGTGGTCTTCTGTTGTGTTCCGGAAAAAGAAGCGATTATAATGCCGCCTCCTGAGGCGCCGTACCCAAGTGGTAAGGGAGCAGTCTGCAAAACTGCGATGCAGCGGTTCGAACCCGCTCGGCGCCTCCAAACAATCCTTCGTGTCCCGAGTTGACTTTTCAAGTCGAACGGCTTTCTTTTCTTCAGTCTAGAAGACAATACATCACGCGCATTGATCTGTTTGCGAATCTTCATTGCGTGGGGTGCGAACGAAGATCTCTGCCTTCTTCTCTGTGAGTGAACCCAATTCGCATCGAACAGACGTTGTCTGGTTGTGAGAGGATTGATTCGAAGAAATCTGTCTGACGATCATGTTCTGACGCGATCAGTAGATGGAAGGAGGGGAGATTCACGGAGCATCTGCGGCATGCATGGAACACCAGGAAATTGACGCGTCTCAGACGAGATGTTACAATCCTAACCATTCTTGTGCCTCCACATGCAGCTACGGTGTGTAGCTGTTGAGAGATATAGGGCCTCAAAAACAACAACGTCAGTTTAGGTAAGGAGAACGGAATGGCTGTTCCGATTTCCCAGATGTATACAGTGGCAACGTACGTGCTCTCTCAGAAGCTGAGGGGAGTGAAGCGATATCCGTTGGTTCTGATGCTCGAGCCGCTTTTTCGGTGCAACCTGGCTTGTGCGGGTTGTGGGAAGATCCAGTATCCCGATCACATCCTCGACAAGCGGTTGACGCCTGAACAATGTTGGGCGGCGGCGGAAGAGTGCGGAGCCCCCATGGTCAGTATTCCCGGAGGGGAACCGCTCATTCATCCTGAAATTGCCACGATCGTTCAGGGCTTGGTGGACCGAAAGAAATACATTTATCTCTGTACGAACGCCATTCTCATGGAGCGGAAGCTGGATGAGTATCAACCCTCGAAGTATCTGACTTTCAGTGTCCACATGGATGGACTCAAAGATGAGCACGATTTGGCCGTCTGCCGAGATGGCGTCTATGAGGTCGCAGTCAAAGCCATCAAAGCAGCTCTCAAGCGAGGTCACCGAGTGACGACCAACACCACTTTATTCGATGATGCGAATCCTGAGCGGGTCAGAAAGTTTTTCGATGAAATGATGGCGCTTGGCGTCGAGGGGATGACCATCTCTCCGGGATATAGTTATCAAAAGGCTCCGGATCAGCAACATTTCTTGAAGCGAGCGCGAACGCAAGAGCTTTTCTCCAAGATTCTTTCGCGCCCCAAGCCGGGTTGGGAATTCAATCAGTCTCCGTTGTTTTTGGATTTCCTGATGGGCCAGCGTGAGTATCAATGTACCCCTTGGGGGAATCCGACCTATAATGTCTTCGGCTGGCAGAAGCCCTGCTATTTGCTTCAAGAGGGATATACGAAAACTTTCCATGAGTTGATGGAGTCAACGGCGTGGGAGCAATACGGGACCGGGCGAAATGAAAAATGCGCCGACTGTATGGTGCATTGCGGCTATGAAGCCTCCGCGGTCGAAGATACGTTTAGTACGGCTTCCGGGTTTGCGCGGACGGCTAAGTTGACGCTCTTGCCTACCTCGCGCTGATGCGGCATGTGAGGCATCCTTCGTTTCCTGTCGCACGCAGGACCGATTGGGGCTTCGTGGAGCAGATTCCACGAACGACGGTTTACCGATGACTGATACCAAAAATCATGCGACCACCCTCAATGGTTCTCTCGAAGGGCGCATCTTCACGCCGCGGTCGATCGCTGAGATAGCAGAAGCCGTCGAACTTGCGTTCGACTATCGTGGTGACGTGACGGTATCGCTCCGTTCCGGAGAGTCTGTTACCGGCTACATTTATAATCGCAATGTTTCCCCCACCGACTCTTCTCTGGATCTCTTTTCCGAGGATCATCCGGATGCTCGTCGCATTTCCTATTCCGACATCATCACGATCGCCTTCACCGGCGAGGATACGGCGAACGGAAAATCCTGGGAGACGTGGGTGTCAAAAAAAGAGTCTGAGCGGCAGGTTGAAGCGCACAAAATGGAAGCTGATGCGCGCACGCGAGGATATCTCTAGAGCCGTTTTTCGTTGCTAGGTTCTAAATCCTACCGAACATGTTCTCACCGCGCGCGGATTTCTAAAGTAGCCTGCCTTTTCGTTGACAAAGAAGGAGTGCTGTGCTAGAAACGCCTGCCCGATTGTAGCGCACGTTCTACTACGGTGCGCATTTCCTCGAAGGAGTGAGCAACGAGTCAGCGATCTAGTTTGAAGCGTGGCCGCCGAAGTCCGAGAGGACTGTTCATCTTAGTATGCGGTCTCGTGGCGAGCATACTGTTCTCACACGAGGCGTCGGCGACGCATGAAGCGGACCATCGTTTCATGGTCGAAGGCTATGTGTGCGGGGATGATGGGAAGGGGATTGCGAATACGGACGTTCTCGTCAAAGATACGAGAATTTCATACGGGCAGGTTGTACGGACTGATGCAGATGGGTATTACAAAGCGACGTTTCATCTGCACAACGACAATCTTGGAGATCCTCTCTTAGTAGAGGCAAGGGGAGAGCAGCAAGATTATAAGATCCAGTTTGATCCAAAAGACTTGGAGAGCGAGCGGAAGATCAGCGTTAACTTTGGAGTTGGTTGCGGCGTAAGTGGATCTCCTGTCTGGCTTTGGTGGGGTGGTGGGGCAGTGGTTGCAGTGGTCGGTGGTGTTGTGGGTATGAAGCTTGTTCGTTCTCAGCGGAGGCAGGAGCGGATCAAAGGGAAGTCGCAGGGGCGGAGAAAATCATAATCGCCGATGACGGTCCTTGAGGGACGCGGAGTACCTTGCCGAATCGGTGGAGTAGGTGGGCGAGGGCCGGTGTGGTGAACTGTCTAGATGCGCGCAGTCATGACGCTTTTGTTGAAGGTGAGGGCACCTTGGCAGAAGCGTTTTTTATTGAGAGTTTCTTTCGAATCAGCTGCTGGAGGCAGGGATTGATTACATTCTCACATGGAGCTGGGCAATCGGCATGGAGATAAAGTGGGGGTTGTTGCAAGCGGCGATTGTCCTGAGTGTGGGGTTATCTGTCGGTTGTGGTGGTGAGCAGGGCGGAGAGGGGCCGATTGTACCTCCTCCTCCAGCTCCAGCTGAATATGCCGATAAGCACATGCCAGCAGACTGGTGGGGGGATGCTCAGAAGCTTGAAGAGGGGCGGAAGTTATACGCGGGCGAGGCCAATCCCGATGTCAACTGCGCGAGCTGTCATGGTAAAGACGGAAAGCCTGTGAAGGCGGGTGCCACGGACTTCAGAAATCCAGAACGCATGAAGTTGTATTCCGATTCTGCGTGGTTCTGGCGTATCTCTGAGGGGGTGCCGAATACAAAAATGCGAGGGTGGAAGAGCAAGCTCTCTGAAGACGACCGATGGAAGCTTGTGCTCTACGAGCGGAATTTTGCGCTGTCTGGAAAGGCCTGGAATGAAGGCAGTAAGCAATGGGGCGATGCCGCTGGTGTGAAATAACATCTGAGTGGCAGAGCGAGGGGCGGTCGACTGTCTTTCGAGCGCGCGACGGAAATTTTCGTGTGAGATGACATTGTTTTTCGCAGTCACGGTACAGCGAAAAAATATTCTTGACTAGGTTCATCAACGTAGGGGGCACGAGGCATCGTGAAAAAACTGTCGGGCGGTCTCCTGGCTCTCGTTGTGGTGTTCTCAGTGTGTGTGGCGGCTGCCACCGGCGTCTATGCCCAGGAGTCTGGGACGTCGTCGGTTGAGTTTCCCTACACGGGTAATCGGACGGCGGTGTGGATCGTTGCTCAGCTCCATATCTTGTTTGCCGCGTTTATCCTTGGAGCGCCGATCTTCGTCGTCATCTCAGAGTGGCTGGGTTACCGTAAGCAGGATCCACGCTACGATCGCCTCGCCAAAGAGATCACCAAAGTCACGGTCATTCTCTTCAGTATGACGGCGGTAACCGGCGGGTTGTTTATTTTCGTCTTGCTTGCCGCATATCCGCAGTTCACGACGTCGTTTATCAATCAATTCTACATGGTGTTCGCAGTCCTGTATCCGGCCCTGTTTATCGCCGAGACGATTCTCATGTATGCCTATCTCTATACATGGGATGTCTGGAAAGGCGAGAAGAAGGGGCGTCATATTGCATTAGGTGTGCTTCTGAATCTCGTCTGTCTCCTCATTCTGTTTGTGATCAACGGGCCCACGTCGTTTATGAATACACCGCCGAAGGCGGAGGGGGTCTCGCCGCAGGATTTCATGGCCGTGGCGACTTTGTGGGATAAGATTGCCAACCAGAGCTGGTTCCCTCTGAGTCTTCACCGAATCGACGGGAACGTTGCGTTCGGAGGGTTTCTGGCCGGGATGATCGCGGCCTATATGTATATGGCTGCGAAGACGAAGGAAGAAAAGGCTTACTATGACTGGATGGGATTTGCTTCCATCTGGATCGCCGTCGGGGGGTCGCTCCTGCAGCCGTTCACGGGGCTCCTGTTGGCCTATGAAATGTGCGATTACGATTTTTCATTCTGTCCGTACATGATGGCCGACCAGCTCTCCATGTTTTTTGAGACGCAGGGCATCATGATCGGGCTGCTGTTCCTGGGCATCAACTATTATAGTTGGCTCAGCGTCAAGCGAATCGAAGGGGCCGAAAACGTTCGAATTACGATCTTAGCTCCCATTGTGTTGATAGTGTTGCTTCCGGTCACGATGTGGGTGATGGACAAGTATTGGATTCCCGATCCGCTGTCGTTGGCATTCCTGTTGCCCCTCACGTTGTCGCCGTTCCTGTTGGGCCGATTCGTACCGAAGACTGTCTCCGCCAGGACTGTGATCAAGATCGGCTTTATCATCATGCTGATCAGCGATGCAGTCTGGCTGACTCCCGCCGGGTTCGTGGCCACCGGCTCCGATATGCCCGATGAGATGAAGCTGCCAGAAGGGTGGGATTACCTGTCGACCATGCCGGCGAAGCTCTCTGCCATCTTGACGTTGGTCTTTGTGACGGTCGTCAATTTCGTCCTGTATAACCGAACAATCAAGCAGGGCACGATTCTCTGGGGGAAGATCGATTTTGCAGCGCAGTTTGTGTTGATTTTTCTGGCTTTCACCTCCACATGGATCATGGGGTTGATGGGGGCAGTGCGGTCGTTGCTCAAGAAGTACTTCCATACCTACAGCCTGGTGTCGGATCTCAGCGCCGAATCCTTTACCCCGACGCTCTCGTATTCGGCCGGATGGATTACGGCAATCAGCGTCGTGTTTATTGCCATTGTCACCGTGGCTGCATTGGTGGCTCTTCGTCCGTCTGCATCCAAGGTTCGAGAGCCTGAGGAGAGTGCCGTCCCTGTTGCAGCCAAGTAATCACTGAGTGGAGCGCCTATTGAGGCGGCGAGAATTCGTATGGGGAATATATTCAAGAAGCTAGGGATTGGGTTGGTGGTCGGTGGTGCTCTTGTCGCCGTCGCCCATTCGCAGGAGCTGCCAGTCTCGTTCCAGATCCTGTTCTTCACCGTTGCATTGATCGGGGCGGTGGTCTTCATCCTGCTGGATGCAAAGCCAATTGAGGCAATGAGCGGAGGGAAATCCCTCTTTGCTGTCAGTGCGTTCTGGATTCTCTTGGTGACGGTCTGTGTGGCCGGCGCATCGCTCTTGCCGCAATTCGACCCGGAGGATGAAAAGGCAAAGATCGGCAAGCTCCTCGAAAAGGAACGCAAGCAGTCGACACAGGGGAAGGCGGAAGAGTTGATCGCTCGCGCCAAGGAACTTGATGAGAAGGTCAAGGCTCTTGAAGAGCGTCTCAAAGGGCTCGGGACTGGGCAGATGGTGGCGACAGCTCCGCCCCCCTCGACGAGTGAAAAGCCTGCTGCGGCAGCCGGTGGAGCAGGAGGCGATATCATGAAGGTAGGTGAAGAGCAGTGGCAGCTCCAAGAATGTTACAACTGTCACAAGCTCCGAGGTGAAGGTGGGAAAAAACGAGGACCGGAGTTGGATAATATCGGCACGTTGTTGACGGTGGAGGAGATCCAACAGAAGATTGCAGACCCCAAGAGCTTTATGGCCGAGGGGTATGACAAGGAATGGCAGAAGGGCATCATGCCCAACAAGTTTAAAGACCTTATGGATCCCAAGGAAATGCTGGCGCTTGCTACCTGGTTAGGGACCTTCAAGAACACTTCAGTAAATACCCCAAAGCCGATCAAGAAATAGTAATGTTGCAACCCAAGCTCAAATCAAAAGTCCGGTGTACAGACCTCGATATCGGTGAAGTCTCGAAGGTCGTGCTCGATCCCCTTTCTCATGAAATCAGCCACATCGTCGTGTCCATGAACGGCAGCGGCGAGCGTCAGGTTGCGATCGGCCAGGTGCGAGACGTTACGGACGACGTGGTCCAGTTGCGCACGCCGTCGGCCGATATTCTCGCCTTGCCGCCCTTCAAGCGGGACGATTACGTCACGACGCATGAAGTGGAAATCTCGCATCTCGAAGACAACCTCCATGTGACACCGGGCGAAGTCTTGGTCCCGTTACCGGACCTTGAAAAAAACGTCAAGCGGCGCACGTTTTTCATGAACTTCACGCATGTCATTGGGTTTTTGATCGGCCTGCCCATTGCGTTCCCCATTCTCCGCTTTCTGATGAAGCCGATGTACGCGGACTTTGACAACGAATGGTTGAAGGTGGGGAATATCAGCAAGATCAAGCAAGAAGATGTCGGTGTGCAGTTCAAGTACAAGAAAAAAATGAAAGAAGCATACATGCCGGAGTCCGAAGTCGACAAGAACGTCTGGGTTCTCAGAGCGACTCCGGAGCTTCTTGAAAAAGTCTACGAGGGGAAGGATGAAGAATTTCGGGATGCCAGTGGGAAGACCCTCTGGACGAACAAAAAGGACATCCCCTATGTGGCGTTTTCCGGCAAGTGCCCTCATTTAGGCTGCGCATTCAAATGGCGACAGCATAAAGCGCTTGGGCAAGTGTTTCTCTGCCCCTGCCATTTGAGCATCTATGACGCCGCAGGGAAAGTGCTCGATGGTCCCGCGCCACGCGGGCTTGACGCGTTGCCCGTGAGGGTGTCCGCGGGAGGCGAGGTGGAGATCATCGACATGGAGTTCAAGGCCGGTACGAAATCGCAAATCCGAATCATTTGAAAGCTGGCGGCATGGATAGCAAACACTCGTCTCCTACAACGATTCCTGATCAGCAGCCCAGCATGATCGAAAAGCTTGTGGCGTTCCTCGACGAGCGTGTCGGCCTCAAGGAAATGCAGGCTAAGATGCTCAATGAGCCGATCCCTGGGGGCTCTCGATGGGCCTATGTGTTCGGATCGATCTTGCTGTTCATCTTTGCCATGCAGGCACTGACCGGCATGCTGCTCATGTTCTACTACGTGCCGACGGCCGACCATGCGTATGCCAGCACGCAGTACATTATTCACGATGTCGATTATGGGTGGTTTATCCTTGGCTATCATTTCTGGGGATCCAGTGCCATGGTCGTCTGTGTCGTCGCGCACATGTCGCAGGTGTTTCTGTGGGGCGCCTATAAAAAACCACGGGAGTTGCTCTGGTTGGTCGGCCTGGCTCTGTTCGGTATTGTGATCACCTTCGGTTTTACCGGTTACTTGTTACCCTGGGACCAGCGGGCGTTTTGGGCCACGACGGTCGGGGTAGAAATCCTGGATAAAACACCTGTCGTCGGCGACTTTATTGCCCGGTTTCTGAAAGGTGGACCGACTCCCGGTCAAATGACCTTGAGTCGATTTTTTGTCCTGCACGTGATGATCCTTCCTGCAGCGCTGATGGCTCTTGCCGGATTGCATCTATTTCTGTTTCGCGTCGCTGCGCCTGCCGGACCATTCAGCGGAACAGTCGAAGAAATCAAGGCGAAGACCGATTATTTCTTTCCACGTCAGATCTGGAAAGATATGGTCGGCATGGCCTTCGTGTTTCTCGGCGTGTGTGCCTTGGCTCTCTGGGAGCCGGTGGTGTTGTTGGATGAAGCGGCGCCGGATCCAGGAGACTATCATCCCGAGCCGGAATGGTATTTTTTATTCTACTTCCAGCTGCTCAGACTGAAACTGTTCGCCGGTGAGTTCGGCCAATTTATGGGAGCTGTGGCGCTGCCGGTCATCTTTATGGGCCTGCTGGTAGCGCTTCCATTTTTCGACAAGGATCCTGAGCGGAATATTTTTAAACGACCGATCGCGTTGATCAGCTGGATTGCCATCATGGTGGTGATCGTGTTGTTCACGGTGGCCTCGGTGATTAACCGAGAGTTCCTGGACTGATCCTCGCAACAATGAATCATGGCTGAAGAACGCGAATCAATGTCGCCAACGAAAATTGGATTCGGTATCCTCTGGTCTGCGTGCTGGACCGGCATTCCCATCAAAGCAGTCTTTGCGGTGCTTGCCATGACGATGGGATTGGTGCATTTCGAAGGCCGGTTCGGGCTGGCCTTTTTAATGCTGTTTGCCAGCCCCGTGACCGTCTTCGCCGCCCCTATTATTATGGCCGTTTTTGAGACGCACTTCGGGGAAGGGATCGGCCTGCCGATTATTTTTGGAATGTCTATTCCCGTCGACATTTGGGCGCTAGGGTTGGTTGGTCGAACATTCTTCCTGGAACGACTTCGAAAAGAACCCCCTGATGACGGGCTTGGTTTTGCCATCTGGTGGAGAACCGCACTCATCGGAACCTTCTTTCTTCCGCTCCTCTGGTGGATTGTCAGCCGCGTGACGGAGATCGCCATTACCGCCTCGCATTCGATGGCTGAGATGGAAAGCATGCGGCACCTCTTCAAGACCGGCCTGCCCGTTGCGGAGCGAATCGGTCTCGAGCTCACGGTGTGGGGATCGATCTCATCGGCAATCCTGATCATCTTGGCGGTCATCGGAATTTCCATCCTTGGACAGATCATTCGGCGCATCGCGGAAGACTCACGTCCGGTGTCTGAAAATTACCAGGGGATCGTGACTCGCTGGGATTTGATGCGCGTGCCGAGCGACCAAGGGCTATTGTTGACGTCCTTAGCCGGAGTCGGGGTGGTTCTCTCGTTGGTATTTTGGACCATTCTTCCGGTCACGACTCCACATCCGCATGACTGTTGTAAAAAACCAGAGGCGCAAGCTCAACCGGCGTTCAAGCCGGTCGAATCGTTGAATAAGGATGAGCAGCGAATTGCTTCGCTTGCGGCGCAAGTCGAAGCAATGGAGCAGCAGAAGGCGAATACGAAAAAACAGAAAGAAAAGGGTAAGGGGAAAGCCGAAGGCGAAACAGCCAAGGATACCTCTGCCAAGACGAAACCGTAACTTGAGAGGTGATGAGGTGAGTGCCATACAACAAGGGGTCGGAACGATTCAACGGGCTTTCCTGGCCGTCAGGGGTCGCGGCGGATGGCTCGTCGGTCTCTTGTTGGCGGTAGGGTGGGTCATGCTTCCTTCGATGGGCCTTGCTGCCGAAGGCTCCACTTCCGGTCCTACGGAATATCGTGATATCCCGTACATCGGCAGCCGAAACCTTGTGTGGATCGTCGCCCAGTTGCATCTCCTCCTGGCCGGGTTCGTCTTAGGTGTGCCGATCTTTGCCTGGCTGTGTGAAGTCATTGCCTGGCGGGGAGGCGAACAGCGGTATGACAAGCTTGCCAAGGAGTTTACCAAGCTGTTGACCTCAGCCTATGCCACCACCGCGCTGTTCGGCGGGATTTTGTTGTTTCTCTTGGTGGCCTTCTATCCCAAGCTGATGAACTACTTGACGGATGTCTTTTTCCCGTCGTTTTTACTGTACTGTCTCCTCTTTCTCCTCGAAACAGCAACGCTCTACTTATATTGGTATGGGTGGGATGCCATGCAGCATGGCAGGAAGAAATCGTTGCATGTGTTTCTCGGGTTCCTGCTGAACTTCTTCGCCCTATTCATCATGATCGTGCCGAATGCCTGGGCGACATTCCAATCCAGCCCGGTTGTCATTGCTGAAGGTTCAGCCCTTGAGCGAGCCTGGGCCGCAACCTGGAATCCAACGTGGTGGCCGATCAATATCCATCGACTGATCGCGAACGTCGTGCTCGGTGGATACATCTGTGGAGCCTATGCCGGCGTCCGATACTTGTCGGTGAAAAGCCCCGAGGATCGGGAACATTATGATTGGATGGGCTATGTCGGCAACTTTATCGGTGTATTCGGCCTGTTGGCTTTGCCCTTTGCCGGCTATTGGCTCATGCGGGAAATTTACCAGTACAACCAGCAGATGGGCATTACACTGATGGGAGGATTCCTGTCCTGGCTCTTCATCATCCAGGCCATGCTGATCGGGGTACTGTTTCTTGGCTCTAATTATTATTTCTGGTTGGGGATTACCTATCGTATTCCAGGATCAGAGGCCAAGTACCGGCGCGCCATGTTGATGATGCTGGTCAGCCTGCTGCTCTGTCTTGCGGTCTGGATGACGCCGCACTCACTCGTGGCCAGTATCGAAGAGGCCCAGAAGATGGGAGGGGCCCATCATCCGTTGCTGGGAGTCCTGGGCGTCATGTCCGCAAAAATGACCGTCTCCAATCTCATGATCCTTATTACCTTCATGAGCTTTGTCATGTATTGGCGGGCAGGGAAACAAGATACGGCCGGGTGGGCAAAGCTGGGGAAGGCGGTCATGGGTGCCGTGTTAGTGTTGGCCAGTATTGCGGTCATCGTCCTTGGTATCTGGGGGTACTTTGTGCCGGCGATCGTCCGCATCAATTATTTCTCGACGTCTCAGGTAGCCATCGTCGGCTTCGTCATTCTCACGATTACGCCGTTGACTGCGCTCTTGCTGAAAAGTTCCAAAACAACCACGGAAATGGTGTGGGGGAGCATGCCTCCGCGAGCGGGTTATGCCTTGGTCTTGAATGCCGTCATGGTCATTCTCCTCATGACGCTGATGGGGTATGCGCGGTCTTCTTCCCGCGTCCATTGGCACGTATACGGAGTCATGCGTGATACGTCACCCTATGCCTATTCACCGGCGCTCGGCAGCGCGTCATTAATTATGGCCTTCTGTACGTTTTTCTTCTGTATCCTCGTGGCGTTTATCTTTTGGGTGGCCACCATGGGTGATAAGTACAAAACCGCTTCAGGAGCAGGAAAAGGAGAGTTGCCGCACGGTATTCCGGCTATGGCCGGAGGGGCACCGGAGGAGCGGCATTAGCAAGGACAAGAGAGTTCTGAGTTTTACATGGTGAGTTCAAGAGTAGGAACGGAAGAAGAAAGAACTCAGTGCTTATAATTTGAGGGCCTATGAGTGACATTGCACAACTACAATTGATTGCCTTATCAATCGTTGGAATCGGGATTCTGATCCTTCTGTTCATCAAAGCCGTGTTTGTCAGGGTCACAGGGTTTGTGTTCATCGTGCTTGGGTTGTTTTCGCTCATGTCACTCGCGGTGCCTCAGTTGGCCTCGTTACCTCCGGCGGAGGAAAAGGTCGATATTGCCAGCATCAAGACACCGACGGACATTGCAGCCATCGGACAAACAGTATTTTTCAGTAAAGGCCAATGTGCGCTGTGCCATTCCATCGGTCCAAGCGAATCGGCTCGTTGTCCGGATTTGAAGGGGATTGGCGCCAAATTGAGCAAGGATTTTCTCTATGAAAGCCTCACGGATCCTCAGGCATTCGTGTATCAGGATTACCGGCATGGTGGCGTGCCGAAGGAATATCCGGCCACGATGCCCGCGATCAATAAGGATCCGATCGGGCTCTCCAAGAACGAAATTTTGGCGATTATCGCGTTTCTGCAGCAAATGAGCGGTGAGCCGATCTCCGTCAGCCTATCGGAGCTGGAAATACCTGGTAAGACGCCGTCTGCTCCGGTGAAATCCGCTACTGCCGCACTTGTAGCCGACGCACACACGCACTAGGGAGGAACGTATGGGGGCGTTAGGGAAGCCGATCATTCTCATGGTAGGCATGTATTTATTTTTGAAGTTTGTGCTGCCCAATATACCCGGTTCAGCACCACTTCCCTCTAGCTTGATTTTCCTCTATCTCCTGTTGACCGCGTCCGGTATCGTTATCTATGAAACGTTGAGCGGAGAATCGAAAGATGCGTTCTGGGGGCCGATGCAACGGTTCCTGACCGGAGAAAATGTCGGCGGCCTGCAAGCGCTTCGCTATGGAGTGCTCATTCTATTTCCGCTGCTGGTGGGGTGGCAAACATACGGCAGTACGGCCGTGAGCGATCTTCCGCCCACGGAAAGCCGAACCGTTCATCCGGCACCGCCAGGGGAATATACCGGTCTGTCGAATCCTGTTCCCAAGACTCCGGATAACATCATGCAGGGAAAAGGGTTCTACGCGGCCTTTTGTTCTCCCTGTCACGGTGGAAACTTCGACGGCAAGGGACCAGCCGCGCGTGGCTTTATTCCGGCACCAGCCAATTTTGCCGATCCGACGACGATCGCTATGTTGCAAGAAAGCTATCTCTTTTGGCGTATCAAGAAGGGAGGCGTCGGCCTCCCGATCGAGGGGACGCCATGGAAGTCTGCGATGCCTCGCTGGGAAGTCGAACTGCCGGACGAATGGATTTGGAAGATCATCATGGGTGAATACGATGGAGCCCATCAATCCCCGAGGACATGGGAATAAGAGGCGAGGACAGGTGGACGGATCTAGGTGTGTAGGGAGCACGAGGCCAGTATGAAACCGGCGAATCGCGTGATGAAACAGGTTCTGCGTGGTGGCGTGGCCATGGTGGTGGCGACGATCATCGGCGGGACATCTCTGAGCGTAGCACAAGAAAGCGTCTCAGTTCGGGCCACGCTCATGACGGGGGGAGTTCCCATTGACGACCCCAATGCAGCAGCTTGGAGCAGTGCGCCGCCTGCGACATTTCCGATGTCGCCGCAAGTCCATTGGCCGAACCGCATTCAGGAAGTTACGGTCAAGGATGTCTCTGTGCGCGCGTTACATGACGGTAAACAAGTTGCGTTTCTTCTTGAGTATGCCGATCCCACGCAAGATCCGGACGATGCCGCAGCGCTCGAGTTTATGGTGGGGGACAAGAAAGCGCACTTCGCCCATGGACAACCGATGCTTCAGGTGGAGGGCGGGCCGGTCAATATTTGGTTTTGGAAAAACAAAACGAACAAGGCCGCCGATATGACCGCCAAAGGCTTCGGGACGTTGAAGCCGCAAGAGCACCAAGATGTGACCGCGAAAGGGGTCTATTCAAACGGAAGCTGGAAAGTGGTGTTTTCAAGAAACCTGTCGACCGGGCATGCTGAAGAGGATGTGCAAATTACACCGGGCCAATTTATCAGTATTGCCTTTGCCGTGTGGGACGGTCGAAAAGATGGCGCGGGCGAGCTGGTTGAAAAAGGGTCTCAAAAGGCCGTCTCGTCTTGGTGGTATTTCCGAGCCGATGCCCCGCCGGATTATTCCGGCTATATGTATGCGGCGATCGCCGCCGCATTGGCCTTGGGGTTTCAGTTTGTTCTGATCAGAAAACTGAAGAAAGGGCAGTGAGCATGAAGGCGGCACGGCTGGGTATCATTGGATTGACGGTTGGAGTGTTAGGTGGAGGACTGTTGCTCGCCGGGGGCTGTGCAAACGAGCAGGAAAAGCGAGGGCACGAGCTCTATACGCACTATTGCAGCGATTGTCACGGTGAAAGCGGTAGGCAAAACGAAGGCTTCAATTGGTCATCCATGCCGGACCCGAAACCGAAGGATCTCTCTAATAAGGGCGAGATGAGTACCTTCAAGGATGAAGAGCTCTTCACGACCATCTCACGTGACATGTTGGACACCAGCGAAGAGGGTGGTGATCCGATCGGCGACGACGACTTTGCTGTTCCCACGATGCCGACATTTAAATATACATTGTCCGAGGATGAAATCTGGGCGATCGTCGGGTATGTGCGTACATTGCACGACATGAAGATGGAGTTCAATGTCGCGGGGCGCAAGACCTCGCTCGAAGAAGGGTTCAAGGCTGCTCAGGCCAAGTTTGAACAAGCCAAGCAGGCCTATGAAGCGGCAGAGAAGAAAGCCAGTGACGAAGCGGAGCGGAAGAGTGAGCAGTTGAAGAAAGACGTAGAGGTGGATGAATCCGCCTATGAGGCCGAACAAACGGCAATGATACAAGCCAAGAAAGAGATGGATGCGGCTCAGGTTTCGCTGAACAACTTCTCCACCAGACCTGGAAAAGGTGTGAGCGTTCCGAGGCCGGATTTGACGATCAAGCCGGCGGAAATTGCGAAAATGGTCGATCGTGGGAAAAGGCTCTACGAAAATAAGTATGGCTGCAACGGTTGCCATAATCTTGCCGGTGAGGGTGGGAAGATCGGCCCTGCGTTGGATCGAGCAGGGTTCAGACTGAACGCCACGTGGATTTATCGTTGGCTCAAGAATCCGCAAGTCATGGATAGCCATACACGCATGCCGGCATTGGGGTTGAGTGATGCAGATGCCAAGGCAGTCACGATGTATGTGTCGACTCTGCGTGCTCCCAAGGAAGAACCGATTGTAGAAAAGCCGGTCGAAAAACCTTAGGCAAGCGCACCTGCTACGATTCCGATCAGTATGGTGACGCCAACCCAGACGTGCTGCCGGAACATGGCAAACGCCTGTGTCGGAGCAATCGGTCTTCGTAGCCGGTCGATTTGAAACAGAAAAAAGACCGTCACACCCAAGAGCCCCCCGTAATAGGGCCATCCTAGCTGAGCAAACCACCCTGCTGCGACTAAGAACGCCAGCATCAGACCGAATGCCGTGCCTACTCCGTAGTGAACGGAAGACCCGAAGTATAGTGCGGAAGACTTGACCCCGATCCGGCGGTCATCCTCTTGATCCTGGATTGCGTAGATTGTGTCATAGGCCACGGCCCAGGCGACGGTTGCTCCAAAGAGGCACCACACCGGTACATCAAGTTGTCCTCGCACTGCAGCCCAGGCCATGATGGTCCCCCAGCCAAACGCGATGCCAAGCATGGCTTGCGGGATATGGATCCACCGTTTGCAGTAGGGGTAGAGGGCCGCCAGAAAGACCGCAATCGGGGCGAGCCAGGTTACAATGGGTGGAAGGAAGAGCAGCAGGCTTGCCGCTGCGATGAGGAGTACGCTGAGCAGTCGTACCGCTTGGCGCTGTGATAACTCACCTGAAGCCAAGGGACGTGCCTTGGTGCGGACGACTTGCCGGTCGAACGAACGATCGGCCAAATCGTTCATGATCACTCCGGCGCTCCGCATGATGAATGATCCACCGATGAAAATGACGACAAGCGAGAGCGGGGGAATTCCTCGCGCGGCGAGTGCCAACCCCCACAGCGTGGGCAACAGCAAGAGATAGGTGCCGGTTTGGTTCGGCAGCCGGATCAATCGCGCCAGAGCTGACCAAGGAACCCCGGAGAAATCCGAAGAAGACGCGGCTGGACTGGACATGGCGCGACCATAGCCCAGGCGAAAAGGGGCTGTCAATGCGTCTTCCACGGTTGTGACGCCGGTACGAATTCGGTATAACCACACGGTGAACCAGCTACGACCTAGACTCAAGGCTCATCTCCTCCTGTGCCGCCGGCTGATGCTTTTCGGCGTGGCGCTGGCCCTCGTTCTGTCCGGTCTCAGTTGTTCCCTCATCACACGAGAGAAGGAACCGGTCAGCGTCCAGCCGATTCCCCTGACGCCGTCCATTTGGTTCTCGCCCAGCGTGACGACTGCCGAGGTGCCCTATCACGACGGGTGTGGAGAGGCAACATCATTGGCTCTGGCCGATCGGTTTGTCGCTGCCGTCCCCAAGAAATTGGCCGGGGTGTTCGCCGGTGTCACCGACCAGAATCAGCACGATGAAACCATTGCGTCAGACGGCGTCGTGGAGGTCGGCATGGGAGTGAGGCGGATCGAGCTTGCCGTTCCTGCGCAGAGGCCGGGAACCTATCCGACAACGGCGACGGTCGGGGTTGAGATGGTATTCTTGGCGCGTGACGGACGGCTACTCTATAGTCAGAAACGTGAGCAGACCAGCCGTGGAACGATAACGGTCATGGAATCCTCCTGTCAGGTCGAAGGTTTGGAGGTGATCGTTCAGGATGCGATCGACTCGGCGACTACCGAATTGGCTCAGCACATTGCACAATCGGGACAAATCCGAGAGTACGCCGCTCAACGAGACACCTGGGTTCCAATGACGGTACGTCCACGCCCCTCCGTGGAGGCACCGATAGCCGGAGCCGTCACATCGCCTGCTGTGGCAGCCGACGCAGTACCGAACGTGCCTCAGGCGGCTTCAACCGGTGAGCCGGCACAGCTGAGCTTTCGCGCCATCATTCGAGATGAAAATCAGGACTACTTCCTCCAACCAGATGAATCGCTCACGATCGAACTCGAAGTCAAAAATGAGGGAATGGGAGAAGCCAAAGACGTGACGGTCGTGACTGAAGGAAAAGCCGAGTTGGCCGCCGTATTTCCATCGGACATCCAACTGGGGAGCCTTCAACCAGGAGAGATCAAGCATACCTCGATCACCCAACGGGTGACGGGATCTCAAGAAGTGCTTCACGGAGAGTTAACCCTGAGCTTGCGGACGACCAGCCAGGTGGCGACGGTACCCTCGCCGAAAATATTTCGTTTCGGCATTCAACCGCAAGTCATCGATTCGGCATCAGTT
This sequence comes from uncultured Nitrospira sp., assembly GCA_902500705.1. GTDB lineage: Bacteria > Nitrospirota > Nitrospiria > Nitrospirales > Nitrospiraceae > Nitrospira_D. Next base: position 45,405 of record CABVRR010000019.1, read on the forward strand.
CCGGATGTCGACACGATGCCGAAGTCCTTAGCGGCCTTCCGTCGCCCGAAATCCGTGATCATTTCAATCGGCGTCGGGACGTTTCGTGACGGGCAGGTGCCGACGGTCAAGTATGCCCACCATGATGCGGAAGTCATGGCCGAATATTTGCGCATCATCGGCGGCGTTCCTGGCGAGCGCATGCGAATCTTGCTCGACCGACAGGCTCTCGAACGAGACTTTGAAGAGACGTTCGAACGATGGCTTGAAAAACGGGTGGATCGAGAGACCGTTGTCTATGTATTTTTTTCAGGACGAGCGCTGGTCGACGGCGGGACCGGAGCCATCTCGCTCGTGCCATATGATGGGGAACTTTCCGGGGCCAAGCAGCTGTATCCCCTCGCCCGTCTTCAGGACGTACTCGCCCGCCTTCCGATTCGGCAGGCCATTTTGATGTTCGATGTCTCGATGGATCCCGCTCCGGGTGCCGGACTTGCCGATACCCCCTCGCCTGGGTGGGGATCCTCCGTCAGTGAAGCAAGAAAAGATGTGGAGATGTGGATGGTGGGTAATCGAAGCTTGCAAGACGCTCATGCGTATGACGCGGGCAAGCACGGGTTGTTTACCTATCAGCTTCTGCGAGGATTGCAAGGCTTGGCTGATATGAATCGAGATGGGACGGTCGTCGCCGGCGAACTCTGTCTCTATGCGCGGGGACAGGCCGCGCATGTGGCTCGAGAACAATTCAAGAACAAACAAGAAGGGCTCTGCCTACCTGCAACCGGACGGGGTGGTATGGTGCGCATCTATCCGGTGGCAAGAGGCAATAACCCAAAATCAGTTCCGATGCAGAAACCACCGGACCATCCCGCCGACTCCTCAGGACCGGTCTCAACTCCGGTGCAGAAGATCGGACCATAGTGTTGGGTGGCTTGATCTACTCGATTGACAGGCTCTGTAGATGCTCGTTATCATGCCGATCGATACTCAGCTCCCTTCTTTTCTCTGTCTTACCAAGGTGCCGGCGTAGCTCAGTTGGTAGAGCAGCGGTTTCGTAAACCG
>CABVRR010000020.1:0-13532 GCA_902500705.1 uncultured Nitrospira sp.
CGATCGTCTGCGGTACCATGACGGGGCAAATCGGCGGCACGAACTTGCTGAAACTCCATGAGATCGACTGAGCCGACTCTGTCGGCTATAGAAGTTTGTCTCACAAAGGAAGCCGCTATGTTTCTGTATCGGATTGGTCTTGGGGTTTTGTTCGTCCTGTTGATTGTGGGACCGGCACAGGTACGAGCTGAATGGAGCGCTCTTGAAGACCGATATCAATCGCACCCATTGCAAACTGCCTACATCGATCCCGACAGCATCCGGCGAGAGAATACTGTCGTCACGCTCTCAGCCCTGATCGACTGGAAAGCCATGCAGGGAGGGCGGACACCCACCCGCTTTTACTCCACCCAAATCATCAAGCAATTCGATTGCGCCGCAATGCGCGTTCGAACTCTGGCGGCCACAGACTTCTACGGCCACATGGGAACAGGTGAGATAATCGGAAACAATGGGCACACAAGCGAAGGCTTCTGGATGAATGTGGAATCGAAGAGCGTCAATCAAGGCCTGTGGGAAACGGCCTGCGGAAAAGAGTGATCGATCAGACCCTCTCCAAGCGCACCTATACCATCCATGCGGCCAAGCCGAAGAAATCCTTTGATCACACTCCGGCTGCTCCGCCACGACAGTCGCCAGACCTATGGCAACCCCAAAATCCAGAGGGCCCTCTGTGACCAGAATGGCCGGGTTGGGAAACATCGCGACGCGTGACTCATGCGAACGGTCGCGTTGATAACAAATTGAGAACGGACATAGGAGAGCGTATGTAAGACGGATGACTCGTCGAATCCCTCACCTCTTTCTTCCACGATCTCTCATACATTAAAAGATGCCGGGGTCCGGTGGGGATGTCTTGCGAAAATCCACACGCATCCTTTAGTCTTCATCTGGACATGTATGGTGCATGTTTTTTGGCACCGTCGTCCTATGCGCGACTCAATTGGTTTGGAGTCGTACCATCCCTCTTCTGAAGGAGAGAGACCTGGACAAGCAGCAGGTCAAAACGACATGAAACCCATGCGTACTTTCATTCTCAACATTTTGCCATGGTGGCTCGCGCTCGTCGCAGTGGTCGTGCATCTACCCGGTGTCGCGATGGCGGACAACGAGAAGGCGCAGACCATCGTGCACATGCTCGATTATGTCGGCGTCGACTACCCTGGATCCGTGCAGGATGGCCGGGTAATCAACGCTGACGAATATGCCGAACAGTGCGAGTTCGCTACCCAAGTCCTCACCCTTCTGGGCGAATTACCCACAGCCCCTGAACAACCGGTATTGCTTCAACAGGCTCGTGGACTGCTGGCTCGCGTCGAGGCGAAGGCATCGGGGAGCGAGATTTCCGCACTGGCTGACCAACTGCTCATCGGTGTTATCCACGCATGGAACCTGAGCGTGGCTCCGCGCCGACCACCCGACCTTCAGCAGGGTGAGCAGTTGTATGCCCAACACTGTGCGCTGTGCCACGGCCAGCAGGGGCGAGGCGATGGGCCACTGGCGAAGGGCCTCGAGCCGACACCCAGCGACTTCCATGATGACGCCCGCATGCGTCAACGCAGCCTCTATGGCCTCTATAACACCGTCACGCTCGGCGTGCAGGGCACGGCGATGCGCGCCTTCTCCGAACTCTCCGAGACAGACCGCTGGGCATTGGCTTTTTTTACCGCTGGTCTGCGCACCGATCCAGACGTGATTTCAAAGGGCGAGACACTTTGGCTGCAAGGCGAAGGCAGGACAGCCTTCGGGAGCCTCCGCGCGTTGGTGACAAAAACACCCGATCAGCAGGCCCCTGCCGGCTCGACAGTCGACGCTGTGCGTGCCTACCTCATGCGACAGCCGCATGCATTGCAGGCCGGAGCCCAAGAGCCACTGGCGTTCTCGCGAACCGCACTCGATGAAACGGCACAAGCCTATGCGCGTGGGAACCGAGCCGATGCCCGGCGTCTTGCGATCGCCGCCTATCTCGAAGGTTTTGAGCTCGTCGAATCGGCATTGAATAGAGTCGATGCACCGCTGCGTGAAGAAACTGAGCGCGAGATGATGGCACTCCGTACGGCCATCGACGAAGGATGGGTGTCCGAAGCCGTAACCGAACAGTCCTTGAAAGTTCGGACATTGCTCGACCGCGCCGCTGAGACACTCTCCAGCAGCAACGTCTCCCCGAGTACGGCCTTCGTCAGTTCTTTGGTCATCTTGCTGCGCGAAGGATTAGAGTCGATTTTGATCCTGTCGACCATCATCGCGTTTATCGTCAAGACCGGTCGGCGTGATGCGTTGCCCTACATCCATATCGGTTGGATGGGAGCTGTGGCGCTGGGAGGTCTGACATGGGTCCTCGCCCGCTACCTCCTCAACATTTCTGGCGCCAACCGCGAACTGACCGAAGGCATCACCGCACTCCTGACCGCGGCCATGCTGCTCTACGTGGGGTGGTGGTTGCACAGCCGTTCGAACGCGCAAGCCTGGAACCGCTACGTCCGTGAGCAACTCAGTACTGCACTAGCTCAACGTACGCTGTGGACGATGGCCGGCATCTCGTTCTTGGTCGTGTATCGCGAGCTATTTGAAGTGATCCTGTTCTACGAGACCCTCTGGTCACAGGCCGGATCGCTCGGGCATAGCGCAGTGCTATGGGGCATCGCTGCTGCGACCGTGCTCCTTGTGCTGATCGGCAGCGCAATCCTTCGCTACAGTGTGCGCCTGCCGATCGGGCCATTCTTCGCCGTAGCGTCAAGCCTCTTGGCACTCATGGCCGTAATCTTTGTCGGGAATGGCATTGCCGCATTACAAGAAGCCGGTGTGCTGGATATCACGAGGGTTCGCTTCATCTCACTCCCGCTGCTGGGCATTCACCCAAGTATGCAGAGCCTTGTCCCGCAGGCATTCACGCTTGCGTTGATCGCGATTGGGTTATGGTCGACCCGAGCAAAGGCGGAATAAGAGGTGAAACAAAGAGAGCCGTAATAAAACCCAACCGAAGGTCGGTCGAGCTTAGATCACACGAGCAGGTATAAGCCGATATATGAATGAAACCTACGCGGAAAAAGAAACACCGACAACTCTCAGTCCACTGGCCCGAGACGCCGTCGCCAATCCCTCGTCATGCGTCGCCATTACCAAATCAGTTCTCGTACGCTCTTTCCAAAGTAACGCGGTTGCAAGATGAATTGCATCCAGCGTACCCAGCGTAGTCGGTAACGGTTGTGCCGCTCGTGATAGAATCGGTCTCGTCAGCTCAACGACTTCAATAGCCTCCAGCAATCGAAATACCGCTTCCCGTCTGGTAGCAATCTCGGCATCGTTCAAATTTTCGACCAACCTCAATCGATCCAACGTCCTCAAACATTCGACTTCAACCAGGGTGGACGCCACTCCTTGAGTAATCGAGCCCCACTCTTGCAGCGCATTCGCTTGACCGAGGATAGCCCGCAAAATTGTGGAAGAATCGAGGTATGCGATCACCGCTCGCCTTGACGTTCTTCTAAGAGAAGCTCAACGATATCTCGTTGGAGTTTGAGCGGTTGGGGTAAAGAGATCTGTTGAAGTGATGGAGCACCGGGGACCGGGTGCCGAACTATCAACGATGCCCCTTCTTCTTCATAAGGGACGATCCGTGCGATCGGTGTACTTCTATCCAAAATGGTAATGGGCCTTCCTGCCCGCACTTTGCGAAGATGCTGGCTCAATCTACTTTTCAAGTCTGCCACTCGAACATTAATCATGGTCATATGGTAGTCAAAAGTGGTCATAAAGTCAAGATTGAATATGAATCACACTATTGGCAGGAACAAATGGACAAGCTCACACGGCTTAGGATTGAAACTGTGACGCGATCTCACCAGGTTTGAAGACGCCGCGCTCGGTGATGATGGCAGTGATAAGTTCAGCCGGCGTGACATCAAAGGCCGGGTTATAGACGGCAACACCTTTGGGTGCGACCGGATGGCTGCCGTGGATAGTGGTTACCTCTGATGGATTTCGCTGTTCGATCGGAATATCGGCTCCGGATTTTGTCTTTAGGTCGATGGTCGAGTACGGAGCAGCCACGTAAAAGGGAATGTGATGGGCCTTCGCCAACACCGCCACGGAATAAGTTCCGATTTTGTTGGCGACATCCCCGTTCGCTGCAATCCGATCGGCACCGACGACACAGAGATGAATCATCCCCTGCCTCATCAGTGAACCAGCCATGTTATCGGTGATCAGCGTGACGGGGATCTGGTCCTGCATCAACTCCCAGGCCGTTAATCGTGAACCTTGAAGTACAGGACGAGTTTCATCGGCAATCACCTTGATTTTCTTACCTTGTTCAAATGCCGAACGGATGACTCCAAGTGCTGTTCCATACCCAGCCGTGGCAAGCGAACCGGCATTGCAGTGCGTCAAAACCGTTTGTCCATCTTGAATCAACCCTGCTCCATGGCGACCCATGGCTTTACAGAGCGCGATATCTTCTTCAAGTATTGCTTGAGATTCATTGGTGAGAGCCTGTTGGATATCCGAGATAGGACAACCTTGTAGAGACTTCAGTTTTTTCCTCATCCGCTCAATAGCCCAAAAGAGATTGACCGCCGTTGGGCGAGTTGAAGCCAACTCATCGCAGATCTTCAACACCGATTGAGTGAAAACAGTATTGTCTGCACTCTTAATCGCCTGGGCACCCAAGGCGACACCCATCGCTGCCGTCACTCCGATGGCCGGCGCGCCGCGAACTTTCAATGTGCGAATCGCATCAGCTACCGTTTGGTAGTCACGGCAATCCAGGAATTCAACCACTTCAGGGAGGCGGCTTTGATCGAGGAGTCGGACAGCGCCATTGCTCCATTCAACGGTGGGAATCATGGTGGACTTTTCTAACGGGAACGACGCGGGAGTGCAAGCTTTATCTACGGCGACCGCTGATTTCCAAAACCGTAATCATTCCGGCGATCAAACCGGCTTGAATGAGGAGCAGCATCGCCTCCATCGGACCGGCATGGCGAAGCGTCAGCGCCGCCAGTCCAAGACAGATGGTGAAGAGAAAAATCATGGCCACACTGGCCTGGCGTGAGCCGAGCGCACGCTCTAAACGATGGTGTAAATGATCTTTCCCGACATAATCCAACCACTCTTTCACTGATGTGACCTTTCCTGTCAGAACACGTTCCACGGTGATGTGGACCATGTCGTAGATCAGGATCCCAAAAATCAACAGCGGATTGCTGAACGACACAATCGGACTGGAATCCGCCCAGTTTCCCTTGACGGCCAGACAAGCCAATGTAAATCCGATGAAGGTCGATCCCCCGTCACCTAAGAAAATAACGGCAGGCTTGGTCCCGCGAAAGTTATAGGGAAGAAATCCCAGCCCTGCGCCCATCATGGCCACGGCGAGCCAACCCAAACCCGCTTGATTCGTCTCGAACGCAACCACACCCATGAAGCCCGCCATGAGTACGGCGAGGCCGGTGGCTAATCCGTCCATACCGTCGAAGAAATTGAACGCGTTGGTGATCCCAACGATCCACAAGAGCGTGAGAAGGATATTGGCCGTCTCGCCAAGCGGTCCGGCCGGAAAGAGGGTCAACACCTTGCCGGACGCGATCACGATGCCGGCTGCCAGCAATTGTCCGAGTAGTTTGACCGAGGCCGGCAGCTCTCGAATATCGTCAATCACACCGATGATCAACAGCAGAGAGCCGGCTATCAGAATGGCCACCATCCAATCGGGCACAATCGAATTCAGCAAGAGGGACCCGACAAACCCTCCGTACAACGCAAGACCGCCGAGCCGTGGAGTGGGAATCAGATGAATTTTTCGATCGGCAGGGGCATCGACCAAGTTCCATCGATGGCCGACCCAGACCATCAACGGAGTTAAGGCTCCGGTCCCGAGAAAAGCCAACAAGAAGATGTAGAGCCAGCGCAAGCCCTCAAGCTGAAAGAGCGTACGGACGACAGGACTGGTAAGCACAGCTACTCCGAACATCGCACCAATGACCAGCGGCGTCATCCATCGCCACCGTATTGCTGAGAACGGAGCCGTGAGCGGCGTTTCAATTACTTTCACGGCCACTCCGATCGTAATGCCACATGTATCTGAGCCTCTTCTTCCTCCGTGAGTGAGGGATACAGCGGGATCGACATCGCCGTTCGTTCCGCCTCCTCACTGGAAGGGAAACCTTCCAACTCAAGGTAGCGATGCAGCGAGCGAAACACAGGTTTCCGACATTGGATTCCACGGGCCTCAAAACGCGCGATCAGGTCATGCAGTCCATCTGGTCCCTTGGAGGGATTGGGTAGACGCACGACAAATCGGTAATACGCGTGGGTGCGATCTGCCGGAACAATCGGTTGCACCAGCGCTGAACTGTTCACTGCCGCTCGATATTCCTGGGCAAGCCACTTCCGGCGGTCAAGGAAGGAGGCGAGACGGTTGAGTTGTGCCACCCCTAGTGCCGCTTGAAGATCCGTCATTTTGAAGTTCGTCGCCCATGGACGGAGAGACGGTGTTTCGTCATACTCCCTGAGTCTGCGCGCCCGCTCCAACAAACTTTCATCACGCGAGAGCACCATGCCACCTTCACCTGCACAGAGTAGCTTGGTCGCATAAAACGAACAGACCGTCAACAGACCAACCGACCCCACGGACCTTCCTCGCTCCATCGCCCCCAGTGTTTGTGCGCAGTCTTCGATAATGGGCACTCCCAACCGCTCTAACTCCGTGAGATCGGCGGGAAGACCGAACAGATGAGGCACGATCAGAGCCTTGGTCTTTGAGGTTAGGGCACGCTGTGCGGCCGATGAATCCATATTGAAGGTATCGAGATCGATATCGACGAGTCGAGGCATGGCTCCGACTCGTTGGATCGCCAACAGCGGAGCGGCACACACATAGCTCGGTAGGACCACCTCATCGCCTGGTCCGATTCCGAGTGTTCGAAGGGCCACTTCCAGCGCCGCCGTTCCAGAAGTCACAGCCACTCCTCCGGGTAGGCCGAAGTAGGCCGCCATCCCTCGCTCAAACTGTTCGACCAGCGCCCCCTGTGCCAGCTGACGGGATCGCAGCACGTCCACGACTGCGCGAATTTCATCCGCTTCGATGGAAGGGCGTGAGTGAGGAATCATCATTACAACCGAATCATACACCGATGTTAATAAACAATCGCAGAGGGAGAAATCCTTCCGCAGTCCTCACGCGGCCTTGAATACCTCGAAAATGTGCCGACGATCTCACGAGATCCGCGATGCTGATGCCCTCGATATTAGTCTTTTTCACCTGAGATGCATGTGCCTCTAAGGCCTCAATCTTTCGATCCAGCGCCTGTTGGATATCCACAAACACCGTCGGCGCGAAGTTCTGCGTGGTGGGGCCTTCATAAAACAGGACGTTTTTCGTATACCGTGTGGCAGTAATCGTACTCATCGCCAAATGTCGATGGTCTTGATGCGTATCATCATGATAGTGCACGAAAATAAAATGCGGCTCGATCTTCCGCACGATCTCTTCGACCGTCTGGATCAAATCCCGCCCGAGGGGCACTTCCGTATCATGATATCCTCCCCAGAACACCTCCTCGGCTTGCAACAATTTGGCGGACCGCTCTTGCTCTTTCCGACGAATCGAGACATTGCCGCCCGCCCCGCCTTGTGTCATGACCATTAGAAAAATGCGATGGCCATTCTCTGCGTACTTGATCAAGGTTCCACCGCACCCGACCTCAATGTCGTCGGGATGGGCTCCCAGCGCAAGAACGCGCATCGGCTCTTTGACAACGGCATTCCTCATACCTGATCCTCCTAAACGCTCGTCAGAGAATGATCCAGCGGGCGTGTGCGGCGCAGCGTCATAAGCGCGTCAGGGCCTTGCATCAACAACAGGTCGAGGGCCGATAGATTCAGTTCAAACGGCTCATACATTTGGCGATAGATCGGATGCTGAAATGCCTGTATTGTGAGCCGGACATCAGAAGATTCAAATCGCGACGTATCCATGTAGTGCTCAGCACCCGGTCCGGCAAGATATTCAGTGGCGCCGACCGCCAGACAGAGGTCGATCAACCGGTCCGTCGGTTCTTCACGGGCCACGTAGCCGGCGGCGCTATGGACCGGCGTGGTGATGCCATAGGCATCGAGCAACCATTGAATCGTCGCCTTGTTGAGATCGCTCAGCTTCTTCCAAGGCGCCGCGTACAGCTCCCGCAACTGGGCAAGATATCGATTTCGATAGGGCGCACGGGCGTAATGCATGTCCAAGGCACGCAGATGTTGTGTCTTCCACGCAACGGTCTGATTAATCAAGACGTCGTCGATCCGTTGCCCGAAATGTTGGAGAACCGGCACCGTCATCCACTGCCATCCGGTCGCCGTCCGAATACGATTACGGTTTTGCCATTCATGTTTCTTGAATTGGACGGTATCCAGCACAATAAAGAGATCAGCCTGGTCGATTTTGTCGAGATACCCGAGCCACGGTAAGAATTGCGGTTGATGAATAGTCACGCGCATGGTTGCCCTCGCCTTCAGCTTCTTGCGACCGGACTCTGAGTGGTATTCCTCAAACGGTCGGCGTTCCCGTGGAAGTGGCTTGATCTTGTACCGTCCGCCGGAGAAACATAGATCGGGTTGGTCAATAATTCTCCGCTGTTGCCGACAGCCTCTACGCGATAATTCAGCCACGTTCCTCGCTGAGCCTCACGGTCCGCGAGTTCGATATGCAAGGGAGTCCGCCCTTCGATCTGCCTGATGACCTGACCAGATCGAATGACACGCAGTTTCGCCTGGTACGACTTCCCGTCGCTGGCAGACACCCCGACACGGACGATGAAATCGCCGCTCGTATTTCCGTTCAACGTCTCCCCCATCGCCACGGACTGTCCGTCATTCGCCACACGAAACTCGTCGAGTTGAAACAGGCTATGGTGATCGCCTCGCGAGACCGTATAAGCCCGACCTGTCTTGAGCGCAGCCACGACACCGGCGGCAGTTCGTTCGGATGGCTGAACGATCGTGTACACGCGATCCAAATCTTTTCCGGCATCCGTCGTTCCGTGGAAGGCCACTTCTCCGATCACCGTAGGGAACTGACCCTGTTCACGTCCCGTCCTTGCTCCCAACAATTGGTCCCATACACCACCCGGTGTGACTACTCGCCTGGCGTCTTGGTACAATCCGCCGAATCCGGTATAGTTTTTTGTCAAGACTAACGCTTCCGGATGGGGTTCGGTTTTGATCGTGACGGTCCCCAGTGGACCGAATGAATGTCGGCTGAAATCCCGAGCTTCCGTCATCGACCAGAACACCACCGCACCTCGCTCAACAGCCTGATCGATCAACGCTTGATAGGGCCGGTACCCGACCGTGGCGTCATAAGAACTGTAGGCAGGAGTCTTCATCGGCCATGCATTGACCGTGAGGGCAACACTTGTGAGCAACAAGAAGACGACAAGGACTAGCCGTACGCGAGATCCAGCTCCCCCTCGACCAACGCGTCTCGAGTCTTGAGACTTCCACAACCAAGCAACAGGGACCAACAACAGCAGCGGCAGTCCGTTGATGAAGCTCTGCCGATCCCACGTAAACGACCCGGCATTTCCCCGAGCAGGAAGCTGCTCATAATCCTCGGCCTTCTCCAGTCCGATGACGAGGAGATTTCGCTGGGCATTGTGCATGGTGAGATCCCCGTGCAGCAGCGAACCGGTCCAATAATAGTGTGGGGCAACCTCCACCCCTGGAATAATGATCAGATTCGGATGGCGGTGCTGTACGCTCCGCACCTCATCGAGAAATTGCCGAATGCCGTACTCCATGACTGAAGGAAAGCTGATGTGATATTTCAGTAGTCCTTCAAGAGGTTGAAGGCCATAGTCATACCGCAACGTGAGATTCTCTGAAAGAATCAAGACATCCAGCTGTTGCTCCTCAGCTCGTCTCGCCAACGATTCCAAACTGAGCGACCCTGTGCTCATCGTGCTGTGTACATGGATGGCAGCCCGCAAAGAGTGTTGCCCTGTCTCCGGTGCAGCTGCTGCTGTGTCCATTGCAGCAACATAAAACAATGCAGTTACCATTGTGAGGCCGGCTCTACGCATAACTGATTACCGCTCTTCTATAGATCGACTCAATGGCTTGGATCATGGCCGGAACGCCATAGTTGGTTCCGATGCTCTGCATCGCGTTCTGTCCCAGTGTCTGGGCCCACACAGGGTCAGACAACATTCGCCGCAACGCGACGGCAAGCGCACGACTGTCTTCTGCTGGAATGAGAAGGCCGTTGTGTGCATCATGAATCAGAGCAGGAATTCCCCCCACTCGACTGGCAATCACTGGGAGCCCAGCCGCCATGGCTTCAATCAATGCCCGCCCCATTCCTTCGTTGAGCGACGGCAAGACGAAGCAATCCATTCCCGCCAAAGCACGCTCGACATCCGCTCGATGCCCGACTAAATGCACAGCCTGACTGATTCCGACTTCGCGTGCCTGGTGCAGCAGGGCATCCTGCTGATCTCCGCTGCCCAGGATGACGAGATGAAGACGGGGATATTCCTGCTTCAATTGCGCGACGGCATCGACTAAAAACCGATGCCCTTTTACATCCGTCAACCAGCCGACCGAACCGATGACCACCGCATCTGATGGGCAATCAAACCAGTCCGGCATGACTTTTCCAGCTGCTCGAGCCTTCTGGAACCGATCAATGTCGATCCCGCTCGGCACCACGGCGACTCGATCTGCCCGCCCGATTCCTCGCTCAAGATGCTCGGTTTTTTCAGCCGCTGTCAGCGCGATCAACTCATCGGTGATCCATGCCATGACACATTCGATCCGCGAAAATCCCCATGAAAAGATAGGACCGAAATGACCGTAAAACACATGCCCGTGCGGCGTATGCACGATCACTGGAATTCCTGCGATTCTCGCAGCCAGTCGTCCTAACACGCCTGCCTTAGAAGTATGCGTATGCACGATGTACGGCCGTTCCTGTCGTAACAAGGTCGTCAGGTTCCACAATGCCGTCAGGTCGGCCTTCGGACTGATATGGCGTACCAGCGACGACACCATGTGATATCGGATCCCCTCCTTCTCCAAGAGTCGAAGGTTCTCCATGGTCGCCGTCAGTCCTCCCTGTGCGTCCCACGTTCCGGCGTCGCCGGTGATCACGACCGGCTCGAACTGAGCACGATCATGCCCAAGTGCCGTGAGCATGGTGTTCCGAGCAGAGCCCCCCTGATCCAATCGCGTGATGATATGAACAACCTTTTGTACAGCCATCGGTTCCGTGCTACGCCGCAAGCCGATCTTCCATCGGACCATCCAACAAGCTGACGAGTTCGTGACAATGTCGTTCCCAATTGTACTGATGCTCGATCATGGCACGCCCTTTTTTCGCTAACCGATTCGCTTCACCCGGCTCCTGCAAGCGCCTCAACACTCGGTCAAGCGCACGTCCGATTGACCGGCCATCGACTCCTTCCGCAACCAGGATGGGGTCGACTTGGTTCAAGATCTCTGGAATGGCTCCGACCGGCGTCCCGAGTACGGGTGTCCCGCAAGCCATCGCTTCAACCATGACCAAACCGAACCCCTCCAACTGGAGGCTCGGCATCACCACAAGGTCTGCGGCCTGGTAATACTGACTAAGCTGAGGCTCGGGAATGAAACCGATCAGACGGACGACATCGTTGAGCTTTTTTCGCCGTATATCCGCTTGCAGCTGTTCATGCAGAGGGCCTTCCCCGCCGATCAGCAGCATCAGCTCAGGTCGTGTGCCGTTCAGCGATTCGATTGCATTCAGCAAATTGTCCAGCCCCATCCTCGGTACGAGATTACGAACCGTAAACAACACCGTGCGATCGCGTGGAAGACCCAGCGCGGCCTTGGCAAGTCGTCGATCCTCCGACGGCACAAAGACATGCGGATCGACCGCTCCAGGAATGAGTGCGATGCGATCGGACGAAAGACCGTGCGCGCCGATGACCCGCTGACGCATAAATCCACTGAGAACGACCACACGATGACATCGAGACATCACTGCGCGTTCGACCGACCGCCTTGCTCGAAGATTGGCCTGTCGCCGCACATGTGCCAGGGACGATCGCGTCGGGCCTTGCCTCGTTTCATATTCCTCATGTGCCAGAGAATGGCACATGTAGATCCATCGGGATGCGGCATGGCGACGCGCGAGAATCGGGCCGAGTCCTGCCAGCGCCTGATGAATGATCACGGCATCCAACGGCTCAGTGGCATGGAGCTGATCGAATCGTTCGACCGATCGGCGCACGGAAGACCAGAGAAACGCCGCTTCGTGCTTGCGACTGACCCCATAGCGCCACTCGCGGATTCCGTTCATCTCGATCACACCCTCCGATGCACTCTCAGCCGCTCGTGTCAGCAATTCCACATGATGTCCGAGTATCGCCAATCCGAATGCCTGGTTACGAAGCACCCGTTCTGCTCCACCGATGACCTGCCCTGCCGACACTTCAGCCAACAGAAGAATATTCATGAATGGGCCACCGATGTTGCTCGCCGAGAAGCATCCTCGCGCAAACCGCGATACCACAGTTCCAGCACCATCAGCGCGTATATGTGATCTGAAAAGTTTCGACGACCGCTCTCATGATTCTCCAGCAACCACCGCGCATACACCGGTTGAACATACCCTCGATTCTTACTCACATTATCCGACAACAGATCGTGAGCCATCTCGCGAAGGTCTTCTCGAAGCCATCGATCGGAATCCAGCTCATTGAATGATCGGCCTGAGGGATGCTCGTATCCGATCGAGAAGGTCTTGACCGACTCATTGCGACTTTTGGCCATCATCGCCTACTACCCCACAAATGCCGCACATCGAGCTACCTCTCTTTTTCAAGTACGATACGGTCTCGACGTTCTAATTCCTGCCGTTCCCGTTCATGCTGTGGAGAGACCGATGACGGAGGAACGTCGACCGGCTCATAGCGGGTGTGCTTGGCGTTGCCGACCGACTCGAGAAGCGTCCGTACCCCAAGCGCCGCCACGGCTCCCAAGAGACAAAGAAAGAAAATCACGCCCCACCCACGCAGCGTACGTTTCCAAGACCGATGGTATGTGCGATATCGGCTCATCAGCTGTTTCGAGATCGTTGCGCAATAATTTCAAACGACGGCGCGCAGGCAATGCGGCCATTGGTCATGTAATACACGGCCTGGGACATCGGCCAAAACAGGGCGCGACTGACGGCCCATTTCAATCGACTGGACCAAGGATGCACAGACGAAAGAGGCCCGCGACTCGGTCTGGAATTACACATACTGATGACCGTGAGCCCAACACTTTCCATGAGTACCTGTAAGGCCTTCGTCGTATAGAGATACCAATGAAATGCTTGGTCGTATTGAGAACCGATCCAGCGGGCAGGCTTTCGCATCGGCAGATGAAACAGTCCGTTTGTGGCTCGTACAATGACAAGGCCACCCGGTACAAGGAGAGAAGTTGTCTGTCTCAGCATGATCACCGGATCGGCCACGGTTTCGAGCACGTTGATCAAGCTCACGACGTCGAAGTGC
>CABVRR010000020.1:13632-46310 GCA_902500705.1 uncultured Nitrospira sp.
ACCACCACATCCGCCACGGCATACCAGTCGGTCAAGTTATTCTGTGAACCGGCAAACCGGCAGGACCGTTCAACGCCTTTTTCTCTGACCAAGGCTTGAAGCGTCGCTCGACGGTCTCCATCTCCGACGAAAAGACAGACAAGCGACGGCCACTCCACAAGAAGCCCCGGCAGCGCCTTGATCAAAAACTGATGCCCTTTTTCTTTTGTCAGTCTGGCAACCATCAGAAGCACCGGCCCGTCACCCAGATGCCATTCACTCCTGACCTTATTTTGACTCCCGGGCGTCGCGAACCACCCGTGATCGACACCATTCCAGACCGTCGTTGTTAGTGCAGCGGCATCAGGACTGTCGTTCAGCACATCTCGTTTCAGTGCATCCGATACGCAAATAATTTGATCGGACAGCGGGAGCGTGCGACGCAGTAGACTTCGGTACATCCAGCGCTTCACGAGACTCACGTCATAGTCGCGTATAGAATTGTGCACGGTCGACACCACGCAGGGAACGCCGGCCAGCCAGGCAGCAAAACGCCCGTACACGTTCGCACGGGCTCCGTGTGTCTGAAGAATGGTGACATTTTTTCGCCTCAACAACCACGCCAACTTCAGAAGCGCGACGGGGTTGAAGAGCGGAGCCAAATGGACCATCTCGGTCGGGATTCCTTTTGCCGTCATTTTCTCGATGAACGGTCCGGGCTCCGGGCAAATCAAGAGTGGAGAAAATCGAGCACGATCCAATCCATCGAAGAGCACTTCTAAATATCGCTCCCCGCCGCCGTAGCTTGCTGATCCGGCGAGTTCTGCCAACACGACCGGCTTCATGGTTTTCGTCCCACAATCAGAAGACTCCCACGTAGATGCGGTACTGCATAGAACGGCCATTTGGCCCAATCGATGCCATGCTGGCTCATCGACTGCCGGCATTGCTGCGTATCTTCTCCAAGAAAGAACCGAGACTCGACGATTTCAAATCCGGTTTTGCGCAGCATATCAGCTAATTCATGCATCGCGTATTCGCGGGCATGGGGCCTCCACTCATCATCGGGATTGTCGTATCCTGGGGGAGCAAGCCTGTCGTTCAGTGTCCGTCCGATCAGCAGCTTGAAGACGTTCCCGATCCGTGTCACGTTCGGAGTCGTCATCACCACATGCCCGCCAGATCGTAAAATACGATAGGCTTCGGCGAGTAAATGGAACGGCGAAGTCACATGCTCGATGATCTCCAGCGCAAAGACGAGCTGGACCGAATGATCCGGAAGAGGCACTTTCTCGGAATACCCTTTGTCTTGAAACTGCCTCCCAGCCGGATCAAGATTGACGGTATGAATAGCCGCCTGAACATCTCGCTCCATAAAGTGAATAAACTCGTCTGAGACCATCAAACCAGCACCATGCAGTTGAGCCAATGCTGTGTAGTCGAGGTGGCGTAGGAGCCGCAGTAAACTTCCTGGAAACGGCCCTAAATCGACGATGATCTGCTGATCAGGCGACAGCCTGCGCAAGCCACACCGTAGGGCTACATGCAATCGATCACGACTTTTCAGCGCATGGTGCATGGGAACGGTAAAGCGAGTGTCGTCTTGCCCAAACGTCTCGTAGGAGCACGGCTGGTACGCACGCAAGAGCTCAAGAAAGTGATGTCTTGTTAGTTCGTATGCCATCACACACTCGTCGTCTGGACAGAAGCGTGCCTTCGCGTAGCACGCGATCGAATCGTCTGCCAATATGGGATCAGAGCCATTGCAAGCATCATCACACATGGTAATACGGGTAAAACATAGCGACCAGCTTCCACCGTGAATGGAACATAGCCTGCGGTCAGTCCCACGGGAAACAGATACAGCGGCAAAAGATCCCGCCAACGGGCTCGATAGATCCAGGCACTGCATATGGCGACCAGGATCAAGCCTGGTACGAGAAGGAGGCGCTTGATCAGACCATAGCTCGTCACGAACCATCCTCGCTCCGCTGCATCCTTCTGCAATCCTTGCGTCAGCCCTTCCTCGTCATTGACTAAATAGAACGCATTGCCGATCCAAAAATCCCATACCCTTGTGAACATTAAACCGACATAGCCGAGAGGATCGGCTGCAATTCGAGCCATGCCTTTTTTATGCAATAATTGATCTGTCTGCACGTCGTACATGGCATGCGCATAGGGGAGCGGTGTAATTCCGGCGCTCTCCCATATAGCCTGCTCCCGCCCCGGTGACATCGGCCAACTTCCTCGAGAAACCGGATCGCTCCCCATCCACAATCCTGCCCCAATTCCTGCCGAGACCGGAATGAGATGATGAAGTTCAAGATAGTTTCTGAGGGACCAGGGTGCCACGAGCACGAGACAGGTTGTGCCATAGACCGCCACATACCCGATCCGTTGCATAAAGCGCTCAGGGCCAATCCATAGAAGACCCGCGAGAAGTACCGCCAAAACCAACGTCACCGGCTTACAAAGGATGGTCGCGCCGGCCGCAAATCCCATAACGACGCATCGTCGGCTGGATGGCCTTTGAGCACAGATGACGGCTGCCCAGAGCCAGAGGCTAATCAACAGCGTGAGAAGCGCTTCATTCCGAATCCTCGGATCATAGGTCCAATAAGCCGGGTAGAGAAACATCAGGGCGGCGGTCCAGGCCCCGATTCGTGATCCCCATAACGATGTGCCGACTCGATATATGCACCATGCGGCACCAACATCGAAGATGACGTGCAACACCGGAACCCATTCCGGGCGATGCCCCACCACAGCGTAAAAACAGGCGAGTACCATTGGATAGAGTGGCCCGACATGCGCGGCTGGGCTCACTCCATCGAGAGTGAACTGACCTAAGGTTGCTAGATTCCATGCCAGCGTATCGAACAATTCATCAACAGCAAACGCATGACCAGTACCATGTTGGATGACCCAGGCCCGGGCACCGAGCCCGACAACAACGGCAGCGAGAAGGAGTCGCTGAGGATTGCCTGTGATGGAAAGATCGGATGTCGTCATTTCATGCAGACTCCAATCAAGTTGGTCTCGTCAGTCACCCCTTCGCAATACTCGATATCCTCGGAAGCAATTTCATGTAAGGCCGGTCCTCCCTGCACTCGACTGATCATGCTTCCAAGCCAATGGCGTATAGGCCTTGGAACACAATTGCGAAAGCCCACGGGATCCAAATTTCGAACCACATCCATGGATTGTTCCGCAGTCTTGAGGCGATCCCCCTGGCGTCGACCATACCAGCGGACACTCGAAAAGTGTGGTTGCAATAGGGCCTTGAATTCCTCAAGCGTATATTCCCGAATATGGTAAGGATCCGCTGGCGTGACTCCTCGACCTTTGCCATGCGGCGTGAAGATCACGAGTCTGCCCTGTGGTTTCAGCACTCTGGTCAATTCAGCTACGAAACGACGATCATCCTGAACATGTTCGATAGTGTCTTGTGAGACGATACAGTCAAAAGACGCATCATGAAACGCCAACGCACAAGCGTCCATCGCGAGAAACGCGACGTTCGACCGAAGATAGTCCGCCCGGCTTTTGGCGACGACGGCAGGCGCACAATCAATTCCCACGATTCGACCGGCAAAGGCTCCCAAATAGTCGCTGCCGTAACCGGTACCACATGACAGGTCCAGCACACATCGCTGTTCAAGCGGAGCGAGCTGACGGGCTGCCCACACGTATCCTGATAGATTCACCACATGCTGCGTATCTGTCGGATAGGCTGCCCTTCGCTCCACGACTTTCCTCCCTATCTCCTGTTCGGCCCGGTCCACACCAACTCTGGCGAGATCGACTGTCTCCCACGCCAGAGTCGTCGAACGACTGAGACAGACATATCAAGCGAGCAGACATTCCTGTTCGATGCCTGACAGCCAATTCCACTGATCAACCGTACGATCGCGCCGACAGCGATCCAGACCTTCATGACCCAACGCTTGAACGGTGGAAAGTGTTTTTCGATGTACCGGATTCGACTAAACTCCCACACGAGATTCAGTTGAGTGCGATTTCGTTCTCCGCTACGACCGATCAAATGCACAATGTCGGCGTCAGCCATATGTCGAACGTGATAGCCGCGACGCTGGATGGCTCGGCATAAATCCACGTCCTCAAAATACATAAAGTACCCTTCATCTAATCCACCGCACGCCTTCATCAGATCCGTCCGAACCATCAAGCAGGCCCCGTTAATCCAATCCACGTCTTGCGTCTTCGTGCAGTCGACGGCCTGCCTTGCGGCCCACGTCTTTTGCCAGGTCGGAGCACATCGCTGAAAAAGCGACGCGTGGACAAGATGGTCACGGATCGAAGGGAAGGGAAAGCACGATTGATAGAGTTGATTATCTCCCGTCCATTGCTTGCATCCGACCGCACCGACCTTCTGATCATGATCGAGACAGATCACCATTCGATCCAATGCCTGCGGCTGCACCCTGGTATCGCTGTTCAGCATAAGAAAATATCGTCCAGCGCTCACAGCCAAGGCCTGGTTGACAGCCTGCGAGAAACCTCGATTCTCCTGATTCACGATGAGATGCACTGTGGGATAGCCGATTCGAATGGCATCAACCGTCGCGTCCTTGGAATCGTTATCGACGACGATCACTTCAAAGCGGGCCTCATGCGTAGACTCGAACACCGACCTGAGACAATCGAGCATGAGCGCTCTCGTGTTATAACTGACGATCGCAATGGAGAGATCTACGGAGTCCTCAGTCATGACACCCCTACCTGTGATTGATCATTCCACAGCGTCTGAAGCCGCGGCCGCTCGACCCACCACAGATACCAACCGAACACTCCGGCTATCGCGACGGCGACAATCTCAGGCGTCCAGGAAACGGCGATATTATGATGCTGAGCCGCTCCGGTCCAAAGCAGGACGCCGACCATCAGGCCGATAAGTCCGGTTCGCCCAAGCGACACAAACGTCTCGTCGATCGACATGCCGAGAAGCCTTCGAGTCTCGAATGCTTGCAGAGCCGTACCGACCACAAAGCTTGCGGTTAACGAAACTGCAGCCCCGAACACTCCGAACGAGAGAGTCATGGGAACGATCATCATCAGGTACAAGGCGCACTGTGCGACCCAACTTTTCACCTGAAGATCCGGTCGTCCTAAACCATAGTGCAAGGACGCCATGACACTGGCGTATCCGGCGCACACCGCATACACGCAAAACATTTGCAGCGAGTCGCTGATACCGGTCCATTGCACACCGAATACAATCGGCACCATGACGGGCGCCAACGAACCGAGTGCGACGGCAAACGGAATATAGACGATGCTGATTAATCCCATCTGCAGACTAAACACGCGAATCAGGCCGAGTTGATCCCGCTGTAACACTGCATACGTCGGGACGCTGATTTGCTGCATGAGCGCTGTGGCGCGGGCACCGATCAAAAGCGGAATGGCCAACGCTACTTGATACAACCCCAAGGCCTCAGCCCCCAGCAGACGACCGATCGCCAGCTCTCCCCCGGTCATGACTCCAAAAGAACACAGCGTGACCAGATTCAAATGTTTGCCGTACTGAAGAAAATAGGAGCGCGCTGATTTATCGAAAGACCAACGGAGAGCGCAGGGCGCGATTCGAAAAGACAGGAGACTCCCGATCGTCAAACCCACCAACTGCCCGATCACCAACGCCCAGACAGTCCGGTAGAGAATTGCAATCGTGAGGGTCACGACTGCTTCCACGATGCGCCGGATGACATCGAGCGTGACTCTTCGACGTACGTCCAGTCTCTTCACCATAAGCGCCAATGCCGGACTCTGAAAGCCTTGGATAATCAAGGCCCAGGCATGGACTCGCAGGAGAGATTCCAGCGCCGGCATGCGCATGGCTTCACCGATCATCCCGGCAATGATCCAGATCCCAACGGCCATCAGGAGGCCTCTGGCGACCGACAGCGTCCAGACCGTCGCGAGATCATCTTCGTTGACGCGCTCTTTAGCGATGAGTGCTGAATCCAGTCCCAGCTCACTGAGGGTCAGCATTGCCAGCAGAACGGCGGCGGAAGCCGCCATGACGCCGAAATCAGCCGGAGTCAGAATTCTCACCAGTACGGCCAATTGAACAGCCGCAATCACCTTATCGAGCACGAACCCTCCTCCGGTCCACCAGCCTGCCCGGAGAATTCGATGACGCAAGCGCAATGGGCTTGATTCGGTATCTTGGATGTTCATCGTCGACACGTCCGCATGAATTAGCGGTGCCTTGGTTCGTTTATGCTGCCGATTTCATGTCGTCGATCGCGTGATAACACACCTGTTCAAGTTCCTCGGCTCGCACCGACCAAGTATGCCGCTGAACCACTGCCGCTCGTCCCTGGTCTCCCATGCGCACACAACGATGGTGATCGGCCAACAGACGAAGCAGTTGACGGGCAAGGTCGTCGGGATCATCGGCCTGAACCGAGACACCACAGTGCAGTTCTTCAACCGTGTCTCCATACCCCGGTCCAGCCGTTGCTATAATGGGTCGTCCGCAAGCCGCGTATTCCCACAGCTTCATCGAGTCGCCCGGATAGGAACGGATCTGTCGATGCAACACGACGCAGACATTGGACGCGGCGATCCACTTCGGCACCTTGTTGAAATCGACGCGCCCTGGAAAATGGACATGGGATGAAAGTTTCAACTGCTGAACAAGCTCCTCCAGAATTTTCCGAGTGTGTCCGTCGCCGACAAGGAGGCATTGGATCGTCGAGATCGACTTTGCGACAATGGCCACGGCCTCAATCAATGTCTCAAGACCGTGCCATGGGAAAAATCCCCCCACAAACACGATGTAAGGTCCCGGTGAGACAAGACCGAGCTCTGCTCTGCTTTTCTCATGCGACTGCGGAAAAAAATGATCCGGATCAACACCATTTTTAATGACGGAACACCGTTCCCTGCCGATCGGTTCCAATTTCCTCAGGCCGATCAACACCTCGGGACACACGCTGACCAATGCCGTCGCTTTCCTGGCCGCACGACGAAGACCATAGGAGAGGAGGTCGCGAAGAAGAGGGTATCGCCAAACACCCTGAACTTCTTCAAGAGGAAGCCCATTGACGAAGTACACGATCGGACAGGCGATGCGTCTCAGCACCCAGAGCGGGGCCATCTGCCCCGGTGAATCAAACCACACGAGCACTTCCGGGCGCTTCGACGATACAATTTTTTTCAGGACTTTGATGGAGCCCCAGAAGAACGAAAACGGACGTAACCCACCCCACCGCACGACCGGAACAAACACGGTTTGCACAGGAGCCGAGACTGAGAGGGCACCTCCCTCTCGTTCGGACTGCGGAGCCATCACGGTTACGTCATGACCTCGCGAAGCCAGCGCGTGAGCAAGCTCCAACACTTGCCTGGATCCACCGGCTGCCACTCCGATGTCTTCATCACAATATGTGAGAATGTGCATGCCGGGTGCTCTCCAGGTCTTGACTGACCCAGTGACGAAGTTGCTCCACGATCGCCGTCCAGGAAAACCTCGCTTCAACAAACTGGCGTCCCTGCCGTCCCAACCGCGCACACTGATCCGGATCGTTCAATAGGGGCAGGATCGCCTCGGCCAGTGAACAGGGATCGTCAGGCTGAACAAACTGCACGCCGCTGTCTGGAGTAAACATCGAGACAACGCTCGGAATCCCACTGGCAATCACCGGGCGATGACAAGCTAAATAATCAAACAGCTTCACAGGCGACGTTTCTCCTCGATCCCCACAGAACGGCGCTACACATATGTTCATCGCACCGATCCACGTCGGCACCTCCCAGTATGGAATTCGACCGACCCACGTAATACAGTGTGCAAGCCCCATCTCTTTGGCCTGTTGTTTGAGTTCTTCCGTCACTTCCCCGTCTCCCACGAGCAGCAGCTCAGCGGTAGGACAAGTCTGCCGGACCAACTGCATGGCATCCAGCAAACACGCCAACCCTTGATATCGATAGAAGCTGCCGACAAACCCAATGTAAGGACGAGTCGGCGAGAGCCCCGCCTCCAGACGACAAGCGACCGCGTCTCGTTCGGCAAACCGCTGGACATCGGTTCCACTCGGCAGGATCACGATCCGCTCACGCGAAACCCCATAGCGCTCCTGAAGGAGCAACTGCAACCCTTCCGTCAGAACCACAATGCGGTCGCAGCGTTTCAGTGCCAACTGCGCCAAGAGATGCTTAATCCCACGGATACACTTTCTATGGGTTCCAGGCCATTGCGGAACCGGCTCGCCGTTTACTTCACAGACGCAGGGCACATTGAGTAGTTTCGCTAGTACCAACGCATGTGGACTGTCCATCCAGCGGTAGTACACGATATCCGGTCTGGTCACGAGCGCCCGCATCAGACCACGCAAGAAAGACAACAACGCATAGGACAGCGGGCGTACCAGTGGAAGGTGGATCATATGAATCGGAAGCACGGCGCAAGCCCGCTGGATGAAGGCCGAGCGATAACGCGGTGGAAAGACCGTTACCCGGTCTCCCACTTTGACCAAGGCATCGGCTAACTTCCAGATTCTGACCAACCCGACCGGATCATGCGGAGCATCCGGCTCATACCAATAACAAAAGAGAAACCACGTCACACGGCCTCCTGCAGCTTACGTGATAATCTGACCTCGTTGGACAAAGTGGGTAGCAGCATGACCAGTCCGGCGCACAGCCAAAACGGCTCCATGATGCGGATGATGATGAATGTATTGGCCCCAATCCCATGCGCGAGCATGGCGACGAGACCTAAAAGAAACCCGTGAGCCAACCCTTTGGCGAAGGGATCGGTTTGAGACAGAAACGATTCACGGGCACAGCGCCAAAGACGGTAAATAATGATCCCAAACGTGACTAATCCAGCGAGACCGGTCTCGCCGAGTATTTTCACGTATTGCGCATCAGCCCATGCATAGCCGGTAATTCCTCGCCCAAGAATAGGGTCATGGACCCAATCCTTGAGGACATAGGCCCATGATTTCAGACGCTCCGTAGTCGAGAGATCCAGTCCCACGTTGCCGACTTTGATTTCTCCACCGTATTGACGGCCAAAGAATGTTTCATTGACGCGCTGTTTTACATTTGCAGGCGCCAGCAACGGAACTAATGCTACGACGACAAGCAGCAGTGTCAGCACCCGAGGCCGTCTCCACTGGGTCAATCCCACCGTCATCAGCAGGACAATGCCGGCCAAGTATGAAGAACGCGATAAGGTGGCCATCAACGCCAACACGGAAAAACCACCGAGCACCAACAAGGCGATCCGTATCGGAACAAACTGGATGTGCAACAGAAGCCCGGTGATGATGGCCATGAGGAAGACCAAGTACCCACCCAAAGTGTTGGGCTCTCCGATTTCACCTTCGAATGGAGCGGAGGCGCGCTGGCCGCTCGGTATTTGAGAGATCGCATACAAGCTGACGATCAGACCGACGCTCAACAGCGCCATCACAAGCCCGACCACTTGTTGTTGGGATCGCACATGGTTGACGACCATGAAGTACACGAAAAAATATTCGAAGTACTTCAGCACGAAGAAAAACCCGGTCATCGGTCTGACATGTCCGTTGAGAACACCCACTAGCGTTGAGATCACACAGATCACCATGTACGCAGCGATCGGCCGATTCAGCGGTGTCTCACGAAATAGCGCCAGTTCTCGATACACGATGTTCTTGACCAACCAACTGGCTCCGATGATGACCAACAGAATGTCGTCCATCCGAAACGACAACTCTCGCCCGCCGACGCCTCGCCCTTCGATCTGTCCGATCGCAACCTCGGGAGACAGCAGCATGGAAGCGATCAGGAGGTAGAGCGCGGCTGATACGGACGTGAACGCCGTCAGAACGATCAGAAACCCCACGACCACTTGCATGCCCACCATGGGCGTCGTGAGCGTGAGACCCAATGCAATGGCGGCGGCTAGTACGGCGACGACCAGAGTATCATGGGGACTGATGACCGCTTGTTGCATGACACGGAGGCTCCTCCGACCGGTTACCGGTACTCGTACCGATACAATCCGTACTCCGGCGTCACTTCCGATTTCACGTTGGTCAGGACCACGCCCAGCACATTCGCCTGCGCATGATCGAGCAGGAACTTGGCTCGCTTGAGCGCGTTGCGCCCGATTCGACCGACCTGGTAGACCAGGATGGTCCCATCGACACGCGAGCTAAAGGCCACGGCATCGGTGACCGGCAGGATAGGCGGCGTATCGATCAGGACCATGTCGTATTCTTCCTGCATTTCCGCCGTCAGCATTTTAATTTTATTGATGTTCAAGAACTCGTTGGGATTGCCGGATTCCGACCCGCTGGTCAAGACATGAAGGTTGTCCAATCCGGGAGTATTCATGACACGATCGACACCGACGGTCCCGAGCATAAGATCCGTGGCTGAGCGGACATACGATCGCCATGACGTGACGCCCAGCAATGCATCGACCAATCCCGGCTCACGACTCAACCCCAATCGTTGATGCACGATCGGCTTGCGCAGGTCAGCGTCTACCAACAACACTTTCATACCCTCTTGAGCCATGGTGATTGCCAGGTTGATGACGCAGGTGCTCTTACCCTCACCCAATGCGGCACTGGTGAAAATGATGGTCTTGACTTTACGATCCATGCTGGCAAACTGAATGTTCGTTCGAAGCGAGCGAAGGCTCTCGGACAACACGGACTTCGGATCCAGGAGACAGACCAATTTTGATAAATTATCCGCCACGGATGGCGGCGTCTCTTGGGGAAGAGTCTCTCGCGCCATATCCTGAAGCACCTTCGGATCGAACTGAGGAATGATCCCCAAAACCGGCACTTTGAGGAACTCTTCGACACCTTCGATCGTTCCGATAGACGTATCAAACGATTCTCGACCGAACGCGAGCACCACGCCGAGAAAGCATCCCATGAGCGATCCGACCATCAGATTCAACGTGAGATTCGACGCATTGATGGGCTTCAACGGCGTCATCGCCGGAGCAATGATCATCACTTCCTCAATCCGCTCTGCTCCTTTGATCAAAAGTTCCTGATGCTTGGCTTTTAAGGTCGCAAGGAGATCAGTGTTCACCTTGACCTCGCGCTCCAGCCGACTCATGTGAATGGCGGCACGCGGGTATCCGAGATAGCGCTGTCGATAGTGATTCCGCTGTTCTTGGAGTGCGGCCTCACGATCAATCAGGGTCGCGACCTTTGATCTGAGTTCTTGAACCATTTCGGATTTGACATTGTCGACTTTCTTTTGTTGTTCAGTGACCTGTGGGTGGTCTTTCGTGTAATTGATGAGCAACGTATCCCGCTCCTGAATCAGATCCAGCAGCCGCTGATTCAGAATCGTGAGGAGCGCATTGTGCTCCTCCGTAAAAATTCGTCCGGTCTGGTTGCCGATGACGGCATCCGATCGTTTCAAGACATCGATTTGCCGCTCGCCTTCAGTCCGCTTTCGCAACATGTCGTTGTACTGTTCTTCCAGCTTTGTGAACGCGTCTAGCGCTGCTCTGGCTTCATCCGACAGAAAGACTTGACCTTCCTTTTCCTTGAATGCCCGCAGTCCCTCTTCTGAGTCGTTGAGGCGCTTTTCCAAATTTTGCAGCTGCTCTTCCACGAACCGTCGGGATTCAGTGACGAGTCGATTGCGCGCGGCGATATTTTCCACTCGATAGGCTGCCGCCGTGAAATTCGCCATCTGCTCCGCCTGCTCCGGCTGATCGGCCGTGGCGGAGATGCGGATGATATTGGTATCCCCCTCGCGCTGGGCCGTAATTTCTTGGCCAAGATTGTAGACAACGTTCAAATAGGCAGCGGAATGCTTTTCTTCTTCAGGTGTTTGACGAGCGACTCGTCCGAGATCCATCGCCACTCGTTCCATGACCGAAAAGCTCCGGACAAACTCGATCTGCGTGCCGAGATCGTTCACGTTCGAATAGGAGAGAGATTCCAAGAGTTGTTGGGCCACCGTCGTATTGCGCTCAAATTTCACTCTTGCGGAGGCTTCGTATAGGGGGCTCGGTTTCAGCAACTCTGAAAAAAGGAATGTGAACAGGACCACCATGAGCGTAGAGAGCAGGATCAGATATCTGCGTTTCTTGAGGATCAACCAGTAATCGATGACGTTAAGTTCATATTGTGCCATTCGTCACGCTCGTCTCCGACCATTGATCTATGGCTTAAACGTCGTCAGTGCCGGGATCAGGTACGCCGGGTAAATAGGCATGATGGCGACCTGAAGAATAGGCATGATCTTCAACGCCGCCTCCCTCGCATCGCCTAACTGTTCGCGCGGGACAAAAATGACATCATTTTCCTCAAGCGGAAGGTTTCGAGACAAATCTCCATAGGTGAACACGCGTGCCAGATCCGCCGTCAGAATATGCGGTTTAGCGAAATCTCCTCCGCGCACCACTCGAATTTCTTCCAACAGCGCAGTCTCTTGAAAATTATCTGCAGCCGCCAGTGCCTGGAGCACCGTCATGTCCCTAGCCATGGGGACCATTCCCGGTTTTTTGACGTCCCCAAATACAAAGACCCGCTTGACTTTGAGTAGTTTTTTCTTCAAGGCGATCTGGGCGCGAGGCTCTCGCATGAATGGTCGAGCCGCCTCTTGCACACGCCGTTCTGCTTCTGCGACCGTGATACCTCCGACAGCAACTTCCATGAATCCGACGGAAACGGATCCGTTCTCACGCACCAAACTGCTGTACTTTTCTTCTCCCGCACCTCTCCGAATGACGACTTCCAGCGTGTCTCCTGTTTCGATCGGCGTTTCTGCAGTCGGAACGGTCTCATCCGCATAGACGTCGCCTTTCGGCAAAGGCGGGAAGGCATGCAGAGCAGTACTTACCGCCGAAGGAGGCAAAGTCGATTGCCCAGGGTTTCGACATCCGGCTAGAAATACCAAACCTATTTCGGCCATCAGGACACCCACCACCACTGATCCTGTTTGCAATTTCTTCATACGCAGGCTCTCCTCTTACGAGATGCTCCTGGTTGGTAGGACCTCTACAATGTGCGTTGATGGGATATTTGACAAATCTACATTTTGCGCTTCACCGAATTTCAAGAACGTCACTATCGGTCTGAGCGGATAGCGACTATTGACCTTCGTCACCGTTCCAGTCTCTCCGGTATTGAGACGCAACTCGGTTCCGACCGGATACAACGTGATCTGATCTCCCAACCCTTTCAATACGCGTAATGAAAATGTCGTCTTGGCATGAAGGAGCAGTTCACGGACTCCCTGGTGAGGGGTGAGCCGTTTGCGATAGGGTCTCGTCGTGACCATCGCATCCAGGGTATCGACGATTCCGATGATCTGTGCCGGTTCGGCGATCTGTTTTTCTCTGAGGCGACAAGGATATCCGCTGCCATCCCACCGTTCATGTTCCTGTGCGCTGATCGTCGAGACCCATTCAAACACACCACCTTGATCGACGAGAATTCGACGGCCTCGTTCAGGATGGGTTCGAAGAATATCGCGCTCCTCCTCGGATAACGTGTCCTTCTTTTGGACGAGCGATTCTGGAAGGATCCACATACCGATGTCGTGCAACAGAGCTGCCAACGCCAACCGCTCCAAATCCTGCTGTACGTACTGCAATCCCATCCCGACTTTCGCTCCTAACACAGCGACATGGAGAGCATTGTCTAAGACATAGTCCTCAGTTTGACCATCCAAGGCCCATCTGACGAGTTCGTCGCCGTGATTAAGAAGCTGCACCAACTGTCCGGCAAGCTCAGTACATCCGGTGAGCTGCGGGCTTCGACGTGAACGAAGTGTCTCTCTGATTTTCGATAACTCCTGTCTTGCCGAAACACACCACGATCGATCAGTGTGCAGAGACGGAGATCCCATCTTCGAGGGCAACGCCTCTCCCCCCTTCTGCCAATCGGGTGTCCGCTCCCGGATCAAGTCAGACAGTCGTGCCACTCCTGTGTCTACTCCTGTGTCTCGTGATAGATCATGTGCCTATTTATTCATCACCTTTCTGACGACGGGATCCGGTCTTGGGTTGAGCTTGTTCAGCTCCCGCTCCAAGGTGGCTCGGATGAAACCACTTGTCGTGTATCCCTGTTGCTTAAGAGCATCGAGCTGTTCCTTCAACTCGACTGGCAGCTGGACAACAATGCGGACAAGCTTTGACATAATCACAACTCCCTATGGACAGAGCACTAGCTTGGCATGGATCTTTTGCACATGCTGTGCCTCGCTAGCACATCATTAACAGTGTGAAAATACTGACACTTCTGCTGTACTCTCTCCGCATTTCTGCCGAAAAGAGCCAAAAACTGTCATCCATTACCGGTCTTGTACGGAAGGGAACAGAGTCTTACCGAAACCAACGAGGAAGGACGCTTGTCATTATGCCAATTGTAGGAAGAGCCGGCGCCAATTCTGAAACTCACACTGCCACAGACAATGCGGAAAATGAACCGGCTGGAGAAGATAATCGCTCATGCGGCTCACGGTCAGCTCGGATGTCGAAAGCCGTCCTGTCACCCAAACCGCTCCGTCACGGTCCGTACGAAAGACGGTCGCATCTTGATCGCTGTACGCTTTCAGGACCGCCTCAACCGGATGCCCGTACGGATTCGCCGTACCAACTGAGATGACGGCATACTGAGGGCGAATGCGCCGAATCCAATCAGGATCCAGCGAGCTGAGCGCTCCGTGATGAGGCACTTTCAGGACCGTCACCGACTGATATCCTTCTTCATACAACCGTCTCAATCCGGCCGTTTCGATATCCGCGGCGAAGAGAATAGAATGAACGCCACACTCCAGTCGCGAAACGATGGAGTGATTATTAAGCATGGTCCCGGTATAGGACGGCATAGACTCACGAGTGACCTGTGTTTCTGGTGGATTGAGAATATGGAGTCGACAAGGGCCTGACGAAAACAAGTCCTGGCCACGCACCGCAATGGAGTGCTCGATCTGCCGATCACGAAGCGCTGCGTGAAGATCTTTCACAAACGGCTCAGACCGTTCAAGCCCCTCGCTCCAATAATGCCCGATCGACAGATGCCGGAGGATCCAGATTAACCCGCCGACATGATCCAGCTGTTGATGCGTCCCGATGACGTGAGTAACATGGTGAATGCCTCGGCTCCATAAAAACGGCGCGACTACATTCTTTCCCATATCGAATCGTTCGTAGCGACCTCCTCCGTCGATCAGAACGGTCTGACCATCCGGCAACTCGACCACAGCGCTATCTCCTTGTCCGACATCCAGGAATGTGACACGCCAACGATCGCCGTCCGCCTGCGAGACAGGCGCACTGAACCACCATCCCATCAACAGGATCGTTAGTCCGGCACCTGCAACTCGGATGCGCCACGGTATCATCTGGAGGCTTATGACAAGCAACCCGACATAAAACAAGACCACCACCGGTACGGATGGCGCAGCCACATGCCACTCCCCTCCCGGGATTTGAGCACACCATTGCAACCCAAAGACCATCACCTCAAACAGATGCTCCAATGTCGGACCAAGGATCAACGACTCAGTCCCCGTGACAATCGTCCACAAGGCGGCAAAGAGTCCTATAGGCACTAAGACAATACCGGTAAACGGAACGGCAATGAGATTGGTGATGAGACCCATCCATGGAATCTGATTGAAATAGAACGCGACCAAGGGCAGAGTCGCCACGGTCACCGCCCCGCTCATCAACAGCGCGTTGAACGCAGAGCCCATCAGACGATCTTTTAATCGGCCGTCGCTCCCTCCTAAATCAGGACTCGACGCTGGCGTGCTGCTGAGTATTCTGACCATCGCAAGCACGGACAAAAAAGAAAGCTGGAAGGAAATGTCGAAGATGGCACGAGGATCATGCAAGACAATCACCAGGAGAGCTACAGCCATGGCATGTCCCAGATGGCGTTCATACCCAAGCCACATCGCGGTCATCCCCAGAGTGATCATCACAAGCGAGCGCATGGTTGCTAACTCGGCCCCTGCAAGCAATGCGTACAGTGCAACAGCAGGCCAGGCGAACAAGATTGCGATCTTCGAGGGCGTGATGGTCCGTGACAGGGTCAACAGAACCATGGGGGGAAGCCCAAGAACGAGCTTTTTCACCAGCCATAATGCCACGATGGCTACGAGTCCGAGATGTGAACCTGAGATCGAGAGCAGATGAATGGTTCCGGTCACCATGAACCAGTCTTGGAGCTTTTGTTCAAGGAATCCTCGCTCGCCAATGATCATGCCGAGGAATAGTCCCCGCGCAGGTTGGTTCAACGTGTTGACGGCTGCGGCGCGTATCATGTCTCTCCAATGATCGATCCGATTCCATAATCGCCTCAACCCCATCGGAGTCTCTGCATCCATCAGTGTCACGGCTTGAGCGCCGGTGACGCTGGTCATCAGGTCGATGCCCTTTCGTTCCATATAGGCGGCATAATCAAATCCGCCTGGGTTCAACGATCCTCGTGGGCGATGCAGTTTTCCGCGAAACGAAATCCGGTCACCGTGATGAAGCAAGATACCTGGGTCACGCCACACCAGACGTATACGTCTCAGGTCAGCGTTCATCTCGTCAGTTTGAATCAAGATCGTCTGGCGCCCCACACTGTGCTGAACAGGAGCGATAATGCGGCCACGGATTGAGGTTTGAGCCCTCTCATAAAGAGGCAACGACGTCTGAGAAGACTCCGGGGTCGGCGTGATCAGACTCCAGTACATGACTCCGGAGAGAAGGCAAGAATACAAAAGCAGTGCGGAAGATGAGTCGACGGAACCGGCTCGCTCGAGTATACCGAACCCAACGGCGATGCTGACCAACAGAACAATGATGGAGAGTGGAAAGAAAGAGATCTGCGCCCCACACAGGAGACCGAGAGAAAATGCTGCGGCAAGGGACGGAAGCATGAGCTTCCCTCCTGTTCAGAAGAAGGAGGGAACACTCAACCGATATGTTTTCGTACAACTCTGGTGAGATCCTCAGCCACTTCCTTGACCATGGCGGCGTGTTCTCCTTCCACCATGATCCTCAACAGCGGCTCCGTTCCGGAATATCTGACCAGGACTCGCCCACACCCATTCAGACGACGTTCACTCTCTTGTATGGCACAATGAATATCGGGGATTGATTCTAATTGAGGCTTCTTCGTAACCTGCACATTCACCAAGACTTGAGGGACGGCGATCATCGCCTTGGCTAATTCGGATAACGGCTTCTTCGTTCTCTTCACCAACGATAATATCTGCAGCGCCGAGATGAGACCGTCTCCGGTCGTGTTATGGTCAAGAAATATGAAATGTCCTGATTGCTCTCCTCCGAAGCTATAGCCTTCAGCCAACATTCGTTCGAGCAAATACCGATCACCGACGGGCGTACGGATCAACTTGATGCCGACTTTTGCCATCGACAGTTCCAGTCCAAAGTTGCTCATCACGGTTCCGACTAATGTCTGCTTGGCGAGAAGACCGTTCCGGTGAAGGTCCAGGCCTAACGCCGCCATCACATGATCCCCATCGATGACCCTGCCTTGTTCACACACAAACACGGCCCGATCGGCATCGCCGTCCAAAGCGATGCCAAGGTCCGCATTATGATGGCGTACCGCCTCTTGCAGGAGCTCAGGATGAACGGCTCCACAACCGGCATTGATATTCATCCCATCCGGTTTATTGCCGATGACTTCAACCGTGGCGCCCAATTCTCTGAGAACCGTCGGAGCCACTTTATAGGCCGCGCCGTTCGCACAATCCACGACAAGCTTGATTCCTTGAAAATCCAAGTCTTTCGGCAACGATCGCTTAGCAAATTCGATGTACCGTCCCTCGGCATCGTCGATCCGGTAGGCCTTGCCGATGAGATCGGCCGTCGGTCGAAGATGACTGATTTCATCCGAAACGATCAACTGTTCAATGCGCGCTTCTACGTCGTCCGGGAGCTTAAATCCGTCGCTGGAAAAAAATTTGATTCCATTGTCTTGATATGGATTGTGCGACGCCGAAATCATCACGCCCGCATCTGCCCGCAGACTCCTAGTCAAAAATGCGATCGCCGGAGTCGGCATCGGCCCAACGACTAATACATCGACTCCCATCGAACAGATTCCTGCCATCAACGCAGACTCCAACATATACCCAGACACACGCGTGTCTTTGCCGATGACGATCTGATGGCGGCCGGCTCGTCGCATAAAAATATGTGCGGCGGCTCGCCCGAGCTGCATCGCCATTTCACTGGTCATGGGATCAAGATTGGCCACCCCTCGAACACCGTCGGTCCCAAATAATTTACGCATCATGCTCCTGTCCGCAAGACGACCAGCACGGATTCAACGCTGCCGCCATCTTGACTACGTCGATCATCATTGCCACGTCATGGATACGTACAATATGTGCGCCACGATCGACCGCTATTGCCACCGCCGCTGCCGTTCCCCATTCCCGATGTTCAACAGACCGTTCGACTACTTTGCCGATAAACGCCTTCCGTGACAGCCCTACCAACACCGGACGGTTCAACACTGAAAATGAGGACAATCCCTTAAGCAGATCAAGGTTATGAACCAACAGCTTACCAAAACCAAAGCCAGGATCAAGAATGATGTTCGTTCGAGCAATCCCTGCGCGGAGGGCAGCCTGCATACGTTCATCGAGAAAATGAGCGACTTCATCGACTACGTCTGAATAGTACGGCGCGTATTGCATCGTTTGGGGAGATCCTTGCCTATGCATTAAGACGACTGCCGCGTCGGAAGAGGCGACGACGGACGACATCTCAGGGTCCTGCAATAAGGCGCTCACATCATTGATGATCGATGCTCCACAATCCAAGGCGACCTTCGCGACTCGCGCCTTGGTGGTATCGATCGAAATGGGAACCGACACGCGATGCGCCAGGCCCTTCACGACCGGAATAACGCGAGCCAGTTCATCCTCCTCACTGACAGAACATGCGCCAGGTCGAGTCGACTCTCCTCCGATATCGATGATGTCCGCACCCTGCTCAACAAGTTCCACTGCACGAGCGATGGCCCGTTCAGGCTCGATATAGCGCCCTCCATCAGAAAAGGAGTCAGGAGTAGCGTTGACAACGCCCATGAGGAGCGGGCGTCCTTTGCAAGAAATGACTCGTCCTTTAGCGGAGAACCAATGTTGCGCCGTGGTTGGCTGTGGTGGCACTCGCTCCAACTATTCCACTGACGACAAGAAATATTTCAACCGTCGCTCCAGCCATCCTGGAGGAATAAGATGCAAGCTGACACATCAATGCAGCACGACCACCATCAACCAACGGCTCCGACAGACGCGAGCCACTGGCACAGCACAGTTAGGCGGGAACCGTCTGAGATGAAGATTGCAACAAAATCTGATCGATCTCCGGTGCGTCAAGCACTTCCTTTTCAAGGAGTGCCTCTGCTAACGCCTTCAGACTCGTCATTTGCTCGGTCAACACTCGCTTCGCACGTTCATAATTCTCGTTGACGAAGCGTT
Source organism: uncultured Nitrospira sp. (assembly GCA_902500705.1). GTDB lineage: Bacteria > Nitrospirota > Nitrospiria > Nitrospirales > Nitrospiraceae > Nitrospira_D. The sequence continues at coordinate 33,079 of CABVRR010000020.1, forward strand.
TGATCTCCAAGTCGATTTCAAGGGCGACCTGATCACTAACATCTCGCTTCGTGGTAAAGTCTCGACCGAGAAATACTGAATCCTCTTTTTGTCCGAAGGTCAAGGGCCCCAACTTCTCACTCATTCCCCACTCGCACACCATCTTACGGGCTAAATCCGTCGCCCGCTCAAGATCGTTACCAGCTCCGGTTGTGACATGTTTAAACACAAGCTCTTCAGCAACACGTCCCCCCATAAGAATTGCCAGAGTATTGTAGAGAAATTCCTTGGAATAGTTGTGCCGATCATCCGTTGGCAGCTGCATCGTCACACCCAGCGCTCGTCCCCTGGGGATGATCGTGACCTTATGAACGGGATCCGTTCCAGGAAGCATTTTCGCCATCAGCGCGTGGCCCGCTTCATGGTAGGCAGTCACTCGCTTTTCTTCTTCAGTGAGAATCATGCTCTTGCGCTCGGCACCCATCATGACCTTATCTTTGGCCATTTCGAAGTCAATATTTTCAACTTCCTTCTTGTTCTGACGGGCTGCCCATAGCGCAGCTTCATTTACGAGATTTTCAAGATCAGCCCCTGAAAAACCTGGGGTTCCACGGGCGATTTTCTCCAACTCCACATTCGTGGCAACCGGAACCTTCTTCGTATGGACTTTCAAAATTTCAGAACGGCCCTTAAGGTCAGGACGATTCACCACTACCTGCCGATCAAAACGTCCAGGTCTCAGCAAAGCCGGATCAAGTACGTCAGGCCTATTGGTCGCAGCGACCAAGATCACCCCTTCCGTCGTATCGAATCCATCCATTTCGACCAGCAGTTGATTAAGGGTCTGCTCTCGCTCATCATGTCCGCCACCAAGGCCTGCCCCTCTCAACCTTCCGACTGCATCGATTTCATCGATAAAAATAATGCAGGGGGCATGCTTCTTTCCTTGCTCAAACAAATCGCGTACACGCGAGGCGCCGACACCCACAAACATCTCAACAAAATCCGAACCGCTGATACTGAAGAACGGCACTCCAGCTTCCCCGGCTATGGCTTTCGCAAGCAACGTCTTCCCTGTTCCCGGAGGGCCAACGACGAGCACGCCTTTAGGAATGCGTCCTCCGAGCTTCTGAAATTTTCGCGGGTCCTTTAAGAATTCAATGATTTCAAGAACTTCCTCTTTCGCTTCATCGACACCGGCTACATCGGAGAACGTGATTTTCTTACGCTCTTCCGTCAACATGCGTGCACGGCTCTTTCCAAACGACAGAGCCTTATTCCCGCCGACTTGCATCTGACGCATAAGAAAAAACCAGAGACCAAGAAAGAGGATAAATGGTCCCCACGTGACAAGGAACGTGATGTACCATGGACTCTCATCCGGCGGTTTCACCTCGATTTGAACATCCCGCTCTCGAAGGACCTTCACAAAATCTGGGTAGTCGGCTGAATACGTACGGATACGAGTCTTGTCTTTCAGGACTCCGCTGATGTGATTGCCTTTAATGATGACCTTTTCAAAGTCACCCTTATCGAGCTTTGACATAAAATCGCTGAATATCACTTCCTCTTCAGGCGCGTGCGTCGGCACACTGAACAGATTGAACAGGAGAATCATGAACAAGCCGACCACAACCCAGAAAAGCAAGTTCTTGACCCGGGAATTCATCCAGTTCTCCTTCGTGACAACGTTGGAGGCAAGGCATCCATTGATCGTGGTGATGTTAACATAGCCTCGCGTAAATTGACAACAGCTCGTTGGAAAACTCTACTTATCTTGCTGACTCACTTGATCGAGCACCGCAAGGTACGGAAGATTTCTGTACTTCTGTTGGTGATCAAGTCCGTACCCGACGACATACTGGTTTGGAATTCTGAACCCGACATACTGCAACGGCACATCCACAACGCGACGCTCCGGTTTACTCAACAATGTACAGACCTTGATGCTTCTTGGTTTCTGTTTCGCCAACGCTTTGGTGAGATATTGAACCGTCAATCCGGAATCGACGATGTCCTCAACCAGAAGCACATCTCTATTCTTGATTTTTTCCGTCAGCTCGGTCACGAGTTTCACCTTCCCGGAGGTCTTCGTTTGCGCTCCGTAACTCGTCACAATAATGAAATCAACTCGCACCGGAATTCGGATCGCGCGCGCCAGATCGGCAAAGAACGCATAGGCTCCTTTCAAGACTCCGACAAGCACCAAGTCTTTGCCGGCATAGTCGGCACTGATCTGCCTGCCCAGTTCTCGGATACGGCTCCGCATTTGCTCCTGGGTGACGATCGGGCGCCCAAACAGACGTTCCATCACTCTCCGTCCTTTCCCTTCACGACACGCTCTCAGAGGTGAAAAGTAAACAGCGTTCCGTTGAGATAGTGGGCACCCAACGGTCATCCTGTCGATATCCGACGACCCATAGAATTCCCTCTGGAGCCACAACTAACGGGATGCGGGATCGGACCGCAATCGGTATTTTTAAGTCCATGAAAAAGTCCTGCAGCTTCTTTGAATGGCCTCCCATGCCGGAGGGATGGAAGCGGTCTCCTGGCAACCAATTCCGTACCAGTAACGGCTGAGACACCAAATCGGCATCCACCAGAATCCGATCTTTTCCAACAATAGCACATATCTGATCTCGTGCCTCTCGTTGTACCTGAAGTCGCTGTCCCGTTCCAGGCCATGTGAGTTCCCCCGGTACAGATAAAACCGCCTGACATGTGCTGTGTGGTTGTCCGACAGGAGAAGTTGCGGGAGCGGAAAGCGGGATAAACCGTAGATGGTGACCAGCGACGAGAACGCGCCCTCTTTTTACATCGAGACTCGAACCAGATCTCCCCGTCGAGGCCAGACGGAGGATGCGGTCAACTGTTTGAATACCAGGTGAGCGCCGTTGATGATCATCCTGCCGAAAGAGATTTCGGACGCAGCGTCGTTGAAGAGCCTGAGGAAGCTCCAGAAGAACATCGAAATCAATCTCCCAGTCTCCGGCAGTCCCTCGTTTCACCGCAAAAGAAGACAACGCATCAACCTGCTGATCAAGGTACTGATCGTCCTCTCGGCAGAGATCCGCCAGCTTGCAGAGCGCCTCGACGCTGGAAGGAACCAGTTGATTCAGAATCGGAAGCACCTCTCTCCGCACGCGGTTCCGTAAATACTTCGGCTGGAGATTGCTGGAGTCCTCTCGGAACGACAGTCCGGTCGCGCGAAGATACCTCAAGACGCCTTGCCGCTTTGTATCGTACAGGGGCCGAATAATTTTCTGATTGCGGAACGCCGGCATGCCGGACAGACCGGTTAGTCCCGCACCACGAAGCATCCAGAGCAAGACCGTCTCTGCCTGATCATCTGCCGTATGTCCGACGGCAATACGATCCGCTCCACACTCCTCTGCAATCTCCTGCATCACTCGATACCGGAGGTCGCGGGCCTCCGCCTGCAGCGACGTCGTACGCCCAGGGCTGTGAAGCCCGACTCGTCGTACGTGAAGTGGAACGCCGAGTCCATGGCAAAAAGCTTCCACGAAGGCTTGATCCCCTTCAGACTCACCCCCTCGCAGTCCATAGTTGCAGTGAACGGCTGTGAGGGTCAGCGCCCAACTGGACCGGAGATGATGGAGGATTGATAACAGTGCGACGGAATCAGGACCGCCTGAAATGGCAATCAGGATATGCTGCCCGCGTTGCAAGAGGTGTCTGGATCGAACGGTCCGCACAACCCGATGCACCAACGGGGGCCAAGTCGCTGTATGGATGGCCGGATGTACTGCCGGGGACAAGGACTCATCGCCCTCTGGTGGTTTCATGATATCGACCTAACACGCCCCTCACAGAACTCACATCGGTCTCCATTTGTCGACTCAAGGCCTCCGCGCCATCAAATCGCACGTCACCCCGAATCCGGCTGATGAACTCAACCGTGAGCGTTCGTCCATATAAATCATGGCTCCCGTCCAGAATGGAGACTTCCAACCCTCGCTCACTGCCATCAAAGGTCGGTCGTGTGCCGATATACGCAACCGAATCATGCCGGTCCTGATCCACGATCGTAATAGCGGCATAAATTCCGTCGGCAGGAGCCACACGATCCAAAGGGAGCCGCAGGTTCGCGGTAGGATATCCGAGCGTTCGCCCCCTTCCATCGCCTGAAGAGACGGCTCCGCTTAAGGCGTAGTATCGACCAAGCAAGACCGCCGCTTGCTCAACTTGGCCGGCGACGATAAGTTGCCTAATTCTCGTCGAACTTACCACGCCCCCATCGATCATCACGGGAGTCATCGGATGGACCATGAAACCCAACCGTGCGCCGAGCGCGATTAAATCGCCGATCTGTCCCGCTCGCTTGTGTCCAAAAACAAAATGTTGCCCGACAAATACTTCCTTCAGCCCGAGTCCCTGTGAAAGAACCTGCTCGGCGAACATTTCCGGAGAGAGTGCGGCAAAGGCCGGTGTAAATTCCAGGGACACCACTTCATCGATGCCGGCCTGTTTGAAACGCGCTTGTTTTTCCTCTCCGCTCGTCAAAAACCGGAGATCAAGATGCGGCGCGAGGATCTTCACCGGATGAGGATCAAACGTCAGGGCGAGAGCCGTTCCATGGAAACGGCGTGCCCTCTCAACCACCTGTGTTAAGAGCGCATGGTGGCCGAGATGATGCCCGTCAAAATTTCCGATGGTTCCCACCGGATACGGCCGTACGATCTCGCCCGAATATCCACGGGTCACGTTCATCGTGGATTACTACAACAGCTTGACGGCGTCTTTTGCGAAGTAGGACAGGATCAGATCGGCTCCTGCCCGTTTGATCGCCAACAGCGATTCCATCATAGCGCGTGATTCGTCAAGCCATCCCGCCTTCGCGGCCGCCTTAATCATGCTGTACTCGCCGCTGACTTGATAGGCCGCCAGGGGAAGACGCATCCTCGCACGGGCCGTCGCAATGATGTCCAAATACGGTAGCGCCGGCTTGACCATCACAATATCGGCTCCCTCTTTGATATCGAGCTCGATCTCGCGAAGCGCTTCGCGTGCGTTAGCCGGATCCATCTGGTAGGACTGTCGATCGCCGAACTGCGGGCTGGAGAACGCGGCATCACGAAAAGGGGCATAGAAACACGAGGAGAATTTTGCGGCGTACGCCATGATCGGAAGCTCAGGGAATCCGGAGCGATCCAGCTCTCTCCGGATCGCGGCGACACGGCCATCCATCATATCGGACGGGGCCACCATATCGGCTCCGGCTTCGGCATGCGTTCGAGCCATGATCGTGAGGCATTCGAGCGTCTCATCGTTCAGGATGTTTCCATCTCTGACGATCCCGCAATGCCCATGATTCGTGTACTCATCGATACACACATCGGTGATAACCATCAATCCCGGCACCTGCTGTTTGACGGCTCTGACCGCTCGCTGCACGATTCCGTTCGGGTCCCACCCGGAACTGCCACGCTCGTCTTTGTGCGCCGGAATCCCGAAGAGAATGATGGCCGGGATGCCGACGGCCAGCACCTCTTCCGCTTCTTTGACCAAGACATCGACTGACAACCGAAACTGGCCCGGCATGGATGCAATCTCTTCTCGGCGATTCTGTCCTTCGACGACAAACAACGGGTAGATGAAATCGGACGGCGACAACGTCGTTTCGCGCACCATCCGCCGTAGCGATTCGTGCCGGCGTAGTCGTCGAAGGCGTTGAACAGGAAAAGCCATACGTCGGTCTCTACTTTCTGGGAAGATTCGTCAAAAACACGACTAAGTCTCGAACGGAGATGACGCCGACCAACTGACCTTCATGTGTGACACCAAGGTGACGAAGATGAGACTGTGCCATCAAATCGTTAGCATCCAGCAACGTCTTGGTTTCTTCGATCGTGACGATCGGAGCCGACATGATTTGCTCAACCGTCGTCTTGGTCGCATCCGCACCGGCCGCAACGACCCGGCGCATCATATCGGTATCCGTCAAGATCCCGATGATCTCACGATCATTCGTGATGAACAGACTGCCGATTCCGTGGTCGCGCATGACTCGCGCAGCAGTCCTCGCATCGGTATCGCGAGCCACCGTAACAAATTTCTCTCGTGGAATCATGAATGATTTGACTGGCACCATATCGCTATCCTCCCTCCGTAAATGTGTCGTACAGGCACAACCTCTACCGGCATATCGCTTGTATCACGCCTCGGCGACAACACGCTCTTGTTTTTCATAGTGGTGAACGATCGCATCCACCAATGCGGGAATCGTATTCTCCCTTGGCATGATCGAGACCGTCAAACCATATTCATCGACCGTCTTGGCCGTGATCGGCCCGATACAGGCAATCGCAACCGATTGCACGAGCGGGTGCACGGCCTCCGCACCACCGGCCATCGCAACAAAATTATGAACCGTGGATGAGCTGGTAAACGTGACGACATCGATCCGGTGATCCAGCAGTCGGTGACGCCACTCCGCCACCTCATGCTGTGGAGCACGCGTTCGATACACCGGCACAACATCGACGTGCGCACCCTGCGCACGTAACTCTTCCGGTAAGATCTCTCGCGCAACCTCAGCCCGAGGGATCAGAATGCGCAGATTACCCAGATCTTGCTGTTTCAGTGTTTCCAACACACCTTCAGCTTGATAGTCCGCCGGAACGACATCTGCTCGTACGCCGAACTTTTCCAGCTCCATAGCCGTACGAGGCCCGATGCAACAGAGCCGCCGCCCGGCCAAACACCGTGAGTCGAACCCCTGTGCGAACAGCCGAGTCATAAATCGGTCGACACCGTTCACACTGGTAAAAATAATCCACGCATAGGTGCCGATCTCCGCAATCGCACGATCGACCGGATTCCAATCGACCGGCGGCAAAATGGCAATGGTCGGCGCCTCGATCGCCTCCGCTCCGACACTGAGCAACCGAACGGCCATTTCACCGGCCTGTTCTTTTGCCCGAGTCATCAGGACTCGTTTTCCAAAGAGCGGCTTCTGCTCAAACCAACTGAGTTGCGGCCGCAGTCGCACGACATCGCCCACAACGATGACCGTCGGTGGTTCCAATTTCGCAGCGGCAGCTTTCTCCACGATATCAGCGAGTGTGCCGACAACCGTCTGTTGCGACACTCTAGTCCCCCAGCGAATGATCGCAACAGGTGTTGAGTCGGCACGCCCCTCGGCCACCAAGTTATGGACAATCGACGAAAGTTGCTTCATGCCCATCAGAAACACTAACGTACCATGACTGGTGGCGAGCCGTGGCCATTCCAGTAAGGTTGCAGGCTTGTCCGGATCTTCATGCCCGGTTACGATCGTCAGCGTCGAGGCTAAGGTACGATGCGTCACGGGAATACCGGCATATGCAGGAGCGGCAACAGCCGCGGTCACTCCGGGAACGACTTCAAATTCTATCCCGGCTGAAGCCAGCGCTTCCGCTTCTTCCCCTCCACGCCCGAAGACAAACGGATCGCCTCCCTTCAACCGCACAACGACATTCCCCGCCTGCGCCCGCTCAATCAGCACCCGATTGATGGCTTCTTGCTCAGGATATTTTCTCGTGCCGCGTCGTCCAATGTACAATCGTTCGGCGTGATCGCGGGCATGAACCAGGAGGGCAGGATTCGCGAGATAATCGTACAGCACGACATCGGCCTGCTCCAGGCATTCCTTTCCACGGAGCGTCAAGAGCCCAGGATCTCCAGGACCGGCTCCGACGAGGTAGACCTTCCCCTTGTTTCGTCCTACCATGTTCACGCGGCTCCGTAAATCTCCTGGAGAATTTTATCTCCGCCCCGAATCAGCAATCGCTCAGCCAGTTGAACACCGAGCGCGTGAGCTTGCTGATGCGTCCCCTGAATCTGATCACGAAGGACAGTCTTCCCATCGACACTGGCAACCAGACCATCTACGACCAACTGCTCACCCGACAACGTAGCATAGGCCGCAATGGGCACCTGACAGCCCCCCTCCAAGCGGCGCAAGAAGGCCCGCTCTGCAGTCACCGTCGTATGGGTTGCCTCATGAGTAAGTCGCATCAAGATCGAGCGCACAAACACATCAGTCGTTCGCCCTTCAATACCCAACGCTCCCTGCCCGATCGCGGGCAGACTGAGGATGGGAGGAAGATATTCCGTGATGGTCTCAGACCATCCTAATCGATGCAGGCCGGCGGCAGCTAAGACGATGGCATCAAACTGCCCTTCCTTGAGCTTTCTTAGTCGCGTATCCAGGTTGCCGCGCAGCATTGCGATTTTCAGATCCGGTCTCACCTGTAACAGTTGAGCTTGGCGTCGAAGGCTTGCCGTCCCGATGGTGGCGCCGAGTGGAAGATCCTGAAACACGTGCCCTGCACGACTGATGAGAGCATCGCGGGCGTCTTCACGCGGAGGCACACAGAGAATCTCAAGCCCGTCGGGTAATTCCGCCGGCACATCTTTCATGCTGTGCACCGCGAAATCAATCTCGCCGGCGAGTAACGCATCTTCAATTTCCTTGACGAACAGGCCTTTCCCTCCGATTTTTGCCAACGGCACATCGACAATCTTGTCGCCAGACGTTTGAATCTTTTTGAGGACGACCCGCACCTCCGGGGCCGCTTCCTCTACCTTGGACTGAAACCATTCGCTTTGACAGAGCGCCAATTTACTCCCTCTCGTCCCAAGCACTAAGGTTGCGCGTTGGCCGTCCTGTATCGACACAGTGAAACTCTTTTCGTTACCCGCCGATCAGCGGGCTTGTTTATGGGTTGACGTTTCAGGATCCGCATCCTCAACACCCGACTCCGCCGAGCCCTTGGCCTGATACCGAGGAGGCTCCGTGCAGGTTTTGATCGATTGCGTGGGCGCAGGTTGCTGATCCAGCGCAAAAAAACGGCGCGCCGCTTCGACGAACGCGGGGCCGCTCGACGAGTTGACTTCCGTCTTGAGCGTGACCATCGTACGATGGATCAATTTGTTGACGATCGAGGAAGCGAGGCCTTCAACCAATTCCCGATCTTGCGAAGAGAGATGCGGCAAGCGCGCGAGGACTTTGTTGACCTCCGCCCGCTTCAGGTCGTCGACGTGGGTTCTGAGCGCGACGATCGTCGGCGTGACTTCCAAGGACTTCATCCAGTCGAGCATGGTGGTCACTTCTTCCAGCACCATCTTCTCGGCTTTCTCCGCCTCCTGCACACGCTCAGCACGGTTCTGTTCGACTCGATGCTTCAGATCGTCGATGTCGAAGAGAAATGCATTATCGACATGCCGAACCGCCGGATCAATGTTGCGTGGAACCGAAATATCGATCAAGAACATCGGACGATTCATGCGCTCCCTGACCGCACGATGCACATCCTCCGCACCCACCAGGTAATGGGCCGCACCCGTAGAAACCAGGACGATATCTGCGGAAGCCATGTCATCCTTGAATTGGTCGAATGGCACCGCCGTTCCGCCGAACTTCGCAGCCAGCTCAACCGCGTGTTGCGGCGTCCGCGTCGTAATACGCACATGTCCCACACCGTGAGCGATCAAATGACGCGCGGCCAGCTTCGCCATTTCACCGGCACCGACCAACAGCACCGTCTTCTCATGCAAGTTTGAAAAGATTTTTTTGGCCAGCTCCACCGCGGCATAGCTGACCGATACCGCCATTTCTGAAATTTTCGTTTCAGTCCGCACCCGCTTGGCCACCGAGATCGCCTTTTTGACGACCTTATTCATGATCACACCGGTCGTCTTATGGGCCAGCGCCACCTCGAACGCACCCTTCAGTTGTCCCAGGATTTGAGATTCCCCGATGATCATCGAGTCGAGACTCGCGGCGACTCTAAACAAGTGTCCGATTGCTCGATCTCCGGTATGCCAATAAAGGTGCGGGGTCAGCTGTTCTGATGACAGCGACAGATGTGCATCAGCAAGAAACTCTTGGATCCGTCCGTACCCGGCTTCAATGTCATCGACCACCGAGTAGACTTCGACTCGATTACAGGTCGAGAGCAGGACGCCTTCCTTGACACCGGGATACGAACAGAGGCGAGTCAGTGCCTCGCCAAGACGGCTTTCTGGAACCGCCAACCGCTCCCGGATCTCCACCGGAGCCGTCTTGTGACTCAACCCGACAACGATCAAATGCATGGGACAACCAGCCACATGTTACGACAACACACCATGTCCCTTGAGGACAACGCCGACTAACGTGAGCACGACACAGGCAAATCCGATGACCGTGAGATAGGCCGCGCGTTTAGCACGCCACCCGACGGTCAGTCTTCCGAGCAGAACGATGAAATAGAACAGCCAGGTGACGAGCGCCCAGGTTTGCTCGGGATTCCAACTGACATACGATCCTCGCGCAATTTGGGCTGAGATGGCTCCCGTCACGATTCCCAGTGTGAGCAACGGAAACCCCAACACGATGGATTGTTGGTTGAGATGGTCAAGAAAATCCAGCGCAGGGAGCTTGCTGTAGAGCACGTTAAACTGTTTCGACTTGAGGAGTCGATCCTGAATCAGGTACATCACACCGGCGACGAACGCAACGGTAAATCCCACAGCGCCCAACATGCTCAGCGTGACATGAAACCACAGGGTCTTGAGCACAGGCTGAAGGGTGGGTTCCGTTTCAGGCAGGGCTGCGGCCAAGACCAAGGACACCACGGCCAAAGGCACCATGAAGGACCCGAGCACATGGATCTGATGGCGGAACTCAACGACCAGCAGGACGAGAATGATCATCCACGCAAAAAAGGAGAGCGCTTCGGGGAAACTCGGCGGCGCCGACGATGAGGCCGCAAACATTCGTGCTCCGAGGACGAACGTATGCGCAGCAAACCCCACGGCGGTCAGCCCCAACGACACCTGCGACAAGGCTTCTGACCGTCGCAACGAATATGAAAGAAACGATACCGTAGCTACGGTATACAAAACCAAGGTGATCATGAAACAGGCGGCTACCATCAGAAATTCCCTTGTGGGGCACCACGGTCGACTGCCAGTGAGATAAACAGGAAATTATATCGATGCCGACCAAACAGAGTCAACAAAACGCAGCCGCGTCAAGGGCTTCCACCAGTTCGCCCAATCGGACAGGAACCCTCTATATGGTGGCCGTCTCTATCGGACATCCTGATGATATGACCATACGTGCCGTTCGAATCCTTAGTGAAGTAGGCCTGATCGCATCTGAAGATCCGACCATGACCCAACAACTTCTGTTACATCACGGCATTCAGGCAACGGTGACAAGCTACGGCCCCAGAAATATTGATGAAAAAGTGGCAGTACTGGTGCACCGTTTACAGCGGGGCCTCGATGTCGCGCTCGTCACTGATTGTGGATCGCCCCTCGTGGCCGATCCTGGCCATTATCTTGTCGCCGCGGCGCATGCGCATGGCATCCCTGTGATTCCTGTGCCTGGTCCTTCTGCGGTGATTGCAGCCCTGACCATTGCGGGATACCCTTGCGAGTCCTTCTATTTCGTCGGGCATCTGCCGAACGCCTCCTTACAGATTGCCCGACGTCTGACCGATTCCCTGGGGCAAGACGGCCCAACCGTGGCCTTCAGCACTGCGACAGGAATCGCGCGTGTATTAAAGATCCTTGAGGACCTCTCGCCTCGATGCCCGGTGGTTGTTGCCTACGACTTGACGAAACCGACTGAGCACATTATTCGCGGGGCGGTTTGTGAGGTACGCGAGAGGCTTCGTCCCGGTCAGAGACAGGAAGTGACACTCGTTCTTTCAGGGAAAGGCCGCATGACATCGGATGTACGCGGTGCGCGGCGCACTCAGTCACTCTCCTCTCGACGGATCAAAACCCGATAGGCCTGGTCGACTCGTTCTTGTGACAAGACCGTATGGCCTTCGTTTTCAACGCTCCGAGGGACATTGCGGATGGGATCGCCATCGTCAAGCAGCACTGCCAGTACCTGTCCTTGCTTCAGGGTTTCCAGCTTGAGCTTGGTCTTCACGAAGTTGTACGGGCAAATCACTCCGCGAAGATCAAGTTCTGACACCGGCGCTTCCGACAACCTTTGCTGGTCGTTCATCATATCCATAGCATCACACAGAACTACACGTAAGTCGTTAGACTACCCAATAGGAAGGAAAACGGCTGTTCGATCAGCGGTACCGCAGTCTGTATAAACAAGGGGCGGCGTTTGCCGCCCCTTGTTCGTCTAAGGCGAGGTCGTCGGTTTCTACTACTGCATCCCTTTCACAAGGTTTGGCTTCGCCGCATCCGTTCCGTAATCAGACTTGTTTTGGGTCTGATAGCCCCACCCTGGCTGCGGCTCACAATTCCAACAGGGCGCTGCCCCCGTGAATTCACCGATGGTGGTATCCACGGTCCCAGTGATCTTGCCTGGGAAGACAGACCCGGCGATCCCACCAGTCAGGCTACCGCTGCTGGTTTCGATCGCGCGCTCGGTCGATGGATTTGGACGCTGACCCAACCCACCAAACCCGGCGAGTCGTTCATTGCCGCGCAGAAGATAGACTTCTCGAACGACTTTTCGACCAACCCCATACTCTTGATTCGGCGTGACGACTTCAATGACTTGAAGGGAAATATCATCGCCGCTGTTTAACATCTTCAGCTGATCGAGACTGGTTCGTTCGTCAAAGTAGACATTGAGTGAACTCATTGCTCCCTGACCTGCACGACCTTCGTCATGGGAGCTTCCACCCGTCTCGAGCAACATCTTTCCTGCTGGAAAATCGATTGCTAAGACACGGCCATAAATCGTCTCTGGAAGCGACAGCCGTTCAAGAAATGCGGTGCGGTCATAGGTCTGGACTCGATTCGCATTCCCGGACACATCGCCGACTCCTGTTCCCACGCCCATGGCCGATCCACCGGATGACTGCTGTAGTCGCTCTTGGGCCACTGCAACATTCATAGAGCCGAGACAAAGCATTGCGGCTCCCAGTACCATCACGTTACGCATGTGCTGCCTCCTTACGAGAGATAAATGAACTGCTCACACTCTGTGACAAAAAGCCTGTGAATCCTCATTACTTTAGTATGACTGCCGTAGGTGACGGTCAGTGGATATAACATGATGAAATATGGCACGAACCTAGGCTAATAGTATGGCGCTGTCAAGAGGGTACTTCATCTTGAGCGCAGACAGTTCAGTGATTTGACACAGCTCCTTCAAGCTTCTAGCTCTTGCCTGAACATATTGAGCGTGATTGCACTCAATGTCTGTATCGATCCAGTTTTTGATCTCGATGGTGCCCAGAGGGAGGGTCGAACTCCCACTCTCTTGCGAGAACCGGATTTTG
>CABVRR010000021.1:0-26502 GCA_902500705.1 uncultured Nitrospira sp.
CAGATTGTCAATCTGGAGGTCGCGGGTTCAAATCCCGTCGGCCCCGCCATTTTCTTCAGGGTTTGGTACACTCCACTTTGTCAAGAAGCCATGAGTGCTGAGGAGGGAGAGTAGAAACTCGTATGTTTCAAACCGGCCCATTGGGAGTCATTCTATCGCTCGGGATCGTATCCAAGGTGGTGCTCCTGCTTCTCGTCTGCTTCTCGGTCGCTTCATGGGCCATTATCTTCTACAAATTGGCCTCGTTTCGCACCGTCGACGCAAAAGATCGTCACTTCATGGGTGTGTTGCTTCGAGCACGAGATGTGGAAGAAGTTACTCGGCATGCGCAACAGACGGTTGGGAGCCCTTGCGCGAAGATTTTTCATACCGTGATCCAACGGATCGGGCACATTCCTACCGAAGTGAACGAGAGTGGTTCCGTCGCCTATGATCGCCAGGTGATGGAACGGACGGCAGCCCATCTTGCTCAAGGTCAAATCGCGAAGTTGGAATCGTTTCTTCCGTTCCTTGCGACGACGGGGAATATCAGCCCGTTTGTAGGACTCTTAGGGACCGTGATGGGTATCATCGACTCATTCCGGGAAATCGGGGCGCAGGGTACCGCCAGTATTGCAGCGGTTGCTCCCGGTGTCTCCGAAGCCTTGATCGCGACGGCCGCCGGGTTGTTCGCTGCGATTCCCGCCGTCGTCGCCTACAATTATTTTCTCGTGCGGATCAGGCGCGCGGCGATGCACATGGATTCAGTCGTGGTGGAGCTTTTGGCTCTGGTTCCAGCCCAAACGAAACCGATCGCTCAAGTTTCCGTTGGAGCGAAGGGATGATCTTTGAGCCAAGGCGAAGTCGTTTTTTAGCGGAGATCAACGTCATCCCGCTGGTGGATGTGGTGCTGGTGCTGCTGGTGATCTTTATGGTCACGGCACCGATGCTCTATCGAGGCATGGATATCAGCTTGCCGACTTCGGCGTCGAACACGATTAAGCCGGAGATCCGAGCCGTGCTGACGATTGAAAAGGATCAACGTCTGTATCTCGATAAAGATCAAGTGAGTGTTGATCAGCTGGAGCGAAAGTTGCGTGTGATGAAAGCCGAGCATGCCGATGTGTCATTGTATTTACGCGCAGACCGCGATGTGCCCTATGGCATCGTGGTGCAGGTCATGGATGGAGTCAAAAAAGCCGGGATCGAGAAGCTCGGCATGGTGACAGACCCTACCGGACCAGAACGTGTCAGCGAAGGTGCGCCGCTCCGACACAACCAGTAAGAGTAAGGTCTACGGTGCAGGCTTGGGCATCAGTCGGCATGGTTTCCGATGATGGATGGCAGGCGACACTGACTCGTCGCTTAGGCGTTGCCGTCGTCGTTTCGTTGGTGCTCCATGTTGGTATCCTGGCGGCGGTAGGCTGGATTCGGTTGCCACGACATGGCGAACGCCCCCTGGCGTCCATCGAGATTTCCCTCGCGAGCCTGCCGACGCTTCAAGAGAAGACTGTTGAGCCCCCGAAAAGTCAGCCGATTAAACAAGCGGTCGAGCCACCCAAGCCGGTGGTGCAGAGCAAGCCCGTCCAGCAAGCTAAGGTCATTGAGCCACCAAAGCCTGTTCAACAGCCCAAGCCCATCGAACAGGCACAATCCACGTCTCCTGTGAAATCGGTGCCGGCTCCTCTTCCGCCTGTTCCTCCCCCGGTCGTTCCGGCAAAGCCCTCGAACGATCTCATGCGTGATATCATGAAGGATATTGAGTTGCCGCCGGATGCCCCTGTGCGCGGCGACATCAGCCCTGAGGACAAGCCGAGGAAATCACCGGTGATCAAGTTGCCGGATGTCCCGATGGGCATGGAAGCCAAGGATGCGACACAAAAAAAACTGATTGCCACGGCTCAGCCGTCCTTGACGGAAGACACGGCGAAAGAGTTGGACGAGGAATTAAAAAAAATCAAAAAGCTTGAGGTGCCCAAAGCTGTACCCCCGGCAGAGGTGCCGTCAAAACCAGCTCCTCAAGTTGAAGCGAAGGCACAGAGCGTCAAGGCGGTCGACACCACGATCAAGGTTCCGGGAATGGCACCGGGATCCAATGCGTATCTGGCGCTTGTGCGGCAGCGAATCAGCAATGCGTGGAATGCTCCGCCGCTGGACCTGACCAGCCACGCCTACATCGTGGTCGTCCAGTTCAGACTGCATAAAAACGGATCGGTCACCGGGGTAACGATCGAGCAATCGTCAGGAAACGAGTATTATGATTTAGCCGGAAAACGAGCTGTGCTCAGCGCGCATCCATTGCCCGTGTTTCCAGCTGATGTCACAGATTCATATTTTGACGCGCATTTCACTTTTACCGTCGGAGAGCCGCAAGGGTAAACCAATGATGTTTCGAGTTGCCGTATTCATCAGCCTCTGTGTGTCAATCGGCGTTGTGTGGATCATCGAATCCGGTGCCGCCGACGTGTTCCTTGAAGCCGCCAGACCGGATTTTCAGAAGATCCCGCTAGGGATCGCCGGGATTGAAAATCTAGGCGGGTCGGAAACGCCCGAGGGACGCGTGAAACCTGGTACGCGCATTGAAGAAGTCCTGAAGGCTGACCTGCGGCGCTCACAGGTCTTTGCCTTGGTCGATTTGCCGAGCCTCGGCATTAAGGTCGGTCATTTGGGTGCAGAGCCTGATCCTTCTTTCAAACAGGCCGCCGAGAAGGGGGTGTCGGTCATTGCGTGGGGGAAAGCGGGGATCAATAGCGGGAGCAAGGACACGGATCTCAGCATGGACGGGTACGTGTATGATACCGGCAGTCATGAAGTCGTGGGTGGAAAACGATATGTCGGTTCGACCTCGGTCGCCCGTCTGATGGCCCATCGGTTTGCGGATGAGTTAGTCTTTCGCTATACGGGAGAACCGGGCATTGCACGGACAAAGATCGCCTATGTCTCGGAGCTGGGGACGGCTCGCGAGTTGTTCGTGATGGATTATGACGGATACGATCCTCGTCAGCTGACGGCCGACGGGTTTCTGAATCTCATGCCTCGTTGGTCGCCGGATCGCCGATTTTTAGTCTTCACGACGTACCGCAATCGGAACACGCAGGATATTGATATGATTGAGTTGGCTACAGGGAAGCGGTGGACGCTTGTCTCGCAAGGGGGATTGAACATCACTCCGGTTCTCTCTCCCGATGGGAATTCACTGGCCTACTCATCGAGCCATGAAGGAAACGCGGAATTATACCGTTTGGACACTCGCACGAAAGCCACGCAACGACTGACCACGCATGCATCCGGGGACTTGTCACCGTCATGGTCTCCGTCAGGTCGTGAGCTCGCCTTTACGTCTGATCGAAGCGGTGGACCGCAAATTTTCCTGATGAGTGCGGATGGATCCAACGTGCGTCGATTGACGTTTGACGGAGATTACAATGCGGCTCCGGTCTGGTCTCCTCGCGGCAATTGGATCGCCTACGTGTGTCGGACTCCCAAGAAAGAGTACAAACTATGCGTCATTACTCCCGACGGGCAGAAGCATCTACAATTGACGACAGGATTGGGAGTGGATGATTCTCCGTCTTGGTCTCCTGATGGACGGCATCTTGTCTTCAGCTCGACGGTGGAGGGCAAGAGCCAGATCTACATGATCAATGTGGACGGGAAAGATCTCGAGCGCATTACGTTTACCGGCACGCACAATAGCGCGCCGTCCTGGTCCCCGGCCTCGTAAATATCCAGGAAGGCATTGACGGCCGTCGTCCTTCGCTGTAAGAAAAAGGGAGGACATCTCACAGGAGGGAAGGAATCCAATGAAAAAGTTATCAGCTAGCTACTTGCCGTTGATTCTTGGTCTTGTCGTACTGGGAATTCCAGCGTGCTCGAAGAAGGCTGCTGTCCGATCCGGAGGAGATGCCCAAGCTTTTCAAGAAGAGATGGCCAGAGGAAAGGGAGGCGCAGCTAAGGAAGGGGTCAGCTCGAGTTTCCCCGATACGTCGTTCTCTGGACGCGATGGGTCGAATGGCTTGCGAGGGTTGGATCGCAATCCTTCGGAAGAACGACTGGGTGGAGCCGGAGGCAATGCAGGCGCTTCGAGCGGTGCCGGTCATAGCAACGTGATGACCGCAAAGGCAGATGCCGGTTCGGCAGCCCGCCAGTTGGCTGAAATTCGTGCCGAGCAGATCGCGTCGGCGACAGCCGGATTGCGGGACGTCTTTTTTGCCTACGATAGTTTTTCAATCACCGATGAAGGGCGGCAGGCGCTGCACGGCGATGCGGAATGGGCACGATCCAACCCAGCGACCCAGCTGAAAGTCGAAGGCCATTGTGATGAGCGAGGCACGTCGGCGTATAATTTGGTGCTGGGTGAGAAGCGTGCGAAGGCGGTTCGGAATTATCTCGTCGAACTGGGCGTAACCCCCGCGCATTTATCGGTCGTGTCTTACGGCAAAGAGCGACCCTTCTGCACCGAACATTCCGAATCGTGTTACTCGCAAAATCGTCGTGGGCATCTCGTGGTCACGACCGGAAAGTAGCGCACCGACAACATCGTCGTTTACCGCATAGGCCTGACAACAGGCGGTCGTTTGGAGCTCAAGAGATGACATCTCAACTACGGGGCAGGCAACGAGTGCTCCTCGGGATCGCTGTGGGCGGTCTCCTCCTACCTGGGTGTGTCGCACAGCAGTCCGACTTGAAAAAAGCCGAAAAAGATCTGCAGCAGCAGCTCTCTCAGACCAGAGCTCGGCAAAATCAAGAAATGTCGACCTTGCGTGAACAAGAGCTGCCGCAGTTGAGAGGAGAGCTGGAAAAGGCACTGAATCTGGCACGAGAACTTCAGAGTAAACAGGAAGATATTAAGCATCGGTCGGTTCAGTTAGAGCAACAGACAAAAAGACTGGAACAGTTGGCCGCCAGACTGGAAACCGACAGCAGCACCCGCTATCTGTGGATGCAGAAGAGCTTCGAAACGCAGGATGCGAAGGTGTCGACACGGCTTGATGAGTTGTCCAAGACGATGGAGGCGTTGAAGAAAGAAGTCATTGATGTCGTCCAACGCACGAATGAGGGATTGACCAAGCGTGTCGATGTCAAGCTGGATGGGCATCAAAAGGAATTGACGGAGCATCAGAGTAAAATCGAGCAGCTCTCTCAAAAGTTTGCTCAATTCAATCAGGCGCTGACGGGGTTTCGGGAGGCCATGACCGGCCTGAACGATCGAATGGGTGAGCAAGAGCAAGCCGCGAAACATCTCACATCGAAAATCGAGGCCGATTCGAAAACGACGGTGACGCATGCGGAGGATGTGAATCGAAGCGTCGTGTCCATCACAAAGGCGCTGGAAGCCGTCGGCAAGAGAGTCACGGCTCGTCTCGACGAACAGGATAATCGAATTGAGGCCTTGTCAAAAAACGTTGAACAAGCCTCAAACAAGCATGCCTCTTCGCAACCGCTCCACAAACCGACGCAACCTTCCACCCCGGGATCGAATGATCCCGCCTCGGAAGGAGGAGACTCGTCAAAGACGTCCACCGGCGTGGAAGCGGCCGGAGGGCCGACGACGATCGTTCCACCCCAGGAGTCCCCAAAATTCGAACCATCGCAGGCCAGCGCCGATCCGGCGGATCGGGTTCGCTATGAACGAGTGTTAGGCGTATTCCGAGATGGGGATCTAGAAAGCGCTCGACAAGGATTCAGTGGGTTTCTGGAGGAGTATCCTAACTCCACCCTCGCGCCGAACGCGCGTTTTTGGCTAGGGGAGTCGTACTACGGCAAGAAAGACTTTCAGCGCGCAATCGATGCCTACGATAAGGTGGAGATCGACTACCCCGGCAGCGAAAAGGTGCCGGCTGCGATCCTCAAAAAAGGATATGCGTATCTGGCGATGAAAGACAAGAAGCGAGCCTCGTCCGCTTTTAAGCAGGTGGTCACGCTGTATCCGAAGAGCGCCGAGGCAGGAAAAGCGTCGGATAAACTGACGCAACTCAAGGAGGTGCGGTAGTCAGATGCATACCCGTATACTCATCTCCGGTTCTGTCATGTATGGATTCTTGGCGTCGATGATCGCGCTCGCCGGTTGCGCCAAACATGCTGATTTTCTCGACATGCGTGGTCAGCTCTCGACGATCTCGAAAACGCAGGATCAGGACCATCAGCGCGTGGATGCCGTGATGCGCCGGATGGATACCGTCGAGCGGAGCAAGGAGACGGATTCTGGGAAATCGCGTTTCGATGATCTGGGGGTTCGCTTGCAAAAGCTTGAAAGTCGGTTGACCAAGCTGGAAGAGGCTGCCAGCCAGGCATCCGCGAAGGGGGAGGCCTCGACTGAGTCACGTGCATCTCGGACGGTCAAATCGGTGACACAGCCAGAGCCGACGGCGATGGTGTCCGGAATCACGCCGACATCCGCCTTCAATTTGGCCTATAATGATTATCTCAACGGGAAATACGACCTTGCGGTTGCCGGGTTTCAACGGTTCATCAAAGATTTTCCAGGGACGTCCCTGACTCCCAACGCCCACTATTGGCTGGGAGAGTCGTATTATAATTTGAAAGACTACGGCCGAGCCATCCAGGTCTTCGACTCTATCGTGACGGAATATCCGGGGAACGAAAAAGTCCCTGCGGCACTCTATAAGCTTGGGTTAGTAACGGCTGAAACCGGTGATCTCAGCAAGTCGAGAAAGAGTCTGAAGCGAGTCCTTGAAGAGTTCCCCTCGTCGGACGAGTCCAAGTTGGCCAAGAATAAGCTGGCTGAAATCCGATGATCGTCGCCGTGGCGTGACGTCCCGCCTGGTCGCTGTTTCATCACTCATGAGGAGCATCGAGTCGTGTTGAGCCCCGACAGCAGTGGTCGGATCTGCATTCTTTCGGAAGAGGTCATCGGTCGCATCGCAGCGGGAGAGGTCGTCGAGCGCCCGGCAGCGGTCGTGAAAGAGCTGCTGGAGAACAGCATTGATGCGGGCAGTCGGTCCATCACGATCGACGTGAAGGATGGCGGGCTCGCGTTAATCCGGGTGAGCGATGACGGGGAGGGCATGAGTCAGGACGATGCCCCGCGCGCGTTTCAGCGGCATGCCACAAGTAAGCTTCGATCCGATCTGGATCTCTGGTCTATCCGCACGATGGGGTTTCGAGGGGAAGCGTTGCCGAGCATTGCGGCGGTGGCGCATATTCGGCTCATGACGGCGACGCGTTCAGCCGAAGCAGGAACCGAATTGGAGGTTGTCGGAGGTGCGGTCGGAACTATCGTGAATGCTCCTCCGGTCACGGGAACACGAATCGAGGTTGCCGAACTGTTCTCCAATCAGCCGGCCCGGAAGAAATTTCTGAAGTCGACCCTCACGGAGTTCGCACATATCAGCCGAGTGGTCCAGCAGGCCTCGCTGGCCTGGCCGTCCATCCATTTCCGCTTGACGCACAATGCCCAGGAGATCCTCAATTACCCGTCCGTGCCGTCGGACGATGATCGGATGGCCCAGGTCTATCGACGTGCGTTCCTTGATCAATGCCTCAGAATTCAGGCCTCGATCCCCGGGGCGCATCTCAGTGGGTACATTGTGGATGCGATCCATGCGAAGGCCTCGCGTAACCCACAAGAGTTATTTGTGAACCGTCGGCCCGTTCGCAACGGCGCCGTGTCGCATGCCGTCGGAGAAGGCTATGGCTCATTCCTCGCCAAGGGATGTCAACCTCGGTTCGTCCTGTTTTTGGACATCGATCCGGACCGTCTTGATGTCAATGTCCATCCGACCAAGCGCGAAGTGAGATTCTCAGATAACGAGATGATTCACCAACTCGTCCGGCGAGCGGTTCGCCAAGCCTTGGGCGGCGAAAAGACGGATGAGCCGGGGAAATCTCTGCTTCAAGAGTCGTCCGTGGGGAGAGGCTCAGGTTTTTCCTCCGCCCGGATGACAGTTCCTCAGGCCGATTCAATGGATGCGGAACCGGCGAGGCTACGACCCGCCCCCGATACACAATTGCCGTTGGTGAGTGAAGCCGCAGAGCCGTACGTTCGAGTCCCTTCAGCCGAGGTGACCGCGCTCGGGCAGATCAATAGGACCTACCTCGTTGCTCAAGTCGGAGGCGATTTGACGGTGATTGATCAGCACACGGCTCATGAGCGGGTCCTGTTTGAACGGCTGTATCGCGGGTGGACGGCCTGTGGTATTCAGGCCCAACCGTTGTTGATCCCAGACCCGGTGGAACTGTCGCCGATTCAGACAACATTGTTTCAGCGTTACCAACAGGACCTGGAGCAGCTGGGAATGGACATTGAACTGTTTGGTTCTACCACTGTCTTGATTCGTGCGGTTCCGGTCGGTCTGGGGACGATCGATCCGACCACGTTTGTACAAGACCTGTTGGATGATCTCGCGCAGTGGGACCGTGCGTCCAGCTTGGAGACAAGAGTTCGATCGGTCCTGGCTTCGTTGGCATGCCATGGCGCGGTTCGGGCCGGCCGTCCGATGAAACCGGAAGAGATCAAGACGTTGGTTGAGGACTGGCGCGCCGAAGGGGAGATCACGACCTGTCCGCACGGGCGGCGAACCTCGTTCCGACTCAGCCTGACAGACCTGGAGAAAATGTTCGGACGAGCCAGTTGGTAGCCGATGCGATCGGTGAAGGCCGGGGATCTTCGAGCGAGCGCTTTGATCCTGGTCGTGAGGCCTATCATCGGCTCGGCACCATTCACATGTACTCAGATCAGGTACTCCACCATCGCCCCTTAGTCGTGCTGCTTGGTCCGACGGCTGTCGGCAAGAGTCGAGTTGCCATACAGGTGGCTAAGTATTTTGATACGGAGGTGCTGGCGGCGGATTCCCGGCAAGTGTATCGCGGAATGGATATCGGGACAGATAAGCCGACCGTCGAGGAGCGTCACGGCGTGCCGCATCGACTCATTGATGTGGTCGATCCCGCTGAAACATTCAACGCCGGCTGGTACCGGCGGGTTGCGATGGTGGAGATCGAACGGTTATATGGTGCAGGGCGGTTGCCCTTCATTGTGGGTGGAACGGGATTGTATATCCGAACCTTGGTGAGGGGGTTATGTCCTGCGCCTCAGGCTGATCCGCTGGTGAGGGCAGATCTCAGAAAATTGAGCGACAAGTTCGGGCGAGACACACTCTATGCGGAGTTGATGCAGGTTGATCCTGAACGAGCAGCACGGCTGCATCCGAATGATGAGTCGAAAGTTATACGGGCGTTGGAAGTCTATCGACTATCAGGGCGCCCCCTGTCGATGGTTCAGGCTGAACACGGGTTTCATGAGGCTCCGTTTTCCGCGCTTCTGGTGGGACTTGAGCGAACAAAAGAGATATTGTATCGAAGGATCGAAGAACGAATCGATTGGCAGCTGGCTCATGGAATGGTAGAAGAGACCCGGACATTGCTCGCTCGCGGGTACAGTCGTGAGCTCGGTTCGATGAAAGGTCTGGGTTATCGCCAGGTCGGAGCGTATTTGGCGAACGAGTGTGACTATGCCGAGATGGTGCGTCTGTTCAAACGCGATACGAGACGGTTTGCGAAACGGCAGATGACCTGGTTTCGAGGAGAAGCGGGCGTTGCGTGGTTGTCGATCGACGGAAACGAGCCGCACGAGAAAACGGCGGAACGAGTGATCGCCTGTATCGAACAATTCATGCACACTCTTGGACAACAGAAACCACCGGCCTCGCAACAGGCCTGGTAGGAAAAGGACTTGTATTCGTATGAAGAAAAAACAGCAGGGTGAGCGAGTGACCGTCGGGGTGATCGGCGGAAGCGGACTGTATGACATCGAAGGGCTTACTGCCACTCGATCAGTCCGAGTTCGGACGCCCTTCGGGGCTCCTTCCGATGCGATCACCGTGGGTTCGTTGGAAGGCATTCGTGTCGCATTTCTATCACGACATGGGCGAGGGCATTTGTTGAATCCGAGCGGGATCAACTATCGCGCGAACATTTTCGCACTCAAGTCGCTGGGGGTCTCCCATGTCATTTCGGTCAGCGCGGTCGGCAGCATGAAAGAATCGATTCAACCGGGGGATGTTGTGGTGCCGGACCAATTCATCGATCTTACGAAGCGACGCGCGTCGACGTTTTTTGATCAGGGGATCGTAGCGCATGTGGCATTCGGTGAGCCGGTTTGTGCCGAATTGGGACAGGCACTCTTGTCGGCGGGGGAACAAGTCGGCGCCAAGATCCATCGTGGCGGGACCTATATCTGTATGGAAGGTCCGCAGTTCTCGACAAAAGCGGAATCACGGCTCTATCGGCAATGGGGCGTCGATGTCATTGGAATGACCAATATGCCGGAAGCGAAACTGGCTCGTGAGGCCGAGCTCTGTTACGCAACCTTGGCGCTGGCGACCGACTATGATTGCTGGCATGAAACCGAAGAAGCGGTCACGGTGGAGGCAGTGTTGGGCACGCTTCATCGTAACGTCGCCCTGGCCAAACAAATACTGCGTGCAGTGATGCCGTCCTTCGCTGCGCCGAGAGAGTGTCCCTGTCATCGGGCATTGGACAATGCCATTCTGACGGCGCCGAACCGAATTTCTTCCGCTGTTCGAAAAAAACTCTCCGTGCTCATCGATCGGGCGTTGCCGGCAAAGAAAGGAGTCCGCTAGTCATGGGAAAACTGTTAGCTGTGGGATCGGTCGCGCTTGATACGGTAAAAACTCCGTTCGGCGAAGGCACCGACATCCTTGGAGGATCGGCCACCTACTTCTCAACGGCGGCCAGCTTTTTCACGTCTGTCGCGCTCATCGCCGTGGTCGGAGAGGATTTCCCCCAACAGCATATCGCATTTCTCAAAAGTCGTGGGATCGATTTGACGGGTTTGGAGCGGCGTCCTGGAGCCACCTTCCGCTGGAAAGGGGAATACACGCACCAGCTGAACGAGGCCCATACCTTGGACACGCAGCTCAACGTGTTCGAAACATTTCGCCCTCAGATTCCTGAGGCCTATCGCGCGCCGGACGTGTTGTTTCTTGGGAATATCCATCCGGAACTCCAGCTTGACGTGCTGCAAAAGGTCACGCGTCCGGCTCTGGTGGCTTGCGATACCATGAATTTCTGGATTAACGGCCAGCGCGACGCGCTTTGGAAAGTCTTGGAGCAGGTAGATGTGCTGATCATCAACGACGGTGAAGCCCGTGCACTGGGCCAAGACTCCAATCTGGTGAAAGTGGCGAAGCTCGTGCTCTCACGGGGGCCCAAGCACCTTATCGTTAAGCGTGGTGAGTACGGCGTACTGATGTTCAATCAACAGCAGGTTTTCGGGGCGCCGGCCTTTCCGCTTGAAGATGTGCGCGATCCGACCGGCGCCGGCGACACCTTCGCCGGTGGGTTTTTGGGCTATCTGACGGCCACAGGAAACCGATCTCCGGAGGCCATGAGGCAGGCCATCATCTTTGGGAGCGTCATGGCATCATTTACCGTAGAATCCTTTAGTCTTGACCGATTGCGAATCCTGGATTACAAAGAGATTCAGGCTCGGTTCGCCGAGTTCAAGCGGCTCACGCACTTTGAGGACGTTCAATGATCGGATTCGATCCGAGATCGCATCAGCGGGGAGTCTATGGCTCGCTGATTGGTCTGGGCCTCATGAGTCTCTTGGGAGGATGCGCGAGCGACAAAGAAGTGCTGCAGAAGTCCCAAGGCTATTATCAAGAGGGTATCGCCAGTCTTCCTGGGGATCGTCAAAAAGCTTTCGTGTCGTTCCAGAAGTCCGTGCAGTTGAATCCGGCCAATAAGGAGGCGCGGTACGCACTAGGGCATGTATACGCACTGCAAGGCAAGTTGTCCTACGCGGAAGAGCAATTTCGTGCGGCGATCAAGGTTGATGAAACCTACGCGGAGGCGCATACGTACTTGGGGCAAGTGTTGGCCAATCAGGATCGGTGGAACGAGGCGATCCAATCCTACAGACAGGCCTTGGCGAATCCGCTCTATCCGACGCCGGACTTAGCGCGGTTTCATCTGGGGCGTGCGCTGGAACATCAGGGGGACCTTCAGGGCTCGATGGAAGCATTGGAAGATGCCGTGTCTGCCAGTCCTCCGAGTGTCCCACCCGCGATGACGCATCTTGAGCTTGGTCGGGTGTACGTGAAATTGGGTTATACGACCAGAGCTCGTGACGTACTCAAAAAAGTGGCGACGTTGGATAAAGACAAGGGAGATCTGGCGGCGGCGGCATCAGAACTGTTGTCGCGATTGAAGTAGGAGACGTATGGAGTCAGTCGGCGAATTCTTCAGACAGGTTCGAGAGACAAAAGGGTTGACCGTCGATGAGGTGGCGTCAAAAACCCGTATCCGTACGGATTTCGTCAAGGCCCTCGAGGACGGGAATTTCGCCAAGTTGCCCGATCAAGTCTTTGCTAAAGGGTTTGTGCGCTCATACGCCCGATCGCTGGGTTTGGACGAAGAAGACGCGATTCATCGCTTTATTCAATCGGCCGGCTCATTTTATGAGAAGCAGGATGAGCGCGAGCGGCTCAAGATGCGACAGATGGAGGAAGACCGGAAGCGCCAGTCCAACCGCAAAGCGGTGACGATTGCCATCAGTATCGCTGTCCTGACGTTGGTTTTCCTTCTGAGTCGAGAGCAGTCGTCGGTCTTTCGGCGTGGGACTGCCGAACAGGGGCCGGCGACGAAACGCACGGCTCAGGCAGCGAAGGACGTTCCCACGTCAACGGCTCACGAGCCGGAACGTACGCCAGAGGTTCCTAAGCCGAATGAAGGACCTGCGTCCATGCCGCCTTCAAAGGCAATAGCCGAAGCCCCGCCGAGACAGGAACCTCCTGCTTCACTTGCCGGTTCAGCTCCTCGATCGGAGCCGGAAGCGGTGTCGACAGTGTCCGTAGCTTCTCCCGGCACCGATGGGCCATTAGCCGGAATCGCTCTCAACGCGACCGAGGTGGTCGGCGATGGTCAACTGGTGTTGGACCTAGAAGCGACAGAGTTGAGCTGGGTCGTCGTCCAGATCGATAACGGGAGCCCCCAGGAATCGTTGTTACGGCCCGGTGAAAAAGCCCATTGGAAGGGACAGGACCAATTCATCTTGACTCTGGGCAATGCCGGCGGCGTGAGAGCCGAGTTGAACGGCAAACCACAAAAGCCCTTCGGTCCAAGCGGCAAAGTCGCCCGCGACATCGTGTTGAAGCGATAACACGGTCCCATCACACGTCTCTCTATCCCACGTTCTTCTTCATGTGATGCAATGAATCTTGACTGTTTGTGGACGTCAGGTCCTGGTAGTGTCATGGCCGCGTGTCCGCAATGGGGCGGCAGTGAGGAGTATGGCATAGGACTCACAGGGCCATTTTACACGTACCGATGTTTGCCCAGTTAAGGGCACAGTTCATTTCGATGGTGACAGTTCTCTGCTCGGAGGGTGCGCGTATGCTCAAACAGAAGCAGTGGGCTCTACTCTACGCAGGAATCTCTACTGGCAAGTGTTCTCATTGACGTTACCAACGCCGGAGCGCCTCGATCTAGCGGCGCTCCGGCATCAGCTTTTGAGGGCCTGTTGTCGTGGTCTGCTTAGACCGTTTATTCAGTGCGACAAAGAATCGGATGGGCTCTGTTCGCGAACGTTTCGCGATCGATATCTTCCTGATTCGATCACCGAAGACGAAGCGGCTCGGATTGTTTCGCGCAGTAAATCGCGCAGTACCGTGCTTCCGATCGCAATGAGATTTTCTTTCAACGGACTCAATTCGTTCGACAGAATTGTTCCGACTTCGCTCATAAACGAGGAGCGACTCTCTCGCCTGGCTCCCACATTCTGCAGCGCATAAGAATCCCTGCCTGCGCGAGGCTGTTGATGATCTCTGGTGCCGGCTAGGCTCCCTGTCGGTTTGGTTCTTGAGCGAGAAGAGAGTCTGATCTCTTCGGCTTGACCGGAAGCGCTGAATACGCTTCCAAGTGCAAACCCCACCGCGAGAGCTCCTGACATCAGTAGCCAGGGATGATTCTGAGCCAGTCGGGCCGGATCCGTCGCGGATTTGGCCGACTCAAGCGCGTCGTCGAACGTTGCTTGTGTACGATCGACGATTTCATCAACCTTGGTTTTGGCATCCTCCACCGTGGAGGTCAGGCACTGTCCGATCAAACCGAGTTTGTCGGCGATGGCATCGCGTGTGCGCGCGATGTCGTTCAAGTCTTGGGCGATATAATGCGGTCTTTCATCCATGTGATGTCTTCCTTCACCAGAAAAAGTGTTCGAGCCGGATAGGCGCGAATCCGTCCCACCTGTTCTTTGGCATAGAGGCCTAGCGCGAGGACGAACATGCCCAATACTCCGGCGATCACGAGACTGCTTCCCCAAAGCGGGAGCTGTGCAAACTCATGAAGCGCCGTGATCGCCGCAAAGACGAGCACCAGGATGAGGGCCGAGACCAGCACACCCAGGCCGGCTAGGGCGATGGCAATACGGATCAGGCGACCGAATTCGAATTGCATTTCATGGAGCGCCAGCCGAAATTGCTGAGCGGCTAACCGTTGAACGTCTTCGACCAGTTGCTGAAGCAGCGAGAAAATTCCTGGACGTTGTGTGTTGGATGTAGGCTCCATGGCGATCTTGTTCTCCGATCTTGTCTCCTACGCACGCCGGTATTCAACGAGAATTTCGCCGCGCCAAGAGAAACCCGATCCCTGCGCCGATCAAGACGGCTTGCAGCGGGTATCGCTTGATGAGCGTTTCAACATCATCCATGACCCCCGGGATCCCCTGTTCTTGCAGATAGTCGGCCGATGACCGAACGCGATTGGACACTGTCGACACCGCGTCAGCGGCTTCTTTGCCGGCCTTTCGAAGATTGTCCTTTACTGCACTGCTGGCTTCTCCGAGGCGTTCGCTTACTTCTTCCACCGTGGCACGAGCTTTTGCGGCGGCTCCGGTGACGAGTTCCTCTCCCTTTCGGGCAAGATTCACAGCGGCGGTTTCGAGTTCGGCTTCTTTTGAATGACTCATGGATCGACCTCCAGTGATAAAGGTTTGTGAGATTCTTTTGACGGATCAGCTGATCGTCAGCTTCGTTGTATTCCAGTCATTCCAGATGCACATCGCAGTCTGGAGGACAAAGAACTGTGACGATGAGATAGAAGTACCATATCATAGCTCGCGGTGCATGAGGCAAACCCCTGGTTTGACCGAAAGGAATTCCTATAACACGGTTGGTCATGTCGTCGGAGATTGCGCATGAATGAGCCGAGGTAACGGGCGAGCGGGGCAGCGAATCATCTGGGCCAGGCTAGGGCGGTGGGCTGGGATCTTCTCTGGAGTGATTCGAACGGCTCGACCGGTTTGAGCCGACCGGTTCAATGCTTCAATGATGGCGATATCGAGCATGCCCTCAAGTCCGGATGGTTCCGGGCGACGATCGTGCAAGATGCAATCGGAAAAGTAGAGGAGTTGTGGACCGAATTGATCTCGTCGAGGGTAAGACAGGGTTCGCGTGCGATTACCGATCGTCAGTGAAGCGCGCATGCCTTGCGAATAGGAATACGCCGACTCAAGACGGGCCGTCCCTTTGGTCCCGACTACATCATACTCCGCACGTGGTGCGGCGCCGAAGCTCGCGACGAAGGTCGCCAGACGCTCCCCCGGAAAACGCATGGTGACGGCATGCATTTCGGGGACTTCACGAAACCGCCGATCTTTGGGGCGGGCTGCCGTGGCGGTGACTTCGATGGGCTCGGCTTGAAAGAGATACCGCGCGGCATTGATACAGTAGATGCCGATGTCAAGCAGTGGGCCGCCTCCGATATCTGCTTTCAGCCGTGTGTCTCCGGCTTTGACTTGTTGCGTAAAGAGCGAGTGGAAGATGCGGACCTCTCCCAGCCGTCCGGAGCGAATCAGCTCGATCATGCGCAGGTTGGCTTCTTCAAAGTGTAAGCGGTAGGCGACCATAAGCTTCGCTTCGCTCCGATCCGAGGCTCGGAGCATGACACGGCAGTCTGCCTTGTTTAGACCGAGCGGTTTCTCGCACAACACATGGACGCCGGCTTGCAAGGCCCGTGTGACATATGAGCGGTGTAGGTGATTCGGGAGGGTGATGTAGACCGCGTCGATAGTTCCGCTCGCCAACAGGTGATCGTATTCTTCATAGGAATAGGTCTTGGGAAGGGCGTACCGCTTGGCGATGGCCCGACGTTTCGCCTCATCGCCGGAGACGACGGTCACGAGCGATGTGTTGCGGCGGGCATTGTGAAATCCCGGCAGAATCGCATATTGGGCGATATGCCCGAGGCCGATGACCGCATATCGAACTCGGCGTGGTGTCGGCCGTCGCGTTCTCGATGGATTACGCTTGATGACATTCATTCAGAATTCCTCATGGTTGATCTCTTCTCATCAGCATGGAAGAGGAAATTCAGGCTCTCTTTTTAAGAGACGTTCTAGAACGATACACCCAGAACTGCAAGTCGCCTTTCGGTTAACTGCTTACTCGTCATAAAAAATCCTCTCACAGCAATACATTAAGTCTGATTCGTGAGTCTCATGCCCTGGATTAGATAGCCATCTGAAAACACTAGTGGAGTGCCTATGGATGGGAAGGTCGCTGTGTTGCACTCAACAAGCCACGCTGTGAGATACCGCTCTGGTATCTCACAGCGTGACCATGGTGTGATTACTGAGGATTACTTTGAATTTGTAAGTTGTTGTTGACGCCGCGCACCCCGTCTACTTCACGAGCTAACCGAGCGATACGGTCCCGCTCCTCGACGGACTGCACAACTCCCGACAAATTGACCATTCCGCGCTCGGTGTCCACATCAACGCGAGAAAAATTCGATGCCTTGTCCGACGTGAGCTTGGTCTGCACGGCTGCCGTGATGCTTGCATCGCTCAAAGTCCTGCCGGCGGTTTTGCCGGTCATTGATTGGCATGCGACTGATCCCATGAGTGCAAGGCTGATAAGGATGCCCAACGTAAATTTCATACTGAAAACTCCTTGTGTGTAAAAAAAGTTTGAGAGTGCGTCACGGCATCACTCGAGTCCTTGCGTTTCTCTGTGACCGTGATCACAGGAGAAGACTGATACAGATCACCATGAATGCCGTCGCATGTCATGTGAGAGTGCTGCATGTGCCATATGTCTGCAGCTGTCCGGCAAACTCCTGTGTAAGACGTTACGTATGCTGACGGACGGCTTGCCGAGTCCGTTGAGCCGCTCCTTCGGCGTATCGTTCTGCTTTTTTAGCGGTGTCTTTAACCGCCTCTGCTCCGCGTTCGACATACTCCTCTCCCTGTTCCATCATGTCGTCCCACGCGGCCGTTCCTCTGTCTGCGAGATTTTCTAACTCAGACGTGGCATCGGAAGCATAATCACGAAGGCTTCGTCGAAGTTGAGCTCCCGTTTGAGGAGCCAGGATCAGCGCGATGCCTGCGCCGATGAGGGCGCCGGCGAAGAATGCTGAAAATTGATTTTGCTCATGCATGTGAAATTCTCCTTTTCTTTTACTGGTAAAGTATGGCTGATCAACTCAACGAGCGGATCCATATCTGCATTTGCAGTGCGTGACGATCGTGATCATACCGTAACGTGAGACGTTGCAAGCCTGGCGCGATCCCTAGTTTTGAATGCGCACATTCCCAGGCATGAGCCGATTGAGAGTCGAGCGGGTCGAGCGGTATGACTGAATCGTCGATCGGCGATATTGACTTCTTCGTGAAGAAAGGCAGAAAGTGAGCAAGCACTGTGGCGCAGTAGGCTACGCACTCTGGAGTGAGGGAGGGATGTCATGAAGCCTCGAGTCTTGATCGCAGACGATCATTTATTGGTGGCACAAGGGATTCAGAAGCTCCTTGAATCTGAGATGGACGTGGTCGGACTAGTTTCCGATGGTCGCGCGCTCATCAAAGCTGTAGAGGAGGTGTCTCCGGACTTGGTGCTGGTCGATATCTCCTTGCCGTTGCTGAATGGGCTGGACGCTGCGCGGCAAATCAGACAGCTCTGTCCGAAGACAAAACTATTGGTTCTCACCATGCATGCCGAAAAGCAATTTGTGGTGGATGCGTTTCAAGTCGGCGTGACCGGCTACGTCCTTAAACAGTCGGTGTCGTCAGAGTTGATGCATGCGGTGAAAGAGGTGCTGAAGGGGAATACGTATATTTCACCTGTGGTGGCGAGCAAGGTCGTGGAGTTCATGCAAGACTGTGCGCCAGGGAAGTCTGACGCGCCTGAGACTAAGGGATTCGATTGCTCGTTGAGCCCGCGGCAGCGAGAGGTGTTGCAATTGGTTGCGGAAGGGCGGTCGACGAAAGAGATCGCCTCGATCTTAAACGTTTCCTGCAAGACCGTCGAATTTCATCGCGGCCGTATCATGAAGGAGCTCGGAATCAAGAGCCGTCCGGAATTAACCAAATACGCGATCGCGAAAGGCATCATCTCTATCGATGCCAGTGCCATGTGCGGGGCCTAAGCCGAAGCCGGTTCCACATCCTCGCTTTCCGGTGTGAGCGGACTCAAACGCTCGCGGAGTACCCCTTGTAGGGCGAGTTATTCTGTCGACCGCCATCCTGCTTATTCAAGCGACGCAAGCCCGTGAGTCAGGGCAAACTTCGTCAGTTCGCTGACGGTCTGTACGCCCAGTTTCTTGCAAATACTCGCCTTATGAAAGGCGACGGTCTTTGCGGAAATCTTCAGGGTATCGGCGATCACCTTGGCGGTTTCTCCGCGTGTGAGCAGCTCCAGGATTTGTCTTTGCCGGTCTGTCAATTGTGCGGTGAATCCGCCTGGTTTCGACCAGGGGTAGTCTACGGATTCCCGGATTTCGCTCGCGATGCCCGGTGAGAGGTAGCGTTCATAGCGAAGTACCGCATGGATCGCGTCTTTGAGATCAGACGGAGTCGACTGCTTCAATACATACCCTTTCGCACCGACTCTGAACGCCTCGCTGATATGAATAGGCTCCGCCAGCATTGTGACAAACACAATGCGCACGTCTGAAGAGAACGCTTTCAGTTGTCGTGCGATGGCAAACCCGTCTTCCGGAGGAATGATCACATCCAGTAACACAACGTCCGGTCGGAGTCGTTGAAACTGAGCAAGCACGTCTCCTCCATCACTTGCGATTCCGACGATGTCAAAGTCTGGTTCCAGTAACCGTCTTAGGCTGTCTGCTACGATGGGGTGATCATCGGCAATGAGAACAGTCGGTTTGAGTATGGACATAGAGGATCACCGCTTGTGGATGGCGCTCCTCCGATTATAGCCGACGATCGCTACACGGAACCGCCAAAATCGTATGGCGGAGGGAGCGATGGAGGAGCGCCTGCGTGATTATTGCATAACACCGTACACCGTGAGGAAGTTTTTATGAACGCTGATGAGCCCGACCAGGCAGCCCGTTCCACGGGCTGCGGGATCTTACCTGGCACGTCCGATCGCTTATGATTGTCCAGGATTTCGTCTATCGTCCGACTGTTGATCGGGTGATGCCGGAGGAACAGCGTGGTCATGCTTTTTAGGAGATGTTTTTCCGTGTCGGGACGATTTGTGCTCTCCTGGGCTGTGCCGATGATCGGACCGTTGATCGTGTGACGGCGGGGCCGTCGCACGGTCTCGTTTTTTCTCTCGCTTTTTTTGATGCGCGTTCCCTTGACGTGAAGGTTCGTATTCCCCTGGGTTCCGTCTGTGTTCAGACTCCTGATCCTTCAGCGCCGGTGAAGCGGACTGGTTACCAGGGGCTAGGTTGGGCTTTTGATCCTCGGGAACTTGAGCTTCTCCTGGATTCCGGCGGTCAGAATCCGACGATTGAGTGTGAGAAGGCGAGGATCCATATGCGCTGTGATCCTCGGACTCCATTGCTGATTCTGCGGATACCGAGGCGCTATGGAATGGAATGATTCCACTCACTCCCACCGCAAAACACCATAAGTAGATTGTGAAGAGGCGAGTCGTCATGATTATGTCCTCCTTGTTCTCTCAACGGATAAAGAAGCGAGTCGTGTGTACGTAATAACGGGTTCAGGGCACAGTGCATCGGCGTGCGCGTTCGTCCGACACTCGACGCGCAGGTGCGCATAGACCCTCAATACGTTCTCGGGCTACCCCTCCAGAGGATTCAGCGGTATCATTTGCGTGGAAATGGACAACGGTAACGCTCGCTTCCACTGCCCTCTTCCGACGGCGCGGTTTCTCAGTATGATCGGATCAATGACATCGCCGCATTGTACACAGCGCGAGCCTGCTCCCCAGTCACAGTCCTGCACGAGCAAGCCGCCGCATCGGTAGCATGTCGTTGAGCCACAGGCTCGAAAGTTCCCAAGAGGGCGGGGTGCGTCCTCTCTCTGTAACATCTCCACTATCGTCTCATCCAGTTGCGGTGTGGTGGTCATGGTGTCCTCCCTTTGGTTGAACATGGTTCTCAAGAGTTCTCAAGATCGAGATAGAGGCGAGAATGCCTCTCGTATCTGTTCCCGCTACTCTAAGCTATCCATTCCAGGCGAGAGCTGGTGAAATCCCCAGACGTTGTCAGGGAACTTCCCTAAGTTCATGACGCATGGCCACTGGTGAACCACGATCAGATCCAAGATCAGATCCAAACAGAAACGGTTAGGAGGATCACTGCTGGATCATCTCAAGCGGGCTGATCGTCTCCGGTTATAGTCAAAACGATAAACAATGAGAAATGGAGAGATTCGGTCATTGACGGCATATGAAATCAGACAGATCACTCCGCGAAGGTTGATGCGTACGCATAGGTCATGCGCAACTCTAGGGCCGGTAGCGGTGGGATCAGGTAATTTGTCCAGTATGGACAATGTGAACAATTACGTATGGTGTGAAGTGCTGGATCGCAGTGCCGGTTCAGAGCGGAATGTACGAAGCCGCGAATCTTTAACCAGGAGGATGGTATGAACGCAGATCAATTTAAGGGCAAATGGAACCAATTTAAAGGTGAGGTGAAGCGTCAATGGGGCCAGCTGACCGATGACGATATAACCGAGGCCGAAGGCAGCTACGACAAGTTCATCGGTCGCGTTCAAGAGCGGTATGGAGATAAGAAAGAAGAAGTCGTGAAGTGGACGGATGAGTGGTTCGACAAGCAGAACGCCGAAAAGGCTGGTTCTCAGGTCAGGTAGAAGTCGGCTATTTGTGAGAGTCGTGGGCTGACGGAGCTCCGGTGGACTTCGTCAGCCCTTCTCAGCCCGCCGTACGGTGGGCCATTTTCAGGAAGGAGGAGTGATCATGTGGAAAGGCTTGCTTTTGTGGTTTCTCGGAGTCCCGGGCGTGGTAGTGATTCTTCTTTGGTTCTTGGGATTCCTTCGATAGGGGACCCTCCCGCGTACTCTTCCTCATTATCTTACGTGGCGATCGGGCGATCGTGACCCCCTATTCACAGGTGGCGCAATCGGCAGGTCTCGATTCCTACAAGCAGCTGTATGGGCGCTGTTCAGCTCAAGTGAAACGCTTTTTTTATGGTGGGCCATAGCTCCGAATGCAGCTTGCTTTTCGTGACCGTTGCGGCGGCTCCGGCTTCGACTAAACTGCTGCGTATCTGTGCTTCTTCATGCATCGTCACGCCGATGACACGAATGCTCGGATGATCAGCGAGAATTGCTCGAGTGGCATCGATCCCGTTGATGATCGGCATGTTGATGTCCATGAGGATGAGGTCGGGCACCAGTTGTTTGGCCAGTTCGATGGCTTCACGTCCGTTTGACGCTTCTCCGACGACTTCTAACGGGCCGATTTCCGGGAGAAGATGGACGAGTTCCTGCCTGAGCTCGGTATGGTCGTCGGCGACGATGACGTGCAGTCGGTGAGTCGAGGTGTGAGGCGAGGTGTGAGGCGGTTCCGATACGGACCTCGGGGGGGTAAGGGGATGAGTGGTCGGCGTGGTTCGAGGAATGGATAACGCGACGGTGGTGCCTTGGCCAGGCGAAGATTGGAATGTGACGGTCCCGAACATACCTTCGACTCGCTCTCTGATGCTGAACAACCCAAAGCTCCCGGGTTTCTCCGACACCAGGGTTTCATCAAATCCGATCCCGTTGTCTCGGACGATGATCGTAAAACAGCGGCTGTCGGTTTTGATTTCGATGAACGCGTCCGAGGTCTGAGCATGTTTTCTGATGTTGTAGAGGAGTTCGCGTACGGATTGGTATAACAATACGGCGTGATCTTCGGAGAGAAGATTCGGCTCGTCGGTGCACGTCACGGTCACGTTCAAGCCATGCGACAGCATATTCTCGCCCAACCATCGTAAGGCGGGGACCAGTCCCCGCCGAAAAAGAATCTCGGGACTGAGTTGGGCGACCAATGTGCGGGTGTAGGTCAACATTTGGTCTATGTGAGTGTCCAGTTCGTGCAGGACCTTGCCGGTATCGTCTTTCCCGTTGTGATTCACGAGTTGATGAACCTTGAGCCGACTCACGACCAATAACTGGGCCAGGTAGTCGTGAAGATCGGCGGCCAGCCGCTTGCGCTCGGCTTGTTCGGTGAGCGTGAGTTGGGACGCGAGCCGACGTAACCTGTTTTGGGAGCGTTCGAGTTGCGCGGTCCGTCGAGCCACGCGTTCTTCGAGTCGTGTCTCATGGTTGCGCAGGAGTGCTTCGATGTGTGTGCGTTCATCGAGTTCCCTCGCAAGATCCTGATTGACCCGCTCTAATTCCGCCGTGCGATGGGCGACCCGTTGTTCCAGTTCAATGTTCAGTTTGACAAGATTTTCGTGCGCGTGCGCATGTTCCTTACGGAGTTTGCGTTGCTCAAGGACATGCTGGACCGCTTGACCCAGTCGACCGAGCCGATCCTTCATCAGGTAGTCGGACGCTCCTGCGCGGATGAGCGCCACGGCATCCTCTTCGCCGATGGAGCCTGAAACAACCAGACAGGGAGTATCGAGCCGGCGTATGCCGAGCAGTTCAAGGGCTCGCGCGGCGCCGAATTGCGGTAAGGTTGCGTCGACGGTAATGAGGTCCCACGGTTCATCGAGCCGACGGAGAAACTCATCTTCGGTTTCGACTCGCACCCATGAAGGGGAGAAGTGATGTTTCCGGAGTTCTCGGATCATCAGTTCGGTGTCGGTCGGACGGTCTTCGACGCACAAGATGCGGAGCGTCTTGTCTGTCGGTGGTGGTGTCATCGCACTCTCTCCTCCTATCGCCGCTACTCCGAGTGAGACGATTATCCGAATGTCGGAGGCTCGTTGAGCAGCAGCCAGTAGAGCCCGGTATTTCTGACGGCCTCCGTAAACTGTTGGAAGTCCACCGGTTTGACGATGTAGCTGTTGACGCCAAGTTCATAACAGGCGGCGATGTCGGGTTCTTCCCGCGACGAGGTGAGCACGACGACCGGGATTCGTTTGGTGCGATCGTCTGATTTGATGCGGCGCAGGACTTCAATTCCGTTCACCAGCGGGAGTTTAAGGTCCAGCAAGATGACCTTGGGAATGTCGGAGACTGATCGGCCGGCATAGCGATCGGTGGCAAAGAGATATTCGAGCGCTTCCGCGCCGTCTTGTGCGACGACGACACGATTGGTGACGTTATTTTTACGGAATGATCGGAGGGTCAGCTCCACGTCTTGAGGATTGTCCTCAACCAAAAGGATTTCGGCATGGAGAGAGGTGCTCATGATGCCAGCTCCAGGGTGAACTCAAATGTCGCGCCCTCGCCTAGGCGGCTGTCCGCCCAGACACGACCGTGATGGCGATGAATAATCCGCTGAACGATCGCTAATCCGACACCTGTCCCTTCAAATTCCCCCGCTTTGTGCAGGCGTTGAAACACGCCGAAGAGTTTGTCTGCGTATCGCATGTCGAAGCCGACACCGTTATCCTTCACGCTGATGCGTGCAAAGCCCGGTTGCCGGTCGTCGAAATCCCACGTAATTTCGATTCGCGAAGGGTCTCGCGGGCGGCTGTATTTAACAGCATTTCCGATGAGGTTCGCAAGTACGAGTTTAAGAGTCGTACGGTCGCCTTGACAGATCGGCAACGTTCCGACTTCCCAGTGCACCGCACGTCCTGCTGTTTCCGTGGCCATGTCCACGCGGATTTCATCGACCAGTTCGTTGAGGTCGACCCTGTTCTTGAGAAGGGGTTGTCGAGACAATCGGGCAAATGACAGCAAGTCGTCGATGAGATGCCCGAGTTGCTGCGCGCCTTTGCTGATAATGTTGAGATGCCGCACCGCCTCCGGTTCCAGTTTCTCGCTGTAGTCTTCCAGAAGGGCTTGAGAAAAACCGGTCATGGTTCGGAGCGGCGCGCGCAGGTCATGTGAGACGGAATAGGAAAAGGCCTCGAGCTCTTTGTTGGCCGCCGTGAGTTCTTCGCTGCGGAGTTTCAGGAGATGATTCGTGTGTTCGAATGCCGCAGCGGTTTCTTTGAGGGCCTGAATGTTCGTGCAGGTTCCGAACCAGTTCGTGATCGTACCTGCCGAGTCTCGCACCGCCTCCGCTCTGCCAAGAAACCATTGATAGGAACCGTCCGCTCCGCGCAACCGATATTCGACAGTGTAGCTGGCACCGGTGGCTACCGCCTGTTGCCAGGCGTGGTTGGTTGGTGGCACGTCCTCCGGATGAATGATTGTGAGCCATTTATAGTTGAGGTAGTCATCAAGATGTCCCCCAGCGTATGCCAGCCATTGGTCGCTCACGTAATCGCAGGAACCGTTCGGTGTGCAGGACCAGACCAGTTGCGGAATGGCGCTGATTAAGGTGCGGAATCTCGCGTCGCTCCGGGCCAACGCGAGTTCCGCGCGCCGACGGTCGGTGATGTCTCGAAAGATCTGAGACGTGCCAATGATTGTCCCGGCGTCGTCTCTGATGGGTGAGAGACTGATCGAAACATCGATGTGCCGTCCGGTTCGATGAAGACGTTGGGACTCGATCGGGGTGGTGGGGGTATTGGATTGCACCTTTGCGCGAAGAGTCTCTGCTTCTTTTCTTAACTCGTCCGGAACCAACGTATCGATGGATCGGCCGATCATCTCCTCCGAGGAGTATCCGAACAATTCTTCGGCGCCGCGGTTCCAGGTCAGGATGTGGCCGTCGCGCGTCTTGCTGATCATGGCATCGGTGCTGCCGTCCACGATCGCCGCGAGCTGTGCTTGTACGTTCTTGGCCAATCGTTGGCTGGTGATGTCGGCATGGGCAATCACGGCCCCGCCGTCCGGTGTTTCCAGTGGGGTGACGGACATATGAAACCAGCGTTGCTCATTCGGCGCATGACAGGGGTATTCCATCTCAAAAAGAGGTTGTTGCCCGAGTAGTGTTGCCAGAATGCCGTCGAGAGCCTTACGCGTATCCTCGTCGTTCTCTGCAGTCGTGCGTAGGACGTCCAGGTAGTTCGCGCCGACACCGAGGGATGCGGTAGAGGCGTTCCCGGGGTTCGTCTGGGCAAATCGAGTCCACGCCTCATTGACCTGGATAATGACACCCTCTCTAGTGATCACTGCGATATGCTCGTGGAGCGAGTTGAGAATGGTGTGTGTAAAGGTGGCGTGATCCTGCAGTCGATGTTCGGCGAGTCGGAGCTCAGTCACATCAGTATTAGTCCCGAACCATCGGAGGACGCGGCCGTTTGTATCGTGGATCGGGATTGCGCGAGAAAGAAACCACCGATAGTGTCCGTCCTTGCTCCGGAGTGGAAACGTATCTTCCCATTCAGTTCCGGCCTTCAAACTTTTGGTGATGCTGGCAACGACGCGCTCGATATAATCCGGATGACAGACGCTCTTCCATCCTCCTCCGCGCATGTCATCCAGTGAGGCGTCCGTATAGTCAAACCATCGTTGGTTGTACCACAGAGGCGTGCCTGTATCATCGGTGGTCCAGGCGAGCTGAGAGATATTGTCGGCGATCAACCGAAAGCGAGCATCACTTTCAGCTTGAGCGGTTTGAGCGGCTTTCAGCGCAGTGATATCGGTGTGGACTTCGACGACGGCCAGGGGACGTCGCCGGACTTCCTTAAACAGCGTCCAGGCCGCGGTGACGACAAGTTCTTGCCCGTCTCGTCGGGTTTGAGAGAGTTCTCCGACCCACTGCCCTTCGGATAACAGGACGGCGTGAATCTTCTCCATCGGCTCGACTGATCGGGTGCGGAGCAGGGTATGGCTGTTTTGGCCGATGGCTTCGGACTCGGACCATCCGTAGAGTTGTTGGTCGCCAAGGCTCCATGAGAGGATACGACCGTTCAACGTTCTGCTCAGAACGGGAGCCTGGTCGATGAGTATGGCTTGCTCGCGGATGGCTTCAGCCTGTTCCTTGACGCGCGAATCTCGTAAGGTCAGAAACAGCGAGAATCCAACAAGCGTGAGCGTCAACAGATTCCCGGCGAGGATCAAGCTGAAGACTTGATCCGCGGCCTGCTGCTCGCGCGCATCGGTCTCTCGTAAGCGCTCATATTGATTCTTCCGCAAGGTGTCGATATGAGAGCGAATGTCATGCATCAGGTCGATGCCTCGATTATCGCGCACCATGGTATGTGCGCGAGACAAGTCGATGTGAGCCACGTTGATGGTTTCACGAAGCTCCTCCATCTTCTTCGCGATCCGCTCGCGTAGTTCGTTCACAATGTCGAGCTGGCGCG
>CABVRR010000021.1:26602-35699 GCA_902500705.1 uncultured Nitrospira sp.
AGTCCGATCAACAGCAGCAGTCCCAGACTCAGTGTGATGACCAGCGCGCGACGCTCGGCTTGTCCTGAACTCATGGCTGCATCCTCATGGAAACAGGTTGTCGTAATTCATACATGTCCACCTCACTCGAGAGTACCGAACCTGATTGCGCAATGACCGGCGCGGTCAGTTTCATCAAAGAAAAGGCGATAAGGAATCATTCGACCGACGCATCCTGGGGTAACGCGCGGCGCTCAGCCTACGCTGTTCGAGGATGTGGGGCAAGTAGGTGTCAGGGGCGGTCAACCTTCTAGGAACACGGGTATTCCCGATCTAGGGCATGGCGTAAGGTTAACTAGGGAATCGTCTAGGAACCCGGCCGAGTGTCTTGCAGTACAACGAGTATAAGAGAAGAGAAGCTCCACCAGATCCGTGATGTGAGTGAGCGAGAGGCGCGTTGTAGTCCAAGGGGTACAGCGAGTGTCTGTACGTATGAAAGTAATAATTCTAAGAAGGGAATGAGCGTTATGCAGGTGAACCATGCTGGTCGAATTTCAGGTCTGAGTGCCGTCCTATTAACTGGACTATTGATGTGTATGACCGTAGTCGAGTCGCGTGCAGCAAGCCCCTTTGATCCGGTCGACATCGGATTGCTGTCGCTCGGCGGACGCGCAACCTATTTCAATCCCAAGGATGGGGATGATCGCTGGTTGGGAGGTGCGCAGGCCCGCCTTCACCTCTTCGAGTACTTTGCCATCGAGGGCTCTGTCGATTATCACCAGAGCGATATCGGGGATACCCGAGTTCACTCATACCCTGTCCAAGCCTCAGGGATGATTTACCCGCTTGGGATACGCCGCATCTCGCCGTTCATCATGGGCGGTGGGGGATGGTATTACACTACCGTGACGGGGCCGGGGAACTTCGATGAGACGCAAAACCGATTCGGGGTGCACGCGGGAGGGGGAGCGCAGGTGTTTCTCAGTAACCATTTCTCTTTCGATGCCACGTATCGATACATTTGGCTTGAGGATATCAAGACCAGGGATGCGTCGCTGCAAAATAAGAATTTTGAGGGCAATGGCCACATGGTGACGATCGGTTTGAACTATCATTTCTGAAAACAACGATGAGTGCGCGGCCGGTCGCGTCGGTTCGAGCGTCCGTCATGTGTCGACAGTGCTATCGGCTTAGGAGATGAGAACGGATGAGCACGGCGCATAAGGCATCGATGCGGAAGTGGACGATCGGTGTCCTGGCGTTGTTCCTGTCGTGCCCAGCTGCTGGATCGGCAAGTTCGGTCTTGCAGCAACAAGACAACAACATCATGAAGCATGAGTCGGACTGTTGGGTCGAAATCTATATGAATGAGGAATTCGACAAGAACGGGCCGCGGCTGCTGTTGGTCGGGGCCTACGAGCTTGACAGTCTGAAGGGGCTGAATGATCGGAATTGGGATAACGATATCGAGAGTGTCATCGTCGGGCCTACCGCCACGCTGTCGATGCATGAGGACAGAGCATTTAAGGGTCGGGAACTCATCATCGGTCCGTACCAACGCGTTCCTCACTTGAGGGAGAGCGGATTGAGCAACGACATCGAGTCGCTTCGCATTACTTGTAAGTGAACAAATTATCGAGTGCTGGGGAAAAGAGAGAGGGGTTGACCGATAGTTGGGAGGAGGGTTGTCCGAGCCCTGACGGAGAGTCGGAACGGTGCGCGTCATTTTAACCGGGAGGTGTGGGATGTTGAGTTGGGCAATCACATTTTTAGTAGTCGCAATTATTGCAGGAGTGCTCGGGCTTTCAGGCGTAGCAGGAACAGCGTCCAGCATTGCCTACGCCCTGTTCGTTATTTTCGTCATTCTGGCCGTGATCGGATTTGCTTCCGGTCGCAAACCTGCGGCATAGCGCCATCATGGTCGCCGAATCCAGGCGCTGGCGGCTAGGCCGTCAGCGCGAACGGATCCTATCACTGGCCGTTCACGT
Organism: uncultured Nitrospira sp.; assembly: GCA_902500705.1. Classification (GTDB taxonomy): domain Bacteria; phylum Nitrospirota; class Nitrospiria; order Nitrospirales; family Nitrospiraceae; genus Nitrospira_D. The sequence goes on from CABVRR010000021.1 coordinate 28,570, forward strand.
ACGGCTCTAAAACAGTGGCTGTCCGTGCCCAGCCCGAAAATCTTTCATGCGGTATACGGTCGTGTGCGGTGGAGGAACGAATTCATTATAGCTTCGGGGAGTTGGGTTCCTGCCGATTCTTTCATGACATAGGCGGTCGCACCGGCCTCCAGTAAGTGTTCTCCCATCTGCGTGGCGGAATGTATGGAGAGCCCGATCACGATAATTTCAGGAAATTGCTGTGTAATCCGTCGAGTCGCTTCGATACCGTTCATGCCCGGCATATTAACGTCCATGACGACAACGTGCGGGTGTAAGTAACCGGATAATCGAACGGCATCTCCCCCACTTGAAGCCTCACCAACAATCTGCAGCATTTCTTGTCGTTCAAGGAGCGCGCGCAGCCCCAGACGCACGACGGGGTGATCGTCGACCAACAACACTCGAATTTTATTCGTCGGGGGTGCTGCTGGTTGAACGGGACCCGACTGATGCGAAGTAGGAGAGGGCATCACGGTCGAGTGAGCGACCGGGCAAGTCAGAATAACGGATGTGCCCATGCCGAGTTGACTGTGTATCAGGACCGTCCCTCCGATGGAGTTCATGCGCTCCTTGACACGCAAAAGTCCGAAACGATCTGAGGCATCTTCGGTTTGTTCGAATTGCCGGACATCAAACCCTCGACCTTGGTCAGTGACGGTAAGGGTGAGCTCTTCCCCATCAATAACGGCGACAACAATCGTGACCGTCGGAGAATCCGAGTGGGTGATCGCGTTATGAAGCAGTTCGCGAACGGACCAAAACAAATTGGTCACGACGTTCTCTTCCATGCTGTCGGGTACGGTAGTCGCTACGTCGATATGCACGGTGAGACCATGTCTGCTCATTTGGTCGCCTATCCATCGTAAGGCAGGCTCTAGGCCGAGCTGCTGCAACACCTGTGGGCTCAGCTCGGTGATCAGCGAACGTGTGTAGAGTAAGGTTTCTTCCAAAATTCGTTCCGTATCGTCCACGAACGAATGATATGAGGCGTCGTTGATGCCACGCCTGATCTGAACTAGTTTCAGTCGTGCGACGACTAGCATCTGAGCAAGATAGTCTTGCAAGGAGGTGGCCAGCCGACGACGCTCGTGTTCCTCGGTTCGAAACGAGTCCCTGATGAGTCCCTGGAGACGCTGTTGAGAACGGAGTAATGCCGCTGTTTGGTCGGTCACGTGCCGTGTTAAGACATCTGCGGATTGTTGCCGTGTCGACCGAGTCCCCTTCATGCCGGTGACGTCGATCACGAAGTTGATCAGCTCAGGTGCTCCATGAGGTTCAGTGTGCAACGATGTGAGCGACGCGCTCACCCATCGATACGTGCCGTCGGTCTGTTGTAATCGGTATTCGAAAAGTGCTTCACTCGATCGATGATGGGCGTCTCGGATCGTTCCGATGACGATCTCCCGATCCTCTGGGTGAACAGCCTGCAGCCAGCCCAATCCGAGGCCGGCTTGTTGGCGCTGGCCGGTGAACTGATACCACCTGTGATTGAGATACGAGCAGGTTCCCGTTTGATCAGCGATCAACGTCATGACAGGATCATTGTCCGATATGCAGCCACTCCGCGCTTCCTGTTCCTGGGGCGCATCCGTCGTCGTAGCGCGTTCCTCCGCAGGTAGGTGGGAACCAAAATTATGTGAGTGTGACGTACTCATGGATTGTTATTGCTTATGTTGTGCGAGTCGGTATCGGTTCGACTCTCTGCTCTCAGTATGCGCCTAATCAGCGTAATGCGTGCCTGGCAGAAGCCCTAGGGAACATTGGCCAAATTTTATGCCTCATTGGCCTCTAGCAGCGCAGTCCATCTGGTCCGTTATGACTCGATTGAGATATCCGAGTTATCGAGTTATTATGGTGACATACGGTTTAAATTCACACGTCGCTTCCTTCCTTGCCGCACCTGTTTGCTCCCTTCATCGGTCCATGGACCTAGGTAACAGATTGTGTGTGACTCGGGTTTTTGCCAGTCGCGTTTTTCATTAAGTTTGGTATCCTTATTGAATGGCAATCGTTGAGATGCTTGCGGAATTGTGAAATCTGACAAGCTCTTTGCTCATTTCTCATCATATGATGAGCACGACGAGTCAGAACTTCGGCCTACAGTTTTCCATATCCTGTGGGAAAGCGAGCATCGTAACATTTTGTTGGGAGGGTACATGAGAAGACTCCACAATAGCTCGATCATTCTGACGTGCTTGGTTTCCCTGTTTCTTTACACGGGGTGTGCGATGAATCTCGCTGACTCCAGTCGGAGTGGTCGCGTGCATGATATCAACATCGAACAGGACGTGACGCCCGACGAAATGACGGCGTTGATAGGCGATGAGATTCGGTGGGTCAATCACCGGACAGGATCGGTGCATGTGGTTTTCCTGGATGGCGATCTGGAGCACGTGTCTTGCCAACGGGGATTCCGTAGCCTGGGAATGCTGCAGGAGTCCACGAAAGTGACGTCAGGGAACGCCGCCAGTCTCTGCTTTGCAAAAGCCGGAATCTATAAGTACAACGTGAGAATGGAAGCCAATGTGCCGAGCGGGGAAATCATTTACAAAGGGACTATTCGAATCAATGATCCTGCCAAGTTCTGACGGCTGTGGCCATATATAACCGTGAGACTGATTCTTGTGTGGTCGGTCTCATCACTGGAGGAATGGTATGAAAATGTATGCACGCATCGTAGTGACGTGCGCTGTCGTGTGTTTGCCTCTCGGCTTCTTGGGAGTAGCGGGGGCGGAGAATAAGCCGTCGCCATCGGACAATATGAAACCATTCTCTGTCACCGATCAAACGGGATTTAAAGAGGGGCGAGTCAGAGGTGAAGTCCTCAGCATTGAGGGCGCAGAGTATGTGATTAAAAACAAGGACGGTAAAGAAGTGCGCGTGCACAAGGATGATACGACGAACGTCGTCGGAGAAATCAAGAAAGGCAGCCAGATCGAAGTAGAGGTCGACGACAAGCACCACGCGTTGTCGATCAAGCCGTTCTCTTCAAAAAATGTCGAGAATACTCAAACCGGCAAGCCCAAATAAGCGGCTGCCATTTGATCTTGATAGAACAACGTAGTGGCTCTCTTAAAGGGTTGTCGAGTGTTGCTCCCGACCCCTGAATTAGGGCGGAAATCTTTGTCCTGTTGCCTTCTTTAAGGAACATCAGCCGGTGCCGCTCTTTCCTATCGGTAGCCCGATCTGTGTACGCATGCGTTGAGCCTCTATTGCTGATAGTACTTTGTCCGCCTAACACGACTGTGATCGATGTCGGTTGTTGAAAACTACTTCGCAGCCCCGTCTTACACGCGGTAACCCCCTTTCGCTATCTTCTCATCAGTGCCTTCGTCATTGCGGCAAGGCTGTTAGGTCCATCCCTCACAGGCTGTCCAAGGGCTTGATTTCATTCTAGGAATTGCAGATCGTTTTTGGAGTGAGAGGGGTGAGGTTTTTCGTAATTCTTGCGTCCTTATATACATCTGCGTGAAGTCTGTCGATTGCATCAGCTGTGGCGATTTCTCGACGCGTGAAACGACTTTGAACGTAAAGTTAAAAAACCTCCTGGGAGTAGCCGGGCTCTGTGCTGCGGTGATCGGGATTGGAGTTAAGTTCGGAGGGTGGTCAGCGAGCGAGTCTTCGACCGCTGTGCCGGAATCCGACCCCCGCGTCATCGTAGACGTCGCCCCCGTCACCGTCGGTTCAATCACGGAATCGATCCAGACGGTCGGGACATTGGAGGCGATCGCATCCATCACCGTGAGACCGGAGATTGCCGGGGTGATCCGTCAGATCCATTTTCAAGACGGTCAGGCGGTCGAACGCGCGGCTCTGCTGGTGGAACTCGATCCGGAAGAACTCCAGTCGCAAGTCAATCAAGCGGCGGCGGAGGAGAAAATGGCGCTGGTGACGTATGAGCGGCTGAAGCGGATCACGGACGAACAGTCTGCCATTGTACCCGCGCAACAGATGGATGAAGCCAGAATGGGCTGGCATGCGGCGACGGCAAACAATCGCTTGTACGCGGCTCGTCTGAAGAAGACCGTAATCCGAGCCCCGTTCAGCGGAACGCTGGGACTTCGTCGTGTCTCGGTCGGCGACTATCTCCAGCCTGGGCAGGACATCGTGAATTTGGAGGATTTGAGCATCCTTCACGTGGATTTCAAAGTTGCGGAAGTATGGTTGAGTCGTCTGCATGTGGATCAGAAGTTGATCGTCACGACCGAGGCCTTTCCGAATATCACATTCGAGGGACAGGTGACGGCTCTTGATCCGAGAGTCGATGCCGTCAATCGAACCGTGGCAGTGCGCGCGGTGATTCCGAATCCTGATCGTACGCTTCGTCCCGGACTCTTTGTGACTGTCCGGTTGACTCTCGGGGAAGACACCCGCGCGCTGCTGATTCCGGAGGAGGCAACTTTTCTTCGGCAAGAGAAAGTCATGGTGTTTCAGGTCGAAGACCGGATTGCCCGACTGAAAGCAGTGACGCTGGGCGCGCGAGAACGGGGGATGGTCCATGTGCGTGCAGGGTTGAAAGAAGGAGATGTTGTGGTTCGGACCGGCACCCACAAACTCCATCATGGCGATCTCGTCTCGATCAAATCATCGGAGTAACAGACACGCCGTCTTACTCGAAATGACTGTGCCCCTCTTGTTCCGCGTCGAGTCATCATGAGCCTTTCGACAATCTGTATTCGGCGGCCGGTATTCGCGATTGTCTTGACGCTGCTGCTGGTGCTGTTCGGATTCTTGAACGTCCTGCGATTGCCCGTTCGTGAGTACCCCGACATTAAGCCACCGATCGTCTCGGTCCGAACGATCTATCCGGGGGCCAGTGTCTCCGTGCTGGAGTCCGACGTGACGACACCGCTGGAGGACGCGCTCAGCGGCATTCAGGGGCTCCGAACAATCACGTCCGCCAGTCGCGAAGAAGTGTCCTCGATCACGATGGAATTTGAGTTGGGACGTGAGTTGGACAGTGCGACCAACGATGTCCGCGATCGAGTCTCTCAAGTCCGCCCGGTCTTGCCGTTGGGAATTCTTGAGCCGCAGATTGAAAAAGCCGCGGCAGAAAATACCGAGGTCTTATGGCTGGCTGTGTCCAGCGGACACCATTCAGAACTGGAACTCTCCGACATCGCCGATCGCTTTATCAAAACACGGTTGGCCATGATCCCCGGCGTGTCATCGACCTATCTCGATGGGGAGCGACGCTATGCCATGCGGATTTGGCTGGACCCTGATCGACTTGCGGCGCGTGGTCTGACCATTGAACAGGTCGAAGACGCGATTCGCAATCAGAACGCGTCGATCCCGGCCGGCCGGATCGAAAGCAATCAGATGGAATTCAGCGTGTCTCTCAAGGGAACCCTGCACACTCCGCAACAGTTCGAATCGCTGATCGTGGCCTACCGAGAAGGATACCCGGTTCGCCTGGAAGATGTGGCGCGTGTGGAACTGGGAGCGGAAGATACCCGCAAGTTGGTGCGATTCAACGGCAAGCCTTCGCTGGGAATTTCGGTGTCTCGTCAGTCGAAAGCAGACACGTTGGCCGTCGTGCGTGCCGTCAGAGAACAACTTCCCTCCATTGCAGCGGGGTTGCCGGAGGGCATGAACCTGACGATGGCGTGGGACAGTTCGACACCGATCGAGCGGTCGCTGGATGAAGTGTATGTCGCGTTGGGCCTGTCGCTGTTCCTTGTCGTGCTGGTGATCTTCTGCTTTCTTGGCAGTTGGCGGGCGACGCTCATTCCGGCAATTGCCATTCCAGCTTCGATCGTCGGAAGTTTCACGATCATGGCGGTGACCGGGTGCTCACTGAACATACTGACCCTGCTGGGCCTGGTGCTCGCCGTCGGTCTTGTGGTGGATGATGCCATCATTGTCCTTGAGAATATTCATCGTCGGATCGTCGCCGGCATGCCGCCGCTGCAGGCCGCCATCGAGGGGACCGACGAAATCGCCTTTGCCGTCGTTGCGACCACGATTTCACTGGTTGCCGTGTTCATCCCCATCGCCTTTCTGACGGACCTCATCGGCAAACTCTTTGCGGAATTAGCCATCGCGATTGTTTCGGCGGTGCTCTTGTCTGGGTTCGTGGCGCTCACGCTCACACCGATGATGTGCGGACGAGTGCTTCGCCAAGACAGCCGAGAGGTCGCTCGATTGCCATTCGCCGCAGGGTTTGCGGACGCCGTGACCGAACGGTATCGCCGTGGATTAGCCTGGGCCCTGAACGCGAGAACGGCGGTGGTGATCGTGGCTGTCGGAGCCAGTGTGGCGAGCCTCTTGATCGTCACCCGACTCCCTTCGGAATTAGCGCCGCTCGAAGACGTGGGATGGTTTTCCGGCTTTCTCACGGCGCCGCAAGGCGCCACGCTTCGCTATACCGACACCTACGCCAAAGAATTGGAAACGTTGCTCCAGACGGTTCCTGAGATCGCCCATACGTATACAATGGTAGCTCTCGGCGACCGTCCGACGAGGGTCAACCGTGCCGAGAGTTGGGTGACGTTGAAGGATTGGAAGGAACGCACGAAAAGCCAACAAGAGGTCGTCGCGGACTTGAATCAACACCTCGGTACGTTGACCGGGGTGAAGGCGTACCTTCTTAATCCGTCCTCCATCGGCGACTGGTTGGAGAAGTCGCCCGTGCAGTTCGTGCTCGGAGGGTTGGACTATCAGGAGTTGCAACAGACCGCCGAGCAACTGGTGGCGCGGTTGGCCGCCCACCCCGGGTTCGTGTCGCCCGGCATGGATGCTGCGTTGAGCACACCGCACCTGACGGTGGAAACGCATCGCGACAAGAGCGCCGATCTCGGGGTCTCCGTGGTGTCCATCGGGCGGACGTTGGAGACATTGCTCAGTGGAAGACCCGTGAGTACGTTCATGCAGAACGGGCGTCAGTACAAGGTGATCGTGAAAGTCGACGACCGGCATCGAGAGAAACCAGCGGATATCAGTCAGCTGTATGTGCGAGGGAATGACGGAACATTGGTCCAACTCAATAATATGGTCACCGTCAAGGAAGGATCGGCGCCGGAAGCGTTAAACCATGTCGATCGGATGCGTGCCATTACCATCAGTGCGGGGTTGGCCGATGGGTTTACGTTAGGAGAGGCGTTGTC
>CABVRR010000021.1:35799-42162 GCA_902500705.1 uncultured Nitrospira sp.
CTGGTCACGAAGAATGCGATCCTGATCGTGGAACTTGCCAATCAGTTTCGTGAACGAGGGTTCGATGTCTCTCAGGCCGTGATTGAAGCCGCCGTGCTGCGGCTTCGTCCGATTTTGATGACGACCTGCGCGACGATCCTCGGTGCCGTACCGCTGGCATTGGCCACCGGCGCGGGAGCAGTCGGCCGTCGTCAGATCGGGGTCGTGATCATCGGTGGATTAGTGGTCTCAACCCTCGTGACGCTCATCCTGGTGCCGTCCGGTTATGCCATCCTATCGGGCCACAGAAAGATGTCTGATGCCGAAGGTACAGGAGCCTAGACTTCCCGGCGTATTCCCCTGCATCGGCACGAGTGCTGCTGTTCTGCGCTGACCTTCTACGCGCTCTCTAATTCACCAGGCACAATAGGCAGAAGACCACTCATGGACGTGTGGGCAAGAGAAGGCTCATTCGTCTTACTCATGTAGGAATCGGATAAGCAGTGCAGAGGGAGTGAGTGCGTTTCTTCCTCTGGTCGGCAAGTTCTGTCGGCTCGTGATGGAGACTTGGAGTAAGAGAGGGGTATGGATGTGATGGGTCGTGGCTTGACCGTTCCCTACAGATTTACAGCGATCATGCTCGCCGGCTTATGGAGTCTGTCGGCTCCGTCTTCGAGTTGGGGACTGGATATCACCAAACCGACGCTGTCTGAACGTCAGGAACAGATTTCTCTGACAGAGGCAGCCATTCTCGCCTTGCAACATAATCTCGATATCAGTATCAGCCGCCATACGAAAGAAAGCCGGTTGGCCGACATCGTCATCGAACAAGCGAGGTTTGATCCCACGATGAGTGTGAACGGTCAGTATCTCCGGACGGTCGATCCGCTTGAGCGACCCGTGTTCGGAGCGACCGGAAATCTCCTGAACCAGATCACGAGGTTCGACCAGCGCAACCATACCGTGACCGTTGATGCCTCGACCAATCTCGTGACTGGCGGCAATGTCGATATGAAATATAATCCGACACGCAACAGTGTGAATCAGGATCTCGCCGAAGGATTCTTGTTCAATCCTGCCTGGACCGGCGGCCTGTCGTTCAGTGTGACCCAGCCGCTACTCAAGAATGCCGGGATCGCGATCAACCAGACTTTCGTCAAGGTCGCCCAAAATAATGCGGTCGTCGAGCAGCATGTCTTTCGAGACCGGGTCCTGACGGTTCTGGCCTCGGTCGAGCAAAACTATTGGGAACTGGTGCATGCAAGAGAGCAGGTGAAGGTGGCTCAAGCCGCATTGAAGGCGGCCGAGGAGCTGCTGGCGACGAACCGGATCAAGGCCAAAGCCGGAGTGATGTCGGTCGTCGATGTGCTGCAGGCTGAGGCGGCCGTTGCGTCCAGAGTGGAGCAGGTTTTGGTGGCGGAGAAAACCATTCGAGATGAGGAAGATCAACTGCGGACACTGCTGAATCCCGGCGAAGCCGAGCTGCGGCAGACGGTTCGGCTGACGCCTCTCGACGCACCCATTACGTATATGGAAACGCTCAGTCTCGAAGAAGCCATTGAGACGGCCATTGAGCAACGACCGGAAATCGTCCAGGCAAAAAGGAACATTGAATCCAGCGAGTTACACAAGACATTTGCCCGCAACCAGTTGCTGCCCACGCTCTCTGTTCAAGGCACCGTTGGACTGACCGGCTTGGGAAGCGACTTCGGCAACGCGCTTGCCAGAAATTTCAGCGGAGACTTCTATAACTACGGAGCAGGGTTGCTGTTCAGTTATCCCCTCGGCAACCGTTCGGCTATCAGTACGTACAATAAACGTCAATTGGAGGCCAAGAACGCCGAAGCGACTCTTGCGAGTGTCCGGCACCACATCATTCTTGGGGTACGGGAGGCGGTGCGGCGGGTACAGACCGATTTCAAGCGTATCGAGACTACTCGTTCGGCACGCATCCTAGCCGAGAAGCAATTGCACACCGAACAGGAACGATTGCGAGTCGGATTGAGCACGACTCGGTTTGTCCTCGATTTTCAACGAGATCTGGCCACGGCGCAAGGGAACGAACTCCGGGCTATTGTCGATTACAACAAAGCACTTTCCAACTTGGAGCGACAGAAGGCCACCACCCTGGACCGCTATCATCTCGAATTATCGTAACTCCTCAAATCCCTTCTCCTGAGATTTCCAAAACTGACCGGCCTGGCGAGCGAAAATTGTCCAAGGGAAGGTGAGGGATTGTGAGGTCGGATTCGTCTCACTAGTAACCGTATGGGTTGATCCTCTCATTGGTTCGACCTGGAGGCTTGCGCATGGGGATTCCATGCGGTGGGGTTGATGCCCTCCAACTAATTTGCTCATTGATTAAGAAACAGGGAATGACAAGATGGACGCACTGAAGAATATGGTGGACTACGGGATTATCGGCCTGTTGATGGTATTGAGCCTGTGGGCGCTCGCTGTGGCGGTGGAGCGATGGCTCTACTATCGTCGCGTGACGCCGACTCAGTTCGACAACATTCAGCTAATGGAAATGGCTTTGACGAAGCGGCTGGTCGTGATTGGAACCGTCGCCGCGAATGCCCCCTACATCGGGCTCTTGGGAACGGTCTTGGGCATCATGTTGACGTTTCATACGATGGGGACATCGGGCACGATGGCCGTCAGTGCGATTATGGTGGGGCTCAGTCTGGCACTCAAGGCTACGGCCATCGGGTTGTTGGTAGCCATTCCGTGCGTCGTTCTGAACAATATCCTCCGTCGCCGTGTCTCCGAACTGCTCACGTTGTACAAGGTGCAGCATGGAGCGTGAGCTGAATCAGATTAATGTCATTCCTCTTGTCGATGTGATGTTGGTTCTCTTGGTCATCGTGCTGACCACGGCCACGTTCATTTCGACCGGGCAAGTGCCGGTTGAGTTGGCGAAGGCCAAAGAAGTGAACGATCACAAAGACGTTCCGTTGATGATCACGCTGACGGCCGAGGGCCGGCTCTTTCTGAATGATCGACCCATCTCAGGCGAGGGGCTGGCCACAGCGTTGAATGAACATCCGCGTGAATCGGCGGTTGTGTTGCGGGCCGATCGTGTGACGCTCTTGGAGCGGTTCGTGGGTGTGGTCGATGAAGTAAGGGGGCTTGGATTTCGACAGGTGAGTTTGGAGGTGCTGCGATCATGACCGCTGCATCCGACCATACTCGGGGCTGGCTGACGTCCGGTCTGCTGCATCTTATCGGGGGCGCTGCGGCGCTGCTTGTGATGGGGACGATAGAGCAAGCAGTTCCGCCAGAGCTGTTCCAATGGGACATTTCGATGGTGGATTCGCCGACGCACGCCGAGTCTGAGCCTGTCGTGCAGCCGACGCCTCCGCCTGCCAAGCCGAGTGCTCCCGTTCGGCAGGCAAAGCAGCCGGTTGCTGAACCACCGCGACCGCAGGTTCAGCAGAATGTCATCGCTCAAACGGAAGCCACCCAGGTCGCTCAGGATGTAGCCACACATGCGGAGCCGGTGATGGAATATGCTGCTGTCGCATCGACGGAGAACCAACCGATTCACTCGCCCCCTGTCATCGACGCGTCGGCCGAATCATTGGATCAACCGGTGATCGAGGAGCGTGTGCCCGTTGAATCGATCACCCCACAAGCAGAGCATCGCCTGGTGCAGTATCGGCAGATACAGCATCGCGAAACGAGGGCAGATTACGGGTGGCTCCGAGATGCGCTCTGGGGGCGCATCGAAGCGCTGAAGCGCTATCCGGCGCAGGCGCGGATGAATCATTGGGAGGGTAAGGTCGTCGTGTCGGCGGTCATTCGCGATGATGGGGAGGTCGTGGGGGTACAGATTGCGGAGACCTCGGGCCAAGCCGTCTTGGACGAAGAAGCCATTGCCGTGATGAAAAAAGCTTCCCCCTTGAGATTGAAACATCCGCTCGGTCAACGCCAAGTCACGATTCTCATCCCTATTAACTATCGCTTGGACGGGTAATTCAGATTGAAGATTGACGTAAGGAGAACCATCATGAATCGCTGGACGATCACTCGCGCGACGACGACATTGACTCACGCCGTTCTCATTGCTGGCCTGTTCTGGAGTATGAGTGAGACGGTTTGGGCGCAACATAAAGCAGACGGTCGAGCAGATAAGGTGTTTTACGCCTCTGCGACGGATGTGAAAGGCGTCGAAACGGATCTGAAGAACATCATCTTCTACTGGGAAGAGAAAATCAGTGAGACCGCGTTCGTTCCTCACGAGCTCAAAGAAGTGCCGGTGAAGCGTGGAACGGCCACGGTCAAAATTAAGTTCGACAGTATCAAGCTCATGGACCTCAAACCATCCGGGAACGGGTCGTTGCCCAATGTGTCCATCACGCTGGCAGACGGCAAGACCGGTGACTTTGTCTTGGCCGTTGCCGGAAGCTTCAGAGGGCAATCCGATTTCGGTGAGGTTGAGCTGGCGGCATCCGAGCTGAAGAAGCTCGCATTCAAATAGACGCGACGTTCACCTCGGCGGGCAGTCGACGGGTTTGTCCATGTCATCAGGCATTGGATGCTAATCGCATCAGCAGGAACGAGGAAGGTGTCATGCGGGGGAGAGCCTCGGTAAGGACCAGCATTGATGTCCGGTGTCGGTGCGGCAAGCTCGTGGCACGCTGGCAGGGGGACGATCTCGTGATCAAGTGCACCCGATGCGGACGCTTCGTCGCCATCCATCACTCGGCCATCCAAGGGATTCCGCCGGGCGAGATGAGTTCTGGTGATCGTCAGTAAGCTATTCCATCGGACCTTTCTCCAGCACAGCGTGGTCTCCGGCTTGGCGCTTGATCGGTAGACTCGTGGACGATGCGGTTCTGCCGCAGAGATGCGTCTCATGTTCATGATCAAGCGTGACAGCGTTATGCCCTCCGCATCGAGTTCCCTAACAGCAGCGGCTCCATCAGGCGACGATTCTATGTCGCTTCCAGTTCAATCCGCGCTTCGTTCCTCATTCAAGCAGTTTTGGCTACGCATGCATCTGTATCTTGGCCTTTTCGGCGGAGCGCTGTTCGTGCTGATGAGTCTGACCGGCAGCTTTCTCGTGTTTTACAAAGCTATTGATGAATGGCTTCACCCAACACAGTTAACCACGACCGGGACGGGAATGGTCCGTCCCTTGAATGAGATTGTTGCGGTCGCGCAAGCGGCTGGACCTCCGAGAGGGTGGCTAGACAATATCGAATTCCCATCCGATGATCGAGATGTCTTTCACGCCTGGCACAAGGCGCCAGGCGTGAAACTCAATCAGTTTCGGTGGTATCAAGTCACCATCGATCCGTACAGCGGAACTGTACTGGGCCGAGACCGGGAATGGGGCGAGTCTTTAGTCTCGGTTGTCTATATGCTGCATGCCTCACTTCTGCTGGATGATCTCGGAGAGACCATCGTCGGTTTTGTTGCCATTGCGCTGCTCCTCTCGATCGGCACGGGTGTGTATCTCTGGTGGCCGAGCCTGAGTCGGATTCGTCGAGCCTTCACATGCACGTCGAGAGGCAGTGTCATCCGTCGGTACTATGAGTGGCACAAGTTGAGTGGCTTCTATAGTGCCATAGTGCTTGGGATGCTTGCTTTTACGGGCATGTATCTTGAGTTCAGCGAATATGTGGTCCCGGTCGTCCGGCTCTTTTCTCCGGTCCAGGAATTCTCCGAGGAGGAAGTCCTACCATCCCTTCCCATGTCGGGCGCACGGCCGTTGCCCGTAGAACAAGCTGTTGCACGAGCGAGTCAGATCTTTCCAGAGGGGGAGTTGCGCTCTATCAGCCTGCCTCAGGGTAACGGGGGGGTCTATCAATTCATCTTTCGCCAACCGGGTGAAGTCAGGAGATCAAGCGGCCAGAGCGAGGTTTGGCTGGATCAGTACAGTGGAGCGGTGATCAAGGTGCGTGATTGGCGGACCTTCACCGCCGGGGACACGTTCGTGTCCTGGCTGTTTCCTCTTCATAATGGCGAGGCGTTCGGATTGATCGGTCGATGGATTGTATTTGCCTGTGGGTTTGTTCCGCTGATCCTCTATGTCACCGCCCTTCGCATGTGGTGGCTGAAGCGGGCCGCGCATCGACGACAAAACCAACGGGCAGGTACATAGTCAATTCTTGAATTCAAGAATGTAGGCAGCCTCGTTGTTGCGCTCGTATCCCCGCACGTGTTTTTTCGCTAGCCACAGTTGAACTACGTACAGATGGGACAAAAAATGGATTGACAGGCACTTGCCTTAAATGATATTGAGAAAGCATATCAATATTGATGTGAAAGATTGGTAAAGCAACCGGTCCTGTGATTGGTTGCTCTCAACCGCGAGGCCAGAGGCCGCTGCAGGCCGGAGCCCAAGGTGTCAAAGGATGCCTTGGGCTTTTTTAT
>CABVRR010000022.1:0-3093 GCA_902500705.1 uncultured Nitrospira sp.
GTCATAGAGGCTACCCATGCCGACTTACATTGCTTACAGGAGCACTACTTAGATGATGAATTTACTAGGCAAGGAATGGGCCAGATAAAATTTATACGTACTGGACTGAATTCTCAGGGTTATGTTGCCGTCTGTGACGGCAAATTCTCATGGAAGGTGAATCTCATTCGATTCAGAGAATCTGAATAGATTCAGTACGCACAGGTTGAGCCGAGAAGAAACCCAGGGCCACCTATGCTGACGAAAGAATATTCTTCGCAACAGTCTTTTTTCATCGCGTGATGCCCAGGCACTAGATATGGTGTCTCCGCCTCTAGCACGCACCATTACGTATACGTAGGTTTTCTGCATCCGCTGATCCGAATCAATTTTCACCGCACGCCGTGCGACGGCTGAAAAACGGCAGCACATTCTGCAAAATCCCCGGTTGCAAAGTGCCGCCAGACGGCGTATAGGACACAAGAGAGCTGTCTAGCCCTACGCTATATATTGAGAGAACGTGCCTGTATCAGTTTCCGTGCTTGATGCCAGGGCGCTTGTTTCTGTTTCGTGACGGGCTTGCTTGCCGAAGAAATAGAACAGGGTGTGTCTCTGGCATTACATCGTGAACGTGTTGAATCTCCTGACTCTGCACAATTGCTGTCGCATACCATTTAGTGAGGTGAGACATGATGATGAAGCTAATCGCGTTCGCGTTTCTCGTCACCGTTTCGGTGAATGGCCCGGAATCAAGTCTGGCGGCTACGCCGCAGTCCGTTGCCGATCAGCAACCGACCGCCGCTCGATCGGACAATGATAGTGAGCAATCTCTCATCGCCATGCTCGTTGGGCTCTTGACGCCGGCCGATGGTCGACAGGCTCAACGTCACAACGAGGCGGATTCGTATCTTCATAAAGTCGATAGCGAGGAAGCTGCGCCTGCACCGTCAATTACTCCGATGACTTCCATCACGATCGATACGCCCCAAAGCCAGGTTCCTGAACTGGGTGTGGATAAAGAACGTGAGCGACTGGAGCAACTTCTCCAGCAACTCACGACGACGGAAAAAGAGCTCGCTCTGCTGAGGGAAAAGACCGCCGCGACCACCACGCTCTTGAGTGTCGAAAAAACCCGCGCTGAAGCGCTGGAAGCCCAGCTGACCCAAAAAGATCAGGAACTTGCGGGAATCTGTACCCAACGAGACACCCATCAGCATATGTCACAAGAGCTGAACCGGACAAAGAGCAGTCTGGAGCTGGCCAAGCAGCAGGTCCATGACGTCGAACGACAATTTTCCATCAACAACGATCAGCTGGATACCGCGATGCAGCGCATTGCGGACCTTGATCTGCAACTGGTGGCGAAAGAACAGGAATTCCAGATGGAAGTCGCCGCGCGCGACTCACAGCTCGCGCAAGCCAAGCGCCTGCTCACAAGTCTAGGGAAGAGCTTGCCGAAGCCAGTCAAACTGACTGCGTCCAATAAGAACGTGCTTCCTCAGCAAGCCGTCATGACGACACGTGCCACGACCGACCTGACCAGAGTCGGGGAAAAACTGACGACTGCGCTTCAGAATGAACTCAAGCGAGGCACGGTGGTCTTAGAGCAGCACGGCGACAGGCTCACCCTGGCGTTGTCGTCAGGCGACCTGTTTGCCAAAGGCCGAACCACCATGACACCGGCAGGAACCACCTTGGTCAAGCGAATCGGGAAAGCCTTACAAAAGTTCAAGCCTCAGAACGTCGAAGTTGCCGGACATACCGATAGCACACCGGTCAAGTACGATAAGCGGCGACCGTTTAGGGATAATCAGGAACTCTCTCGGGCGCGGGCCGAACATGCCAGCCAAGCCTTGATCAAAGGTGGGCTTGGTTCAGACCGTGTCAGGGCGATCGGCTATGCGGACTCTCACCCGATTGCGACGAATGATACGGAAGAGGGCCGGAGCAAGAACCGGCGAGTCGAGATTGTCGTGACCCAGGGATCTGAACCGATTGCTTCTGCGGACGGTGGAAAAGATGAGCAGATCGCAAACACCTCCCGAGGGACCTCCCAATACAAAGGAATGGTTCAAAAAGTCGTAGGTCGTTGACCACGATGAATTCGATCATGTCGGCCGATCGTGGGCCGACATGATCGGATCTGTCTCTGACTACCCTCCCCTTCTTCTCTCTTCACATTTGAAACCCAACAATGTTCCCCCATACCAATCGCCCACTTGAGGGAATGGCGACCGCTGCAGTATTCTTGCTGTCGACACGGAGCGCACTATGACTCCCGCAGAAGCCGCAGCCGCATTGTTCAAAGCCATCCCGCAACCCATCTCCCTAGCCCAGCTTGAGGAATACGGGGTCGAGGCCTCGGATTCCACTGCTCAACAAATCGCTCGAGAGATTTTATCGCTGAATCTCTATTGGGTCCTGGCTGCGGTGGATGCTCATATTCCTACCAGGTATCAAGCGACCCTCAACGAGGAACTGCTTGAATCCATCCGAACAGAATGGTGGGAATCAGGACGGTTTGGGAACGACCCCTGGCGGGACTATCAGAAGGAATTGAACGAACGGCGCACCCGATATGCCCATCTGGTCGATCAGGAAGGAATCAGTCCTATGGGGGTTTGCGCGGAAACGGTATCCCTGATAGAGGATCAAGGCATGATTCCACCAGGAGATCGGGAAAAACTGCTCGTGCTGTTGATCGACTATGCGCCGGCGTCGGAATATGGACGATTACTGGAGACTGTCGGGTAACGACCCGGAAACTCCAGGACGGATATCCGCAAGTCTTGCAAGAAATTCTTCGCGAATCGCTTACAGATACCGATGTGACAAGACCTTGCCCTGGTCGTCAAACTCGTAGAGAAGCGGCACGCCGGTCGGAATATTGAGCTCTAACACCTCTTCCTTCGACAAGTGATCCAGCTCCATCACCAACGCACGAAGGCTGTTGCCGTGCGCCGCAATGATGATGGTTTCCCCGTTCAGCAGATACGGCTTGATGACCTTTTCATAATAGGGCAGCGTACGCTCAGCCGTATCTTTTAAACTTTCTCCACCAGGCGGTCGCACATCATAGCTTCGTCGCCAGATTTTCACTTGCGCGTCACCGTA
>CABVRR010000022.1:3193-35481 GCA_902500705.1 uncultured Nitrospira sp.
GTTCCATTGCGATTCCCCATGACGAAGTAAGACTAATCGAGCCATTGGCTATCCTTTGTCGTTGAACGTGAGTATTCCGCCGGGGACTAACACATACTGAATTGCCGTCGTGTCAAGGTAAGCCTGTGAGGACAGGACCGCTTGTTTGGCCGGTCGACCAGGCGGCTGATCCAAATCGGGAGGACCTTCCTGAATCATCTTCACCAGTGTCGCGAGGAAGATGACGTAGAACACCACGCCGACCCAGATGACATAGGGCTGTACCCCGCCGGCCTCCTTTGATGCGGTTTCTTGTATCGTATGACCCAACTGGCCGGCTTTTTTGATTTCACCGACGTGCTCCCGGCAATGCCAATAATACAGATAGTTCGCGGTTGCTCCCGCCATCAGGCTCCAGACAATTCCGGCGGAAAAATCGCCCGTGAGATAGGTGGAAACCATCGGACCGACCGCATAGACGAACGCGTGAAGATACATCTTACGGTACAGAAACCAGAGGAACGAGATGAAGAGAAACGCCGGCCAGTTCCACGACAGCGCGAACTTCGGCTGGCCGTTCGACGAAAATTTCTTAAATACGGTTAGGTAGTAGTCGGCGTTGGGGCCGATGAACTGGCGCCACAGCGTCTCCTCGTTCTGAACCGGCCGGTCGGTGGGAGCCTCGGAAACGCTCTCGTCGGTCGCTGCGGGCTCAGCCAATTTGGCACCACACTGATGACAGAAATGGGCCTCGTCGGGGTTCTGTTGTTTGCACTCACCGCACAGTCTCATGGAGGCGCAGCTTACCACACTCGGAACAGAAGGATACGGCCTATCGTACGCGGCAGATCGTGGACGTATCGCAGGTGGCTCCTGCGACGCTTTCATCGAGGCTCCGCTTATTGCTCTTCTCACTGCCCCTGTGCTAGCTTTCCTTTCTTTCTTAAGGGGATACGTCGTCATGCCGACCGAAGAACTGAAAGATGATGCCGCCAAATACTTGATGCAGACTTACACCCGTCAGCCGGTATCGATCGTACGGGGACGAGGCGCGAAGGTCTACGATCTGGAGGGGCGAGAGTACCTCGATTTTGTCGGTGGGATTGCCGTCAACGTGCTGGGGCACGGTCACCCTGATCTGGTTCAGGCCATCCAACGCCAGGCCGCCCAACTCATCCATACGTCAAATCTCTACTACACCGAACCGCAAGTGAAATTGGCGCGCCTTCTGGTGGACCATTCGTTCGCTGACCGTGTGTTTTTCTGCAACAGCGGGGCGGAAGCCAATGAAGCCGCGATTAAGCTGGCGCGGCGGTACGGACATGAGCGACATGGACCCGACCGCTTCGAAGTGATCACCATGAAGAACTCGTTTCATGGCCGAACCCTAGCCACGCTCACTGCCACGGGACAGGAGAAGGTCCAAAAAGGGTTTGAGCCGCTGATGCCTGGATTTGCCTATGCGCCGTTCAATGACTTCGAGGCTCTCGAATCCATGGTCACTGAGAAGACCGCTGCGATCATGCTGGAACCGATTCAGGCCGAAGGCGGCGTGTATGTCGCCGACCGGGACTATCTCAAAAGCCTGCGCGCCCTCTGCACGCAACGCGACATCTTGCTCATTTTCGATGAAATCCAAACCGGCATGGGGAGAACCGGTACCTTCTTTGCCCATGAGCAACTCGGGGTGAAGCCCGATATCATGACCCTTGCAAAAGGTCTCGCCGGGGGCGTGCCGATCGGAGCCTGCCTGGCAAAAGAATCGGCGGCCGCCGCGTTTACGCCCGGCGTTCATGCCTCGACGTTCGGTGGAAACCCCTTGGCCTGTGCTGCGGCATTGGCGGTGTGCCGGGTGCTGCTCGAAGGAAGAGTGTTGGATCAGGCACGCCGCATGGGAGAGTACCTGACAAAAGAGCTGGCGGGCTGCAAAGAGCGCCATCGAATCGTGAAAGACGTGCGCGGCCTTGGGCTCTTGCAAGGCCTGGAGTTGGAAGTCGATGCCAGGGCGGTCGTGGCCGATGCGCTTGCCCGTGGTGTGCTGATCAATGCCGCCACCGATCGAGTGCTGCGCTTTGTGCCGCCGTTAGTGATCACTCAGCCTGAGGTGGATAAGCTCATCGAACTCCTCGGTGCCCTATTCACCCAACGCTCGACGACAGGAAAAGATTCACGCCACTGATGACCAAGCCAGCTCGACAAAAAACCCGCAGCGGTCGCTACGCCAAAGACTTGCTCGATGTCGCAGCGATGCCGCGCCAACAGATCCTTGACTTGCTTCGCTTAGCGGCGTCGCTGAAGAAAAAGCAGCATCAAGGTATTCCACATCGGTTGTTGCCCGGAAAGACACTAGGGTTGCTGTTTCAAAAGCCGTCGACAAGGACTCGTGTGTCGTTTGAGGCAGGGATGAACCAACTGGGCGGCCATGCGCTCGGTCTTCCCCTGAGTGACATTCAACTCTCGCGTGGGGAGACCATTCCGGATACCGCGCGCGTCTTGTCTCGGTATCTGGACGGAATCGTCATCCGCACCTATGACCATGCGATCGTGGAAGAATGGGCGGTCGAAGCCTCGATGCCGGTGATTAACGGGCTGACTGACCATAGCCATCCGTGTCAGGCCTTATCCGACTTGATGACGATTCAAGAGATCAAGGGCCGGCTCAAGGGACTGAGCCTTGCCTACATCGGCGACGGAAATAATGTCGCCAACTCACTCATCGAAGCCGGAACGAAGATGGGCATGCGCATCGTGGTCGGATGCCCGTCCGGCTATCAACCGGACCAGCAGGTGATCGATCGGGCGAGGATTGACGGACAAGCCACCAACGCCTCCATCGAGGTGCTGGAGAATCCCCTCGTCGCCGTGAAAGAAGCGGATGTGGTATACACCGATGTGTGGATCAGCATGGGCCGCGAACGGGAACAGGCCCGACGATTACGCACACTCGCTCCGTATCAGCTAAATAAGCGGCTGCTGCAAGGGGCGAAACCCGATGCCATCGTCATGCATTGCCTGCCGGCCCACCGCGGAGAAGAAATTACAGCCGAGGTGCTGGACGGCCCACAGTCCGTCGTCATCGATCAAGCGGAGAATCGCCTGCACATGCAAAAGGCAATTCTGACTCAACTACTCAGCCGAACGAATGATACTAAGTAGGATGCCATCATGAAACCGAAACCGATTAAGAAAGTTGTCCTCGCCTATTCCGGTGGGCTGGATACGTCCGTCATTCTCAAGTGGTTACAAGAAACCTATCAGGCCGAGATCATCGCGTTTTGTGCCGACCTCGGCCAAGGAGAAGACCTGAAGGCGGTCAAGGCCAAAGCTCGGGCGCTCGGCGTCAAGAAAGTCTATGTCGAGGATCTCCGGGAAATCTTCGTCAAGGACTATGTGTTCCCGATGTTGCGCGGAAACGCGATGTATGAGGGCTGCTACCTCCTGGGGACATCAATCGCTCGCCCGTTGATCGCCCGCCGACAGGCGGAAATCGCGCTCAAAGAAGGCGCTGAAGCAGTGTCGCACGGCGCAACGGGGAAGGGCAACGATCAGGTGCGGTTCGAGTTGACGTATACGGCACTCGCGCCGAACCTCAAGATCATTGCGCCCTGGCGGGAATGGACCATGCGATCTCGGCGGGAATTGATCGACTATGCTGAGCAACACGGCATTCCCGTGACCGCAACTAAAGCCAAGCCCTACAGCACGGACCCCAATCTCTTTCACATCAGTTATGAAGGTGGCATCCTTGAAGATCCGTGGGAATCGCCACCGGATGAAATATTCCAGATGACCGTCTCTCCGGAAAGGGCACCGAATAAACCACTGGAAGTCGAGATCGAGTATCAGGCCGGTAATCCAGTCGCGATTGACGGCAAAAAGATGAGCCCTGCTGCCTTGCTTGCCCGTCTCAATACATTGGGTGGAGCCCATGGGATTGGACGGGTTGACTTGGTGGAAAACCGCTATGTTGGAATGAAGTCGCGCGGCGTGTACGAAACACCGGGAGGCACGATCCTGCATATCGCACATCGTGGAATCGAATCCTTGACGATGGACCGCGAAGTCCTCCACTTCCGCGACAGCTTGATCCCACGCTTTGCAGATCTGATCTACAACGGATATTGGTTCAGCCCTGAGCGCGAGATGATGCAGGCGGCCATCGATGAAGCTCAGAAAGATGTGAGCGGCGTTGCACGGGTCAAGCTTTATAAGGGAAGCTGTACGCTGGCCGGACGCAAATCCAAACAATCCCTCTATCGCCTCGATGTCGCCACGTTCGAGGAAGATGACGTCTACAACCAGAAAGACGCGGAAGGTTTCATTCGGCTGAACGCGTTACGGCTCAAGATTCGCGCACAGAGAAGGAAAGCCTCATCCTGATGGCCAAGCGTAAGGGTCGTCCGACATCAGTCGAGGGTGGAGGAAAAGCCTGGGCCGGTCGATTTCGCGAGAAGACCGACCGAATCGTCGAGGCGTTTACCCGGTCGGTGACGGTCGACAGTCGGCTCTATGGCGAAGACATCGCCGGGAGCATCGCTCATTGTAAAACACTGGAGAAGGCTCGGGTTCTCACACGGTTGGAGGCACGCACCATCGTCCGTGGGTTGGAATCGGTCAAACAAGAGCTGGACCGTGGCCGATTTGCGTTCTCGCCCCAGGACGAAGATATTCACATGGCAATCGAACGACGACTGACCGAAGTGATCGGCCCATTGGGAGGAAAATTGCATACGGGCCGGAGTCGGAACGACCAAGTGGCCTTGGATATTCGCCTCTATTTGCGCAATCAGCTGGATCAGCTGCATGAGCGATCAACCGAGTTACAACGGGTGTTGGTCGCAAAAGCCGGGGCGAACCGCACCGTCATGATGCCCGGTTATACGCACTTGCAGCGAGCCCAACCGGTTCTTTTTGCGCATCACCTGTTGGCGTATGTGGAAATGTTCGAACGGGACAAAGGTCGACTCCGTGACGCCAGGGCAAGACTCAATGTCATGCCGCTCGGATCCGGGGCCTTAGCCGGGACGAATTATCCGATCAACCGGCGATACACGGCTGAATTGTTGGACTTTCCGGCCATCACTTTGAACAGCATGGACGCGGTCTCCGACCGTGACTTCATGATTGAGGTGGCATCGGCCCTCTCCATCGTCATGATGCATTTGTCTCGGCTCAGCGAGGAGTTGATCGTATGGGCCTCGCAGGAATTTCAGTTTATCGACCTGCCGGATGCGTTCTGCACGGGAAGCAGTATGATGCCGCAGAAGAAAAACCCCGATGTTCCTGAGTTGGTCCGAGGGAAAACGGGACGCGTCTACGGCCACCTCGTCAACCTGCTGACTCTGCTCAAGGCGCTGCCGTTAAGTTATAATCGGGATTTGCAGGAAGACAAACCGGCGATCTTTGATGCACTAGATACCGTGACGGCCTCTCTCCAGGTGATGACGGAGTTGATGCGTCGGTTGAAAGTCAACGGAGAAGCCCTGAAACGGGCGCTGCAAGGAGGCGGGCTGCTCGCCACGGAACTGGCCGACTACTTGGTCATGCGAGGCGTGCCGTTTCGCGAAGCTCACGGGATCACAGGACGCATTGTTCGAACTGCACTCGATCAAGGACGCGACCTCACGGAGTTGTCGCTGGAAGAACTGCGGGTATTCTGTGACCGGATCGACAAGAGTGTGTTTTCCAGATTGACCACGGCAGCGGCCATTGATCATAAGGGGCAAATCGGCGGAACCGCCCGAGGGCGGGTGGAGCGACGAATTCGAGAGCTGGAGCAATTGCTGTCATGAGAGCGTTGGTCGTCATCGCGTCGGCAGTAATCCTAGTTTCTTGCGGAGTGGTGGGGTCGCCGGTCCCTCCAGAGTTCGTAGGAGTCGCACCCACGATCGACAAACAGAAACGGCAGGCCCTTGAGGCAGAGCGTCAGGCGGCGGAATCGGTTGACCCGGACCTTCTCCTGGGCACCCATGACATGGATCTGCCTCCATCGCAGCCGGTCGGAATACGATAAATGGAATTAGGTTTACGACAATTAGTCTCTCTCAAGGATGAACGCGATGCATAGTTTTGAGTATCACCATGGTGAATTGCACTGTGAACAGGTCCCGGTCAGCCGCATAGCGAAGGAAATCGGTACTCCCTGTTACATCTATAGTCATGAGACGCTCATTCGGCATTTTCACGCCTATGACCATGCCTTTAAAAATATCCCGCATGTCATCGCTTTTGCGATGAAGGCCAATTCCAATCTGGCCATCCTTCGCCTGATGGCAAAGGAAGGAAGCGGTGCGGACATCGTATCGGGAGGCGAGCTGTTCCGAGCCCTCAAAGCAGGGGTGCCGGCCTCCAAGATCGTCTTTGCCGGCGTCGGCAAATCGCCGGAGGAGATCCGCGATGCACTGAAGGCTGAGATTCTCATGTTCAATGTCGAGTCGTCGGCTGAGATCCATGCGATCAATGAGGTCGCGGCCTCGGTCGGTAAAAAAGCGCGGATCGCGTTGCGGATTAATCCGGACGTGGATCCGAAAACACACCCCTACATCTCAACAGGGATGAAGAAAAGCAAGTTCGGCATCGCTGCGGATCGAGCATTAGACGAATACAAAGCGGCCTCCTTACTGAGTCATATTGACGTCGTGGGAGTTCATGCCCACATCGGCTCGCAGCTGACGGAGGTGACACCGTTCGTCGATTCATTGAAGAAAGTCGTGGCCCTCATCGACACCCTAAAAGAGCAGGGCATCAACATCCGCTACCTGAACATCGGGGGTGGGCTTGGGATCACGTATTCCGAGGAGAAGCCGCCGCTACCACAGGAATTGGCGGATGCGATTTCACCGTTCGTGAAAGATTTGGGGGTGACGCTGGTAATGGAACCTGGCCGCGTCATCGTCGGTAATGCCGGCATCATGGTCACGAAAGCGTTGTACGAGAAGGTCGGTGAGACGAAGCATTTCGTCATCGTCGATGCCGCTATGAACGACCTGATTCGGCCGAGTCTGTACGGAGCCTACCACGAAATTCTCCCTGTGAATGAAGGTGCTACTCATCGAGTCAAACAGACGATGGACATCGTCGGACCCGTCTGTGAGTCGGGAGATTTCTTGGCCAAGGATCGATCGTTACCCGATATCAAGCCTGATGAGTTGCTGGCGGTCATGAGTGCGGGGGCCTATGGCTTTGTCATGGCGTCGAATTACAACTCTCGGCCCCGTGTACCGGAAGTGCTCGTCAAGGGCGAGACATTTCACGTCATTCGCGAGCGAGAAACCTACGACGACCTCGTACGAGGGGAGAAAATTCCGTCGTTTCTCAACGAAACGGAGTGAAGATGTTTACCGGATCTCTTGTCGCGATCGTCACCCCGTTTCGACAGGGTAAAGTCGACGAGCGCGCCTTGGCCGAGTTGATCGAATGGCAGATCGACAATGGCACCAACGGCATTGTCCCCTGCGGAACCACCGGTGAATCGGCCACACTTTCTCATCGTGAACATGATCGGGTGATTGAGCTGACGGTCGAAGTGGTCCGCCGTCGGGTGCCGGTTATTGCCGGTACCGGCTCAAACAGTACGGAAGAAGCCGTCACGCTCACGAAACATGCAAAACAGGCCGGAGCCGACGGCGCGTTGCTCATTACTCCCTACTACAACAAGCCTACGCAGGAAGGACTTTTTCGACATTATGCAGCAGTTGCAGAGGCT
This sequence comes from uncultured Nitrospira sp., assembly GCA_902500705.1. Taxonomy (GTDB): domain Bacteria; phylum Nitrospirota; class Nitrospiria; order Nitrospirales; family Nitrospiraceae; genus Nitrospira_D. The sequence continues at coordinate 10,878 of CABVRR010000022.1, forward strand.
GTCGACCTTCCCTTAATCCTGTATAACATTCCAGGTCGTACTGGGGTCAACATGCTCCCATCGACAATCGCTAGACTTTCAGCCATTCAAACGATCATCGGGGTTAAGGAAGGAAGCGGCTCCGTTCAACAGGCTTCGGATATCGTGCAAATGTGCGGTGATCGTCTCACGGTGTTGGCTGGTGACGACGCTCTTACGCTCCCGATGATGGCAGTCGGCGGAAAAGGTGTCATCACCGTAACGGCCAATATCATGCCGGCGGAAATGACTGGTCTTGTAAAAGCTTTTACCGAGGGGCGCATCGACGAAGCTCGACGGATTCATTTTAAGCTCTCTCCTCTCTTTGCGGCGTTGTTCTATGAAACCAATCCCATTCCGGTTAAAGAAGCGTTGGGACTTATGGGGAAGATCGATCCGGAATTACGGTTGCCGCTCTGCCCTATGGCGCAAGACACTCGCGAGAAATTGGTTCGTATTCTTAAAGACGCAGCATTGATTTAACCTTGGCAAGGCGCAGGTGCACGACAAGATGATCAAAGTCATTGTAGCGGGTGCAGCCGGACGAATGGGATGTCGGCTCGTGTCACTAATCAAAGATTCGACAGCTTTGACGCTGGCAGGGGCCTTAGAGGGGAAAGGGCATCCGGCGCTGGGCGAGGATGCAGGCGAGACGTCCGGGTCGGGGCGCGCCGACCTTCCCATTACGGACGATCTCTCCATTTTGATGGAACGAGGAGAGGTGGTCATCGATTTTTCAGCACCCGTGGCGACACTGGAGCATATGCGGATTGTTGCCCAGCATCGGCGAGCCATGGTAATCGGGACGACCGGATTTTCGGCAGCTCAACTCGACGAGCTGAAATCAATGGCCCAACAGATTCCCTGCGTTTTTTCTCCGAATATGAGTGTCGGGGTCAACCTGATTTACAAAGTCATCGGCGAAATGGCCAAAACGCTTGGGGACGACTACGACATCGAAGTGATTGAAGCTCATCACAGACTGAAAAAAGACGCGCCAAGCGGCACGGCTCTCAAGATTGCTGAAGTCTTGGCTCGTTCAGTCAGCCGGGACTTGAACCAAGTCGGCGTCTATGCCCGCAAGGGATTGATCGGGGAGCGAACAAAAGGAGAGATCGGAATACAAACCATTCGCGCTGGCGATATCGTCGGCGACCACACCATCCTGTTCGGGGGTATGGGAGAACGAATCGAGGTCACCCATCGGGCCAGCAGCCGCGATACATTCGCCCGTGGAGCCCTGCGAGCCGCAAGATGGGTCGTCCGCCAACCACCTGGCTTGTACGATATGATGGACGTCTTGAGCCTTCATTGACCATCTTTTAACGGCACCTTGATATCGATCTTACTTGGCTCATGAGCGAAGACTATCTGGCACTGACTATCTACGGAGCAGCGATAGGTAGAGCGTGGATAGGGCTACTGCGGCCCACGCTTGGCTAGGAAGGCCCTAGGACCAAAAGTAACCACGCTACCCTCTCCAGCTTGCCGGTGAGCAGTACGTTTGAACTGGGAAGAAGAGGGCCTAGTGGCGAGCCGTGATCGGTCGAGGTTCTTGATCCGCTGCTTTCCGGCGACCACAATTCAAGCAGGCAAACACGGTGATCGCAAGCCCGGCATCCAAATCTACGGCTCGTTCCGGCAACATCGCACCATGGCATTTATCACAAGTTTTCATAGACGGCACTGTAGCACCATAAGAATGGGAAACCAATACACCTGAAGTACTGGATGGCACTGCCAAGAGTCCCAATAGCACCTATTGTCATAGGCCATTTGCCCATAACACTCAAACTGAACTTACGATATACCGATGGCTCTATTCTTGAAAGGTCGATGCCACCTTCATAGGATTGTGGCTCTAGTTAGCTAACCCACTATGTATAGATTACTTCTCATCGTTTTACTCTTGACCGTTCTCTATTTTTTGCTCCGTCAAATGTTTCGTGGATTCAATGCCCCGATTCGAGATAGCCGGGACAAATCAAAAAATGAAGAACCCGATCACATGGTCGAAGATCCGGTGTGTCACACATTCGTTCCGAAGCAAATCGCTGTGATCGAAACGATTGGGGGACGCGAGTACTGTTTTTGTAGCCAAGAATGTGCTGTGAGGTTTCGGAGTGAGCACCCTGTATGAGGCGGGGTTAGAAACTGCGAAAAACTCGATTACGGAAGAAGAATACAGCTGTTTTGTGCACGCGGCTGGTTAACAACCTGAATACGTGTAGTCGGACAGCTTCTCCTCTTTGTCAAACTTGAGAGTGATTTGACATTGATTGGGGGAGAAGTTGAAGAATGGAGGACCTGATTTTCCTCCGGCAATACGATAGTACGTCCACGTCTCTCCGCCAAAAAAACGAGAGGCTTTGCCGTCGGGAGTACCCCAATTCTTTTCAAACCAACCTTTATCCTTTCCCTGAAGCTCGGCCGGTTTCAACGATGTTTCTAGATAGGGATTCTTTCCCGAACAAGCTGGAAGGACAAGCAAGAAGAACAGCAACCAGATGTACCGTTGCATCATAGCTATCTCCTCATAAGAACAATGGTCACTGTTAACCGGGAAATCTTATCCCTCGCTCGAAAAACTGTCAAACTTTTGCGTCAACTTCTTGCAGTCAAGTTGAGTTCTCCATAAAATAACCGATACTTGTAAGTATCATTCCATGATCTCTTCGCTAGGAAAGGGACTATCATGAAAATTTATCTCGATACAGCCAATGTCAAGGAAATCCATGAGGCTGCAAGCTTCGGATTGCTCGACGGTGTCACGACAAATCCCTCTTTGGTCGTCAAGGAAGGCCGAAGCTTCAGGGAAATGCTTCAAGAGGTCTGCAAGATCGTGGACGGGCCGATCAGCGCCGAGGTCGTGAGCGTGGAAGCGGACGCCATGGTGAAGGAAGGCAAAGAGCTCGCCAAAATCCATAAGAACATCGTGGTCAAATGTCCGCTGATCCCCGAAGGGCTGAAAGCCACGAAGCGGTTGGCTGCCGAAGGAATCAGGGTGAACGTGACCCTCTGCTTCTCGCCCACGCAGGCGCTGCTGGCCGCCAAAGCCGGTGCCTGGTGCGTTTCTCCTTTTATCGGACGGCTCGACGATATCAGTTCATCTGGAATGGAACTCATTCGTCAAATTCTGACCATCTATAAAAACTATGATTACAAGACCTTAGTGTTAGTGGCTAGTGTCCGTCATCCACAGCACGTCGTCGAGGCGGCCTTGGCAGGTGGTCACATCTGCACGATGCCCTACGGCATCTTTCAAGCCCTCTTCAAACACCCGTTGACCGATGCCGGACTCAAAAAGTTTATGGATGACTGGAAGGCGAAAGGGCAGCAATAGAGTTTTCTCTCGACTGGGGTGAGCTCCATGCTCGCGCGGATGTCCACCCCAGTCAATAGCTGCTCCTCTCATAAGGCCCGCCAATAAGAGGAATGCCTATCAGCCCTCCCTTGAGCTATGCACGCTCAATTTCTTTTTTAGCCCGCCGAAACACCGTGTGAAACATCGCTCGCGTCAATTTCCCGGTAAACGTGTTTTGTTGGCTGGGGTGATAGGAGCCCAGTAGTGTCACGCCCCAGGACAAACGATAGGCGACATTATGTCCAAATTTAGGGACCGGTACCGGCATGACACAACCCTGGGCTCGGCAGGTCTTGAGGTAATGATCAAAGGCAATCTTACCTAACGCAATAACCACGCGATAATTCTTGAGCAGGGAAACCTCTTCACGCAAGAATCGGCTGCAGCGTTCAAACTCATCGGGCGCCGGTTTGTTCTCCGGCGGCGCGCATCGGACGGTCGCTCCGATGTAGCAATCGGTTAATACAAGCCCATCATCCCTATGTTGCGACACAGCCTGATTAGCAAAGCCGTACCGGTACAGGGCTTCATACAGCCAGTCTCCACTCCGATCTCCAGTGAAGACACGCCCCGTCCGATTCCCTCCATGAGCTGCAGGAGCCAGCCCAAGCACATAGAGTCGAGCCTGATCGTCTCCGAAACCGGGAACCGGTCGTCCCCAGTAGACCCAGTCACGATATTGTTTCCGTTTCTGCTGCGCAATCGCCTGCCGATAGACGACCAGCCGAGGACAAACTGTGCAGTCGGTGATAGTCTTGTTCAACACCGTCAGTGCGTGCATATGCGCGGCAGTGTAACACGAACGAGAACCCTATTCTGCTTGCCGGTGTTTCGATGAGCTGCTAGCATAACTTCGCGTTTTATGATGGCTTGTGTCGGGAGGCCATAGAGGAGTTCGCGAATGATTATCCGTGTCATGCAGTCCTTGTTTTCGGTAGTCGGAATCGGTTGCGTAATCCTGTCATTGTGTCCACCGGCTCTCGCCGCACCGGAAACAGGGGATACTGGCGTTCACAAATCAGAGGTGGAGAAGGATCTCCTCATACCAGATCTCCTGGATTCGCAAGCCGAACCGGAAGACCGTCTGGTCATTTTGCCAGAAATCAAACGCGAGGGAGAACGGTTCTTTCTGAGTTCCTTCAAGCTGCCCGACAAGATCACCTTCGCAGGAGTGCCGGTTCCCCTGGATAACTGGCAAGTGCGAGAGCGGATTGAATATGAATTCTACCAATTTCTTGAAGATCAGGGTGAAAGCATCGTCCTTGCCAAGCGAACCGGACGTTGCTTCCCTCCTGCGGAAAAACAGCTGGCCGACACCGGCTTGCCGGATGATCTCAAGTACATGTTGCTGGTCGAGAGCAAGTGCATTGCAGCTGCCTACTCCAAGGCGAAAGCCTCTGGTCCTTGGCAATTTATTCCCTCCACCGGACGCCGCTACCGGCTCAAGAGCGATGCCGTCCGAGACGAACGACGAAATCTTGAAATGTCCACCGAAGCCGCGGTGAAATACCTCAAGTACCTGAAAGACTTTCAGGAGAATGATTGGTTTTTGGCGATGGCCTCCTACAATGCCGGTGAGGAGAGAATCCGCAAGTTGCTCAAGGAACAAAAAATTACCGACTATTGGAAGATGCATGGCCCACGCGAGACCATGCGCTACGTCCCTCGTATCATCGCCGCGAAAGAAATCTACTCGCAGCCGGAGAAGTATCTTGGGCTGACTAAAAAAGACCTCTATATGCCGCTGGAGACCGAAACCATCACCGTGAATGTCAAAGAGTCTCAGCGCGCACTGACCTCGATTGCAGAGGAATTCGGCAGCTACCTACTGGAGGTCAAGATGCTGAATCCTGAATTTAAAAAGGATATACTCCCGCGTGGAACCTACCGCATCCGAGTTCCTCGTCAGACATGTCCCAATCGGTGCTTCAAACAAGACATGACCCCGTAGCGTACGCGTCTATGCCGCTTCGTCTTCCCTCTTCACCTGCACGACTGCTACTCAAAAAGCTGATCACTGCGGGGCTGGCCGCAGCCGATCCCTACCACGCCTTGCTCAAGCACGTTACGTTTGATCACCATTCCCTGAATGTGGGCCGCCGTGTTTACAATCTTTCATCTGTTGATCGCATTCTCGCCGTCGGCGCAGGCAAGGCATCGGCCAGAATGGCGCAGGCACTAGAAGCAGCGCTGGGTACACGGTTGGAAGACGGTCTTGTCATCGTAAAGGCCGACCACACACTCGCGACCAAACGGATCGCCGTGCTCGAAGCCGGTCACCCTATTCCCGACCGCGCAGGTCTTCTCGCAACTCAACGGCTTCTGCGTCTGACACACCCATTGACGTCTCGCGATCTGCTGATCGTTCTGTTGTCCGGAGGCGCCTCGAGCCTGCTCCCTGCTCCGGTCCCTGGGGTGACACTGACTGATAAGCAGCGCACAACGAGATTGCTGCTCCGTAGCGGTGCAACGATTAACGATATCAATATCGTGCGAAAGCACTTATCCTTGATCAAAGGCGGCGGACTGGCCAGATCCACTCAAGCAAAGATTGTGACGCTTCTCCTCTCGGATGTCATAGGTGATGACCTGGGGTCCATCGGCTCAGGGCCAACAGCAGCCGATCCTTCTACGTTTGCGGATGCCATACGAGTATTGCAACGACATAAAAGCTGGCAGACCGTGCCTACGGCCGTACGTCGTTACTTACATCAAGGCCAAAGCGGGAATAGCCCCGAAACCCTGAAGCCTGGTTCACGACGGTTGCGCTCCGTGCAACATCACATCATCGGTAACAACCGAATCATGCTGGAAGCCGTCGTGCGCGCCGCACAACGGGCAGGCCTTCATACCAAGTTTATCGCTCGCCCTATCACGGGAGAAGCGCGCGTCGCCTCAAAACGGTTGACGGACCTGGCCAAGACCATGACAGAGGGCCGTGGGGGCATGCGTCGTCCATGCTGCATCGTGGCGGGGGGCGAGACCACAGTAACCGTGACAGGCTCTGGGAAAGGTGGTCGCGCTCAGGAATTTGCGGTCTCTGCGGCGTTGGAGATTGCCGGCCTTCCCAACACATGGGTCGCAGCACTGGGGACCGATGGAACCGACGGACCCACGGATACAGCAGGGGCAATTGTCAGCGGAGGCACTGTCGCGCGAGCGAAGAAACTCGGTATTGACCTCAGTGCTTCCGTACATCAACACAATACCTACCCTGCATTAAAAGCGTTAGGGTGCCATATCCATACCGGTCCTACCGGAACAAACGTCAATGACCTTTACCTCGTCCTCTCGCTCTAGCTACTATGCCGATGTATGACACGTCCCGTTATTCTTCCGCTGGCTCAGTGTCACGACGTCGCTCTCGTGGGGGGAAAGGCGATCGGGCTCGCCCAGCTCATTGCAGCCGGATTCTCCGTCCCTCAGGGGATCTGCATCACGACAGAAGCCTATGCCCAATGCCTGTATGCAGCAAAGATTATTGAGGATACTCAGTGGCATAAGGTCTGCTCATTATCAGGAGACGAGCGTGCGTCGGCGTTAACCGACTGTCGCGATCGCATCAGGCAGGGAGGGACATCCCAACTCGCCGCGCAATGGCGGACGGCACTCCACACGCTTGGTCGACCAGCAACCGAGCGCTGGGCCATCCGATCATCAGCCACCAACGAGGATACCGCCCACACCAGTTTCGCCGGGCTCTACCGTACCCATCTCGGCATTGCGTTTTCAGAGATTGATGGAGCAATCCGAGACCTCTGGGCCTCGCTGTGGGAAGAACGCGTGGTGAGCTACTCCCCTTACCAGAGCCGCCGAACCGCCCCGAGAATGGCCGTGGTGATCCAGCCGATGATCCGTGCGCAGGCAGCAGGAGTAGCCTATTCTATTCATCCCGTCACCGGACGGAGCAATCAGGTAACGATCAATGCCGTGCCTGGACTCGCGGCGCCGCTGGTTGACGGCACGGTCGCACCGGATCAGTACATCGTGGACATGGCCGACGAAGGACGTCCGATGTGGGTTCGTCGACGCACGCTTGTTCCTAAGTCTGAACGCCTCGTGGTGTCTCAGGCAGGTCTACGCATTGATCCGTTGGATGACGCGACGACGCTCCAATCTGTGCTGACCGATGTTCAACTTTTTTCCCTGGCACAGACGGCCAAACAGATTGAACAGGCCTTCGGACACCCGATCGATCTCGAATGGGCGTTTGATGCTGAGCGGCTGTGGCTCCTCCAAGCCCGGCCGATTACGGTCGTACGTCCTTCCTCCAAGCTGACGAACGAGGACTGCGAGTGGTCGCGCACGAACTTCAAAGAAACCTTGCCCGAACTGCCTAGCCTATTGAGCCTCTCATTTCTTGAACAATTCATGGAACGCTACATCCTCTCGTACTATCGAAGACTGGGATGTCGTATCCCCGATGGGTTGACATCGGTCCGCATCCTGAAAGGACGTCCGTACTTGAACCTGACCCTCTTCCACATCTTGGTGGCCCAACTTCGTGGCGACCCCTCGTTGAACGCCGAACAGATGGGTGGCGAGTCTCCACAAGCAGTTCCTCAGGTACAACCGCTCAACGGGATGGCGTTCGTTCGAGCCGGATGGATGATGTGGAAAGAGATGCGCCGAGTGGAACGGTCCGGGCCACGAGTATTTCAGGAAATGAAGCAGCTGGCGACAACCTACCGTCGCGAGCACATCATGCATTTGTCGATGGAAGCACTCGTACCGGAGCTCGACAAACTTGGTCCCTGGTTAGAGGGCCGTGAGGTCACATTCGGCATCGCCGGTGGAGTCGGACAAGGTCTTCAGATCTTCAACCAATTGCTGCCTCGGTGGCTCGGACCAGACTGGAGAGGTGTGCTGAATGCCGCTCTCCAAGGACAAGGGACCGTCATCAGCGCACAACAGATTCTCCGTCTTGCCGAACTGACGGACATCGCCCGAGATGAACCGACAGCCGGCAGCTTTCTGACATCAGAACCATGGGAGCCATCGCTGTTTCGTGCGGCACTCATCGGTACGAAATTCCTGCAGGCTTTCGATCGGTACTTAACGGACTATGGTCATCGCGCAGTCGGTGAATCAGACGTGATGTCCCCGCGCCTTGCCGATAACCCCGAATCCATTCTGGCCATCTTGCGCCTACAATTCTTTTCCGCCTCCCCTTCGCAGTCAGACATTCTCTTGCGCCAGAATAGCGCCAGAACAGCGGCATTGGCTCAGGTCAAACAACGCATCGGCTGGCGTTTTCACAGATGGATCATCTTTTTGTGGTGCTATCACAGGCTCTGTCGCTTCTTCGCGCTCCGCGAAGCCAATCGACACCATTTGATGTATTACTCGATGGCCATCCGCACTCTGTTGCTGCGCCTTGGAGAACTGCTCGTCGAGCGAGGACTGCTTCAACGCGTGGATGATATCTTTTTTTTAACCATCAGCGACCGAGCCGACCTCTTAGCCGGTCACACGCAGGACTGGAAGGTTGTGATCAATGCCCGAAGAACCGAGTGGGAATGCCACACAGCGATCGCGGTGCCCGACACGATCCGCGACTGGGAAACTGCGAGTGAACAAGCCATGGCATCCCACAAATCTGACGTCAACAGCATCCTATCTGGTACGCCGATCAGCGTCGGAACCGTCACAGGTCCGGTTCGGACAGTCCGCTCAATGGCGGATTGGGGCAAGGTCATGCCGGGAGAAATTCTGGTGGTTGCGGTGATTGATCCTGGGTTGGCTCCTCTCTTCGGTCTTGCCGGAGGGTTGATCGCAGAAATGGGCGGCACCCTGTCTCACGGAGCCATCATTGCTCGCGAATATGGACTACCCACCATCGCCAATGTTGAAGGTGCCATGGCACGACTCACTGACGGGCAGTGCATTACCGTAGATGCTGAGGCAGGGACCATTCGCCTAGAGCCGTTTCCATAGTAAGAGAAGAAATAGAGCTGATCGATTGGGGCCTTCTGCGATCTTGACCTTTTTCAATCCCTTGCGTAGTCTGCCTTTTATTACATCTTTTTCACACTACATATGGCAGGGCTTGCTCGGCCAGTCTTTTAACTAAGTGGATCAAGTCGTAACAGACAGCATGCCTCTTCTTGCAGCCTTTGGGGGAGGGCTGTTGTTGGGTGGCCTGTTGACGGGTCTGTGGCTCGCCAGTCGCCTGCGGCCTCAGGCTCAACGAGCTGAGGCGACGGTGGATGAACTGCGAAAGCAACTGGACCTTGAGCGAGAAGCTCTTGTGTCCGTCCGTCAAGCATGGGCCGAGGCTCAACTGGCTCGAGTCACGGCGGAAACCCGCATGGAAGATACAACTCGACAAATTCTGGAGCAGAAAGCCCTGCTCGATCACACACGCCAGGAACTTATGGGATCCTTTCAGGCCCTTTCCGGTGAGGCCTTGAAGCAAAACAACGAAGCCTTCTTGAAACTCGCCGCCGTTTCGTTTGAGGCGCTCCACGTCAAAGCCGATAGCGACTTAGTGCAGCGACAGCGCGCCATCGACGGCTTGGTTCGCCCGCTTCAGGAATCGCTCCAACGCTATGACCAGCAACTCCTGCAACTGGAACAGTCTCGCCAGTCGGCCTATGGTGGCCTAGATCAGCATCTCCGTTCCTTAGCAGAATCACAACAACGGTTGCATCAGGAGACCGGTAATCTCGTAAAGGCCTTGCGTGCACCCACCGTACGAGGACAATGGGGCGAATTGACGTTAAAGCGCGTGGCCGAGCTCGCGGGGATGGTGGATCATTGTGACTTCGCCGAGCAACTCTCGGCGACCGGCGACGAGGGGCGTGTGCGTCCGGATATGGTCGTGCAGTTGCCCGGAGGTCGCCAGATCATCGTCGATGCCAAGACGGTGCTCTCGGCTTACCTTGACGCCCATGAAGCCCGGAGTGAGGCCGAACAGACAGAGGCCTTGCGTCGTCATGCCGCGCAAGTCAAATCCCGGATGGATGAACTATCTCTGAAAGCCTACTGGACACAGTTCGATCGGACACCGGAATTCGTTGTATTGTTTCTCCCTGGTGAACAATTCCTCGGGGCGGCGCTGGACCACAATCCCCGTCTTATCGAAGAGGGGTTTGCCAGCGGAATCGTGTTGGCGACCCCGGCGACGCTGATGGCCTTGCTCCGTGCCGTCGCGTATGGCTGGCGCCAAGATCAAATGACCGCCCATGCCGAAGAAGCCGGTCGGCTGGGCAAAGAACTGTATGAGCGCATGGCGGTGCTGGCTCAGCATATGAACGATGTCGGCCAAGCTCTCGGCAAAAGCGTGTCTGCGTACAACCGGGCCGCCGGCTCTCTCGAAACACGCATTCTCCCCGCCGCACGGCGATTCAAAGACTTGGGCGTCTCATCGGATCGAGATATCCCTATACTGGAACCGACAGAGGTGGTCCCGCGCAAAACATTGCCGTTTGAGATGGAATAAAGGAGCAGACATGACCGACGAGCAAGCCATGGTTGAAGCATTTCACCGCAAGTTTGAGATTCTCACTCAAGCCATCCCGATGGATGTGAACGAAACAACGAAAACCCTTCGCACTCGACTTATTCAGGAAGAGTTCGATGAATTGAAAGAAGCGATGGCCGCCGGAGATCTTGCCGCCGTCGCCAAAGAGCTAGCAGACCTTCTCTACGTGACATACGGAACTGCCGTTTCCTACGGGATCGATATGGAACCGGTGTTTCAGGAAGTGCATCGATCAAATCTCAGTAAAGTCGGTGGCTACAAGCGAGCGGATGGGAAATGGGTGAAGCCGCCCACCTACTCACCGGCCAATGTCGAAGCGATCCTGAACCTGCAGCGAGCGCACCAGTCGTCGGATACGCAATCCGTGCGTGAGACCGCCATGCCGGTGCCCAGGAGTTCATGAGAGACCCACACTGCCCAAGTTGCGGAACACCCTTCGTCCGAGTCGTCCATGACGAGGGAACCATGGAGCGATTCTTGAACCGCTTCAGGTTTTTTGCATTCCGATGCCAGCTGTGCACCGCGCGCTTCCGGGTCTATCAGAAGCGATCCGTCGGCGGGACCTCCATTCAAGATCGCCGCCAATACAAACGACTGCCGGTGTCATTTCGTGCCAACATGCTCGCAAAGAACGCCACGCGGACGGACAATCGGGTGACGGATATCTCGATGGGCGGCTGCACGCTCGAAACCTCTGCGACCTTACCGCAAGGGACAGTGATCGAACTGGTCATCAAGCCGGCTTCCGACGAAGAACCTATTAAGATTGGAACCGCTATGGTGTGCTCCTCGCGACCGGAATCGATGGGCATTCGATTTCTGAACATACTTGCAGACGACAAGAACCGCCTCAGCCAAGTGATTCTCAGCCTGCTGGTGGGACAAAGCCTCCATTCGAATCTTCTCTCCTAAAGACACCTCACCCGTTAAGAAGACCGTCGTGGAAGCGTGACGAGAAGGTTATCAATAAGCCGAACAGATCCTATTCGCACTGCGCCAAGAAGAACGACTCGCGACGTCACAGTGGAAAGTGGTTCCAAGGTAAAGGGATCGCAGACAGCTAGATAGTCGATCGTCATGGCTGCTTCGCCTTTGACGACCTGAACCATGACAGACTGCACGGCTTCTCCGTCGGTCACACCTCGCCGGATCGCTTCGGCACCGGCTCGAAGACTCTTGTAGAGCGTGACGGCTCGTGTTCGCTCGTCCTGTGTCAGATACACATTGCGCGAACTCATCGCGAGCCCATCCGCTTCACGCACGGTTGGGCAGACACTAATTTCCACACCGAGATTCAAGTCTTTCACCAGCTGCCGAACCAGCGCTGATTGTTGAAAGTCCTTCTGTCCAAAAAACGCGAGCTGCGGTCGGACCATTCCAAAGAGTTTGGTGACCACGGTCGCGACCCCTGAAAAATGATGAGGCCGTCTCTCTCCTTCCCACCGACGCGCAATCGTCGGAAGAGTCACAATAGTCTGAAATCCCTCCGGATACATCGCTTGCGCCGTAGGCTCAAAACAGACATCGACGCCTTCTGCTCGGCAGAGCGCTCGATCCTGAGGGAGCGTTCGGGGATACTTGGCCAGATCCTCCTGAGGACCGAACTGGGTTGGATTGACGAAAAGACTGACGACGAGTGCATCGCAACGCAACCGCGCCTGCCGAATCAACGCCCGATGACCGTCATGCAGCGCGCCCATGGTCGGGACGAACCCGATGTTCACACCTTCACGCAGGAGTCTTTCGCTCCAATCCGTCATGGCTGTGGGTGAGCGAACGATCTTCATGAGCCCGATGGGGAACTACAGGCCGGACGTGAGCCGTACTTTGTTGAAGGCTGAGGGAATAGGAGCTGGACGTGAAATTGGTCTTTGGTGTGTTTCAGCAACTCTGCCATCGATTGTTTGAGCGTCGGATGGACCCACAGTGGGTCCAACTCATTCATGGGCATCAGAACAAATCGCCGCTGATGAAGGCGAGGATGTGGAACGGTCAGCCCCGGTTCCTTGATCACCTGCTCACCGTAAAAAAGAATGTCGAGATCGATCGTGCGAGGGCCGGATCGGTCGTCATCATCCCGCCCGAGCGAACGCTCGATTTCCTGAAGAGTCGTTAACAGGCTGCGAGCGGTGATGTCTGTTTCGAGCTGCACCACCCCATTCAGAAACCAGCCCTCTCCAGGATCGGTCTGATCCCGAACCGGCTCGGTCTCATACAATAACGAGACCCCGAGAAGCCGGGAATGCGGAAGGAGGCTGAGCAGCGTCACCGCTCGATCGCAGTAATCGACACGATCGCCGACATTCGATCCGAATCCGATGAACACAGTCTCTGGCATGCGCGTATCTCGTGAATCGTTATGTGCGAATCGTCAAACCGACTACACCTTCTTCGATCGACGCACCACGCCTGCCTCGCTGAATCAGCGAAGCAGGTGTCACGAATGGCAGGGTCAAAAACCCATTTTCTTCATCCGCTCAACCGCTTCTGCCAGCCGTTCTTTGGATGTGCAGAGCGTCATGCGGATATACCCTTCCCCAGGCGCGCCGAACCCATTGCCGGGGGTCGTTACAATGCCGGCTTTCTCCAAAAGATGCGCGGTAAACGACGTCGATGTGTACCCCTTCGGGACCGTCACCCACACGTAGAAGGCAGCCGGCGGTGGATCCACTTCCAACCCAAGGCTCTTGAGCCCAGGAATCAGCGTGTCTCGGCGGTCTTGGTAGATCTTTCTCAAGCCGTCGGTCACCGAATCATCCAGCCCCAGGGCGGTAATACCCGCCTCTTGGACCGCCTCGAAACAGCCGGAGTCCAGGTTGCTTTTCACCTTGCCGAGCCCGGCCAAGACGTCTTTGTGACCGACGACAAAACCAAGTCGCCAGCCGGTCATGTTGTAGGTCTTTGAGAGCGAATGGAACTCAACTCCGACATCTTTCGCACCGTCGACTTCCATGAAACTCGTCGGACGACGTCCATCATAGTATATCTCCGAGTAGGCAGCATCGTGACACACGATCACCTGATTCTCCTGTGCAAACGCCACCACACGCTTGAAATAGTCTTTCGTCATGATCACTGAGGTGGGGTTGTTGGGAGAATTCAACCACATCAACTTGGCCTTCTTGGCCACCTCTTTCGGAATCGCGTTGAGATCAGGCAAGAAGCCGTTGGCTTTCGTCAGTGGCATGATGTGAGAGGTACCCCCGGAAAAACCGGTCCCGACGGGGTACACCGGATACCCGGGGCTTGGAACCAGGACGATATCGCCGGGATCGACAAACGCCAGGTGAATATGCCCGATGCCCTCTTTTGACCCGATCAGCGTGAGGACTTCGCTTGCTGGATCAAGCGTGACGTTAAATCGGCGCATATACCACTCGGCCACGGCTTTCCGGAAAGACAACATGCCATCATAGGAGGGATACTGGTGATGCTTGGGGTCCTTGGCCGCGCTCGCCAACCGCTCGATGATCGGCATCGGGGTCGGCAAATCGGGGTCGCCGATGCCGAGATTGATAATGTCCGCTCCACGTGCGACGGCCTCTTGCTTCATTTTATCGATCGCAGCAAACAAATAGGGAGGCAGCGTTTTAATACGTGCAGCAACTTCGATTGGGAAACCACCCATAGTCGATCAAGCTCCTTTTATGAATCAGTCAGTCGATGTGCTCGTTCGCAGACTCACCGCCGGTTCCCCCACACGGTGTGACGCCGTGGTCTCTCGGCTCAGTGAATGGGAGCAGACTACTTCAGGAATGAGCCCGTAATCAACGACTGGATTGCAGTAGATGGCCGATGAGTCGATCAGCCGTGTGATGGAGCTGCGGCAGTCGCGGCAGAGCAGCCGATCTTACCTGCTCTACCGTCAGACCTGCTTTCAGTAAATCCGGCGCACAGTGTTGACAGAGCACATCGATCCCGCTCGCCTCCATTTCCAAATGAAAAAGAAGGCCATACGCATGATCGCCATACCGGAACGCCTGCAGCGGCGCAATGTCAGAGCCAGCCAAGGGCACACAATCTTGCGGCAAGTCGAAGACTTCCCCATGCCATTCAAAAACCTCAAAGGCCTCAGGCTCGGTACCAAACACAGGGTCTTGTTTCCCCGCGTCAGTGAGACGCACAGGGGTCAGGCCGATTTCCAATGCGCTGCCTGATCGCACCGTGGCGCCGAGCGCCTTGGCCATGAGCTGGCTCCCCAAACAGACCCCGATCACCGGCTTCCCGTCGAGCAAGGCAGACCTGATAAAGGCAGACTCTTCGGCAATCCACTGGTCGGAATCGTTCACCGACATCGGCCCACCCATCACGATCAACAAATCCCCCGCGTCTTTCGGGAGCCCGTCGTTCGGGACAAGCGAAGAATCAAGGGCCACGCCCCGCTTAGAAAGGGCACTGGCAAAGGCACCCGGCCCCTCGAAGGGAACATGTTGGAGACAGACAGCGCGCATGGAACTCCTCTCAGCAGAAATCTTGGCTTTTATATACCGATATGGCGTGATGAATAAAGAGTCTCTCCCTACAATTCAGCATAAGCCCATCAATGCCGATACCACAACGAAAAGCCCTGCTGTTGAACGATGCTGAGCTACCGCAATTTACTATTAATTTTGCTACCGAATTATTTGCACTTAAATTAAGATGCCTTCTACATTCATCGATGGCCAATTGGTGACTTCCCTTTTCCCTTTCCTCTCCCTTACAGTATGCGCCCTATATGTTCAAACCTGATCTTACGCAGTCGCTGATTCGTGGGGTCGATCGAGTCCTGATCCACACACAGGATGTCGAGCGTGTCTTCGGCCGATTTCGTCACGAGTTCGGCCTGCCGGTCGCCTGGCCGATTACCGACTGTGGCCTACTCGTCTCTGGTGGCCTGCACGCGGGCAACATGACAATCGAGATCGGTCGGTTCGCGAGATTTGGCATTCCTGGAACCTGGCTCTACGGACTCGGTCTCGCACCCTGGCTCCCGACATGGGAGATGCTGAATGGACTGGCCTCTCGAGGTGTGTCACACGCCCCTCCGGTCACACTGCGCCACGAAGAACCGTTTCTGACCACGTCTACGCTCACGTTCTTGCGCAATCTCCTCGACGGCGAGCCGACCACACCCTTTTGGCTGGGTCGGCGTTTGAGTGGAGATACTCGGGTCGGTCGCGGTCTGGCAGCCCTCAGTACCTGGATGGCCGGCACAGAAACCGGCTCCATGACGTTTTCAAAACTATTGGGGAACTCCGTCGTCTTTCTGTGTGAACACCATCTTCATCGTCGTCAAGAACGGCTTGCAGAGTTGACGGCCACCTGGCAGAGGACGCAGTCGAGCCGACCGTATGGCATCACCGGAATTGCAGCGGTCGATGTCGAGCTCGCAACCAACACAGCTTGTTGGGGAAGGCTGCTGGATCAGCCTGACTTAAACGCGACTGCGGTCCATTCATTCAGCATGGGACCAAGGATTCGCTTTCATCACGGTCAGGAGAACCGATTGCTCGGCATTGAATTTTCATGCGCAGATCTCACATCGACCGCTCAAAAGCTTATTGAGAAACGACTGCTGGTTCCGATAGACGACAAGCGAGTCACCCTCTCGCCAGGCCAAATGGACGGATTGACGATCGGATTCAGCCAAGCTCCACACGACAAGCACTGACGGGCAAGACCTCGCATCATAAGCGCCGACGATATGCGTACCGACCGCAGCCGCGTAGTAGCCTCTTCTCTCTTTCCACAGTGCTCCCTCTTCAGCTCGCTGCGTGAATGACCGATGAGTAGGCATCATGCCTGCTGCAGCTCCGCAAGGAGAGCACCTCAGTGATGACCGTCCTTCAGAACGACTCCAGCTCTCTCCAGCCGTCACGCCGCAGTACTCGCTGAAGCAATTAGCACTCTCCCGCTATCATGCCTGTTGGTACCAGCTTGGGAAACGGCTGGCCTGGTCACGTGGAATCTATCGAGAACAACCGGCTCACCAGCTTCATCATCTGAGTGGAATTCATCGAGAACGGATTGCGTCGCTCCAACGGCGGTTTCGCGTTCGATTTGAGCAGCACGTCAAACAGACCACCGCACTGAAGCAATACGATTATCTCGATATACTCGACCAAGCCTGGTCGGCGTGGAAGTTACCGCGTCTGATAGGCGGCAGCGTGCAGGACATCGGTTCGAGCAACTTCTGGTATGCCCATGCCTTGCACGCTTTTTTTCAACCTGTGGAAATGGTCGGCATCGAAGTGGAGGGTCACCGAATTTATCTTGATGGATACAGCCGCCTTGATTATGCACAGGGATACATCCAACACCTCTCGAATACTCGGTTCTTCATCGGCGATTACACCTGCTATCATGACTCGGCTGATGTCGTGACGGCGTGGTACCCCTTTGTGACGCCAGGTCCGGTGCTGTCCTGGCGAATGCCGCTTTCCGTGCTGGCGCCTGAGGCGCTCTTTTCACGGGTCGCACAAAATTTACCACCCCACGGACTCTTCATCATGGTCAACCAAAGCCGAGAGGAAGCGGCGATCGGAGCGACCTGGTGCGAGAAGGCCGGCCTCACTCGGCATGGCCTCTGCGTGCTCAAGGCCACACTGCGCTCCCGGCTTCCCGCCGTGGCATCCTATTGGATGCACTCGCACACCTAGCCGTACAAGAATCCTTGCGCTAGAATTGGGGTTGTGAACCACACCCTCAAAAACACAGACGATCTGCGGTGGCTGATCGAACATACAGGCGGTTTTCGTTCTGGGTATGTGACGGATGTCCAGATGTCGAAACGCCGCCTCTTCGACGAAGGCTCCGGCCGCGAGGTACCGGCAGGCACCACCGTTGCCGTCACCATTCGGTATGACTTTCGTGATTTGGTGCGAACGGCCAAGCTCACGATGATCGGGGTAACGGATTTTTCAATCTTCGAGCAAGATGGCGCTGATTGCTCCGCCCTGAGCACCATTCAAACGGAGTTCAGCGCGGGAAAACTCCGCTTCTGGTTTGATCCTCAGGGGGAACTCTACGTGGTATGCGATGAGGCCCATCTGGATGAAATTGCCACGCCGTTCGTGATGGCCGACCAGACAGCCGAACTCGCTCGATGGACATTCCAAGGCCGAACCGTCGAAGGTCCCACCATCCAATGGCTGTTACATGAATTAGAGCAGGCTGGCCTCCCCTGTGTGTGGCATGACACGGAACGGGCCGTCGCAATTCACCCGACGGTTCAGTGGGAAGGCGATCTGATCCCACACGCTGACTCCACGACCGGAGCCGAGAGTCGCGTCCATGTCCTGGCCTATCGTTTACTGGAGCGGCAGGGATTTGGTCTGATGCTGCGAGTGTTTGGGATTCACGATCGACGGATGAGCCGAATCCTCGAAGTCCTGGCCGATCAAATCACTCAACACTTTCCCGGTGACTGCCTCGTCGGCACGACCATCATCCCC
Source organism: uncultured Nitrospira sp. (assembly GCA_902500705.1). GTDB lineage: Bacteria > Nitrospirota > Nitrospiria > Nitrospirales > Nitrospiraceae > Nitrospira_D. The sequence continues at coordinate 29,182 of CABVRR010000022.1, forward strand.
GGCCGTGAATGGGAAGGTTGGTTGATTCGAGAACACCATGCACGACATGGCCGCTGAGCACGATGCAAAGGTGCTGATCAGTGCGCGTGTTCGTGGGAATACCGCCCATTCCCGTTCCCGTTGGTAAACCCGGCTTCGCCGTTGCCGTGTACATATCCGGCAACCGTATGAGCCGCAGCGCTGCCGTTGGTCTGTTTACCCTTTGCGTTGACGCACTCCACCAACGCCCAAAACCGTAATGGGTTGACCTTCTGCTTTCTGGCAATTTGCAGTGACGTTCCCTCTACCACGGTATTCAGCGATAAGTCCGTCCGCCAGCCGAGATGTTTGGTCAACGGGGAAATCACCTTTTCCACGGCGGCAATGACCTTGTTGCCGTTGCTGAAATGGTTGAGCATGATGATGCGGCCACCAGGACGGCAGACTCGGATCATCTCATTGACCACCTTTCGATGGTCGGGAACCGCCGTCACCACATACGCGGCAACGACCGTATCGAAACTGTCGTCGTTGAACTCCATGGCCCCTGCGTCCATGCGGTGAAGTTGGACGTGGTCAAGCCGGTTGGCTTCCGCCTTTTCCTTGGCTTTCGCCAGCATCCCTTCGGACAAATCAATCCCAACAATCCGGCAATGCCGTGGATACATCGGAAGCGCGAGCCCGGTCCCCACTCCTACCTCAAGGATCCGTTCGTCAGGCTGGACATTCAAATTCCTGATCGCCGATTCACGCCCTTCATGAAAGACCTTCCCGAAGACTTTGTCGTAAAACCCCGCATAGGAGGTGTACACACGCTCAATCTTGATGGGATCCATGTTTTCCTCCAAACCTCACAGGGCCTCACCTCTGCCTACCACACCATGGCAGAAGCGACAGACCGACAGTGGGACACGGGATAAACTTAAGGCGGGAAATTCACATGGTACAAGGCCCGCCCGGAATGCAGCCGCGCGTACTGTAGCCAAACTTATCTTCTTGAGTCAACAGACTTCTTGGAGCGTCCGAGACGAACATACCGCCGTCAGTCCACGAATACCCTACTCGATTTCGTATCTGACGCGCCTTGATTCAGAGCTCATTCCTATGTGATAGCTACGTCCATGATGCTGGCTGGCCTCTTTGCAGGGGCCCTATTCATCGGACTGATCGTCGGCGATTGGTTCTATTTTATTCGGCTGACCCCGGACGCCGTTCGGTACGGTTGCCTGGTCGCGAAGCACCAGGATCAGTGGCCTGGCACAGCGCTCACAACCCTGGGCGATCGGTTCACGCCTGAAGGCGTGCTGATGCTCCCGCATGGAGTGGCCTGGTTTTACCCGGAACTGTCCCAGATTGCGATCCGCCCGCAGTATCGCCTATTCTCCCGACGGTTTCGTACCGCCTGGCCTGTGAAAGGATTGATTCACCTTTCTCCTCAGGACCACTCGCTGAACACGCTGTGTGTAAAGCGGATTCCGTGGTCGTCGGCTATTATTACGCTCATCTGGTTCGCGCTCGTCTCGATCGGGTCTCTGATCTTCGTGGCGCAATATGCCATGGAGGGAGGATTCGCTTCGTTGGGAGGAGCCCTCACTGGCCTGGCGGTCATCGCCCTTGCAGGCCTTGTCTTCGCTTTTGGACTCGTCACGGCGGCATTCGCCTATCGGCTTGAAGACAGCCGCCTCATGCAGGTCTATGGCGAGTTGCGAGAGGCCATCGCGCAGGCCACCTCTTCCTAAAACCTATCCCTGCGTTTCTCATTCTGCGCGAAACAGGCTTAGAAAGTGGTCGTATTCAGCCGGCAAACTCAAGGCCGATCGGTTGCGAGCCAGACCGGCGATGATCCCGCGATGTTTCTTTGCAAGACCCGACGCCTCAAAGGCCAATCGGAACTGCCGCCATCGCAAGTCGTGATCGACCATGATGCGGGTTTGTTCTTCGAGCGGAAGTCCATGTATCATGGTGATCAAGGTGCGGATGGCCTTCTCCACGCTTTCATACGGAGAAGCCAGTTGCAGCCCGGCGTAGAACGTTTCCAGATGATGGCGGAATTCCGCTTTCAGAGCCGAGAATTGATCGGGAGTAGATTCGGGCATGGTGTGCCGACGATGATACGGTATACATAAACCACGTGACAACTTTTCCACGGAGGATTGTTATGAATCAATCGTTTACGGGACTGCTGGCATTAACGGGACTCCTCGTGCTGACGGGGTGCTCCTCTCATCACCATCACCACGGGATGGCGGGAGGCGGCAAGAGCGACGCCTACTGGCAGAAGGGCCAGCAAGATATGGAAGGGCTGATCAATCGAACCGTCAAGGATCCTGAGAAAGCGAAGCAAGTCAATACCCTGGTCGGCGAGATCGTGAGCGAGCTCAAAGCCAGCCGTGAGCAAGAACGGGCCTATCACCGGGAACTCTACACGTTGAACGCCAGCTATACCGCGGCGCCGGAAGAGTTTTCAAAAATCCTCAACGAAGCAAACATTCAGCGAATGCAGAATTCCGCCAAGGTGCTGAGCCTCCGGTTCAGGATGAAAGACCTGATGACCGCCGACGAATGGAAAGAGATCTCGGACCGCATGATCGCGTACAGCGGTCGCTATCAACATGGGAGCACGGGAGCAAAAACGGGATACTGAGCACAGTCAGAGGCGAGGTGAAGGTTGAGAGCCGAGACACTAAACTTTCTCGCTCAACCTTGACCTTACTCTGGTCTTGCTGCTGCCGCCTTGAGCGGCACCGATACCCAGCTCGCCCCGGCGTCGGTGGAACGATAGAGCCCACTCCCGTTGGTGCCGGCATAGATGATCTGTGCATTCTTTGGATCCATGGCCAGAGATCGCATGTTCAGCGTGGCGATTCCCCGATTCACCGCCTGCCAGGTTTTCCCACTATCCGAACTTTTCCAGACACCGCTGGGACCACCGATATACAGCTGCGACGGTTCCTTCGGGTGAATGAGAATGCTGCTCACGAATGGCTCCGGAAGCAATTGGCCGATCCGCTCCCACTGCTCACCGTTATTCGCAGTGCGAAACAACCCTTTCGTCGTGCCCGCATAGACGATATCGGGGTTCGTCCGATCGATCTCAATCGCATTGACACCGAGCGCCATAGAGGCCATCAGTTCGCTTTCGGGAATGAGTCCGTTGTTGATCTTTTTCCAAGTTCCCGCTCCGTCGTCTGAGCGATACATCCCACCCGTCGTACCCGCGAACAAGATGGTAGGATCTTTGGGATTGATGGCAATGGATGTCACGATATGGACTTCCTTCATCCCGTTCATCCGTTCTTGCCATTCACGCCCCGCGTCCTTTGTGGAGAAGGCGCCCACCGTCGTCGCAATGTAGATTTTTTCGCTGAGGGCGGGATGGAACACGAATTGATTCACGAATGAGACATGTTCTTTGAGTCCGACATTATGCGGCAGCCAATGTTGCCCCCCGTCCGGACTCTTGTAGACTGCGTCCCCCATCGTCCCGGCATAGATCGTAGCCGGCAGCAGTGGATCGATCGCGAGCGTCGTCACTCGGCGCGCACTGAAGCTAGGGAAACGCTCCCAAGTCCCACCCCCATCGCGAGATTTATACACCGCATCGTTCGTCGCGACGTAAAGGATATTCGCGTTCGTCGGATGCAGCGCAATCGAGACGACAGACTCGCTGTCCTTTTGGCAGCCAGTCGCACCGAATCCGATGAACAGAAGGGTCAAGACAAGCAGCAAGAAGTGACTGGACCGCAGCATAGTGGCGGCAGACCTAATCATAGCGGTCAGATGGGAGTCAAGCAGGAGGACGGAACGTCACCGCTGGCGAAGTGAAGGAATTATTAGGCCGCAGTACCAATGAGGCTTTCCAAGGGAATATGCAACTTATGGTGAAGTCGACGGATCATCTCAAGCGAGAGATTTCGTTTCCTCGTTAGAATTTCTGACACGCGCCCGCGCCCGCCCAACACCGTCTCTAAGTCTTTCCACGTCATGCCAAGTTGATCCATCCGAAATGTGATCGCGTCGATCGGGTCGGGAGGACACATCGCGTAATGCTTCGCTTCATATGCCTCAACGAGCGTCGTTAACACGTCCAGCTCATCACCAGCCTTTGTACCAAACTTGGCGTCCATCAATTGTTCGATGCGTTTCAACGTCCGATCATAGTCTCGGACCGTTTTGATCGGAGCGATGGTCATGATATTTCCTCTCCTGCTAGATGCCCGTCACATCGATCGCATCGTACTCAGTGTGCGTACCGATGAATCGGACATACACCACTCGGTACGGATAATTAATTTTCACGACGAGCCGATACTGGTTCCCCGCCATGTTGAAGACAACCCGATTGCCCGGCAAAACACTGGCCGAACGAAAGTGCGACTTGACCGCCGATGGGGAAGCCCAATCGGCATGCGCAACCTCCTGATGCCAGGCTTCCAAAGGCCCCTTGGCCTTTGGGTATCGCTTCCAGAAGTTCCGCAGTGCCCGCTTGGCAATAATGCGCACGAACAACTATATCATGATCCCAAATTGGGATCAATTAGACTCAAAGCAGGGACGGCGAATTCCAGAACCTGAGGATGACACTGAGGAGGCTGAACTTGTCTTTTGCGCGGCACCGGCGTACCGTTTATCCGCGTTCACATTATTAGAGGCATTTCGAAATAGGCAAAAAACTCACCGGCAAAGCACTCGCCGATTTCGAGGCAACGCGCGATGTGTGACAAGAAGTCCTGGGCGGCGTACGGGAGATCAAAGCCGGTGGAGGGAAGCGGACAAAGGTTGAAGCCAAATCGTACATTGTCCGTGTGCGGTTGAAGAGCGGACTCTCGCAGGCCAAGTTTGCCGCGGCACTCGGTGTGTCGAAACGTACCTTGGAGCAATGGGAACAAGGCCGCCGCAAGCCATCCGGCGCCGCGAAACAACTCTTGAAGATTGCCGAACGTCATCCCGAGGTCTTCCTTGAGGTAGCGGCATGATGAGACCCGATAAGCTTCACACCCAGGCCAACCAGGTAGTTATGGAGATACTAATCATAAGACCTATTTTTGTTTTACAGATGAGACGAACTTGAAGATCTTCGTTAGCTGGTCAGGACGGCTGAGTCATAAAGTAGCAACCATCCTCAGAAACTGGTTACCCAATGTAATACAGTCCATTGATGCCTATGTCTCATCAGAAGATATCGATAAGGGAACAAGATGGTCTCATGAGATTGCTAAAGAGCTGGAAGCATCAGACTTCGGCATCATATGTGTTTCAAGAGACAATTTAAATGCCCCATGGCTCCTTTTTGAGGCTGGTGCACTCTCAAAGAAGTTTGAGAGTGGCCGCGTTTCTCCTTTCCTGATAGACCTAAAAATTACTGACATCTCAGGACCATTGGCGCAGTTCCAGGCAACTCCTTTTTCCAAAGAAGAGATTAAGAAACTAATGTACTCCATAAATAGATCGGCCGACATCCCTACTTTGCATAATGAAAGACTGGACAGTTCGTTTGATAAATGGTGGCCCGATCTGGAGAAAGACCTTACTGAAACAATTAGAACGACATCTGTAGATACGAGTTTCCAAGAGCCAAGATCTCAGCAGGAGTTACTTGAGGAATTAGTCAGGAACTCTCGGACTACCCTGCACATGATTTCTGATCAGCAACCTCTTCTACGGTGGTCGTCCATACCACCTCGCCTCCCAGATCCAGTCACGCAGCCTATCGTATTAACTAGAAGCGTAAGCAGTGGTTGGCCTGGGAAGACCAATCTCACACCAGACCAAAAAAAGTTACTCGGTCACCTATACTATCAACAGGCACAAACCCTTGATGAACTAATTATGCACACTAACCTACCTGCGCAGTATGTCATTGATATCATCCAGCAATTATCTAAGATGGTCTCGCAGAAGAATCAGGACGGCAAGTACTGGGCTATAACGTTCGATAAAAAATGGGCTCGTGCCCTTGCGGAGGAAGCTAGCAGAGAAAGGATAAGATGAGGAGAATTTGCCTTAGTTGAGTGTATCAAAAGATGCCCCGCAGGCAAGTTGACTTCTCCGCTCGGGGACAGGGATAACTCCCTCCATGCCTCGGGAACGTAACACCACCGCTGGCCCTCGCCTTCCCTCTGCCCCACGCTCTATCCAGAAAGGCAGCTCGCTCGCGGATCTGCTTGATCGGGAAGCGATCGAGTGCCTCGCGCACAATATCGGCCTCGTACATCCCAATTTTGACGGCAAGACCTTCCAGCGATTGGCATTGAACGGGCTGAAGCCGCTCAGCATCATGCAGCGTGGGCATCATCTGGCAAAGGCCCTCCGCGAGCATCT
>CABVRR010000022.1:35581-41489 GCA_902500705.1 uncultured Nitrospira sp.
CGCCCGCGCCTTCCCTGGGCAACCAGGATTCCGGCCTTTATCAAAGACCCGCGACCGGTACTGCCGATTCTGAAAACGCTCAAAGACGATGCCGATCTCTATGTCCGACGAAGTGTGGCCAACCACATCGGCGACATTGCCAAGGACCATCCTCGACTGGCCTTTGAGCTCTGTGAGCGATGGCTAGACGGGGCGACAACGGAGAGAAAGTGGCTGCTGCGCCATGCCGTCCGTCATCCTGCCAAGAAAGGTGTAAAGGCGGCCCTGCGAATACGAAAACTGGCGAAATGACCAGCGGAACACACGATCAAACGACTAATGCAGCTGCTAAAGATGGGAAACGCTATGGGTAAAAATCGTGGGCGGACAAAACCTACTGAGGCAGGAGCATTACTTGTCCCGTCGAGCACGCTGTTGGACAATCACTTTGAGGAACTACTTGAGACGATCGAAGAAATCCGCGGACTAACAGCACTGTTAAAAGCCCTCCCTTCATCCAGCGATAACCGAGACGAATATGAAGGGCGGCTCTACACAGCTCTGACCCACCTCGACCACCATGTCAAACCGGCCATTAAGGAATGGGATCGTGTGGTGGATCGAATGCCTGACAACTAACCCCTTTCTTCCCCTACATCTTGAGGCGCTCGACGTAGCCGGTTAATTCAACGTAGCCTTGGCCTTTGACAGGCTGGCCTTTCTTGGTGCCAGTCACAGCCACGGCTCCCTCCCAATAGGAGACCTTGGTGCTCTGTGAGGTGCGCAATTCCTGATCTGCGAGTAGTGGGGCGACATCCAGCACGAGGTCAAGCGACGGGAACGTCAACTTCCATCGGCTAGGATAGGTGGCCTTGCTCTCAGGGCTGGTCCAGGTTCCGGTCGATTCGATCTGAAAGTCCGTCACCTCCAGGTGCCGCGTGCGTCCATCCGGTGACACAGCGGTCCCGCTCGACGCCAGATCGGACGATCCATCTTTCCGACGCATTCGATACAGCATGAGTTCAGTGTCATCCTCCAGTTGAATGCTGAACCAGTCCCATCCGACTTGATCCACACCAAGTTCGGTAGACCCAAATTCATGGTCCATCCAGCTGGTGCCGGAGACCTCGAACTGTTCGCCGTCGATCGTCAGACTACCCGTCGTCGCCAGTCTCGTAAACGAATAGTAGTGAGAGGCTTGCCCCACATCCTTCCCTTTTCGACTGATGCCGGCCGCACCGTGAGCGACCAGTGGTTTAGCCGGTTGGAGAGTGAGGGCGAGGACATGCGTCTCATCATGGGCCGACAACCGGTGTGGCGCGGATCGTTCCGCCGAGGCTTCGGCGCGCCAATCATCGATCCAGACACGGAGTCTCGACTCGTCGGCACCGGCCTTCCCCAACCCCTCTCGACTGAACTTTTCCGAGAAATGGAATCGTTTCCCCGTAATGTCGGTCACGGCAAAATGGGCCAGATACAGGTTGCTGATCGACCATTTCGACGGCAGGGTTTTGATGTCCTCCGGCGGCACTCCTCGACGAAAGAAGGTCAGTTCAAAGCCAAACGACCGTCCGTCTTTCGAATGCAGATGTCCGGTGTAGTACCACCATTCGGTTCGATAGGTCGGGTGCGCCCCATGGTCGTTGGGAAACGTATACCGATAGCCGGCAGTCGCCGACTGAAACGGCGCTGAAGAGGGGTTTGCACCGAGCGCGATCGACCCAACAACACTCAGCAAGAGCGTGAAGACGATCCCGATTTGTACTCGATCAGCCATACTGATCCTTCATCTCGCTGGTATGTCTTGAGCGGCTCATCTGGGCCGGATGCGATGCGGCATCGGTTATAACACACGTTTTTCCTGCGAACAAATCGACAGTTGGAGAGAGGCGTTTCGCATTTTCATGTGACGTGTCGACCGGCAAGCAGCGTTGACAATTTTCACATGTCTCAGCTATCGTGAGCCATGCAGACTGATCGTGAGCGGGGACCGTCTGATCGGAGTCCGTCCAGGCATGCCGAGCCTTTTCCAATTCCGAATCGCCTTCCGGTGTTGCCGTTACCCAACGTCGTGTTTTTTCCCAAGACGTACCTCCCGCTCCATATTTTCGAACCACGCTATCGCCGAATGGTCGCCGATGTGACGATGGGCGGTCAATGTATCGCCATGGCCCTCCTGAAAGAAGGATGGGAACCGGACTACTATGGGAATCCGGCGATCTATTCCGCGCTCTGTGTGGGACGGATCGTCAGTGTGCAACCCTTGCCGGACGGTCGCTCCAATATCTTACTGCAAGGGCTCGAGCGATGTGAGATTGCCGAGGAACACTTCGACAAGCCCTATCGCGAAGCCACGATTCATGTCACGCCGATGTGTTCCGACGAGGGCTTGGCGAAAGACGTTCGCCGTGGACTGATCGATGTGCTGGGGCGATATCTCCAAGCGCGAGAGGACAGTGCGGCCTGGCAAGGGTTCTTTCGCGAAGAGGTCAGTGACGAGGTGTTGGTCAATACCCTCTCAACGTACCTGGACTGTACACTGTTAGAAAAACAATTCTTGCTGGAAGCGGACGGGCTCCACCAACGAGCTCGTCGATTGAACGATCTGGTTCAATTCATGCTGCACGAACAGCAGGGCATAAAGGGCTGGGACTAATGGATCGGACTATCGCCATCGACGTCAATCGTCTGTGCAAAACGTACGACAGCTACAAGGCCGTCGACAACTTATCGTTTCAAGTGTACGCGGGAGAGATTTTCGGTCTGCTGGGGCCGAACGGCGCAGGCAAAAGTACCACGCTGCGCACGCTCATCACATTACTGCATCCGACCTCAGGCACGGCGACCGTCATGGGTCATGACACGGTTCGCGAGGCGGATACGGTTCGGACCCTCATCGGGTACGTGCCCCAAGAGCGTGCCATTGATCGGTTCCTCACGGGACGGGAGCATCTTCAATTGTTGGGTGCGCTCTATCACCTGACGAAAGAAGAAGCGGCCAAGCGCATCGGCGAGCTGCTCAAACTGGTTGAGCTGGAAGCCCATGCGGATCGTCCGGCGAAGACCTATTCCGGCGGGATGAAGCGCAAGCTCGATATTGCCTGCGGGCTGCTTCCCGACCCCAAAATCTTGTTTCTCGACGAGCCGACTCTTGGGCTCGACGTGCAAAGCCGTCTCCGGATTTGGGACTACGTCCGTATGCTCAAAGCCCGAGGCATGACGGTCGTCATGACGACGAACTATCTGGATGAGGCCGATCAACTTTGCGATCGTCTCGCTATCATCGACGGCGGTGCAATCAAAACACTGGGCGCTCCGGCTGAACTCAAAATCGCGCTTGGCGGAGATATCGTATCGTTGACCCTGAAGGAAATCGATCGAATTTCGCTGTTGGAATCGGAGTTGAAAGGACGTCCCGCGATCACCTCGGTGCGGGCGACCGCCAAAGGCTTGGATATCAGGGTGGAATCGGCGGAAAAGGCCTTGCCGACCATCCTCGAATCGGCCAATCGATTAGGATGCAGCATTGAGTTCATTCAATACAACCGTCCGCGCTTAGACGATGTGTTTATCGCGCATACGGGGCGAGCCATCACTGAATCGCTTCCCGTAGTCGAGTCGGCATAAAGGAGTCCTGTGGCGCATTATTGGCAAGAGATCAGCGCGTTGACGATGCGGTGGGTTCGACGATTGAGCCGGGAAAAATTCAGCATGCTGTTCACATTGGTGCAGCCGATGCTGTTCTGGCTCATCTTCTTCGGAAACCTGTTTCAGCGGGCGGCAGACACCCAAGTCATGCAGGCGCCCAACTACATCAGCTTCCTTGCCGCTGGTGTCGTCGTCATGACGGTTCTGAACAACGGCTTGGCCGGCGGGGTTGATCTGTTATTCGACAAGGAAAACGGGTTCCTCGAACGATTGATGTCCACGCCGATTCATCGAACTTCCGTTATTCTGAGCCGCTTTATCTTCGTCATGGCAATCACGTCAATGCAGGTGCTCGTGATTCTCGGCGTGTCGTACCTCTTCGGCGTTCACCCCGCGACGGGTATCCTCGGTGTGGCGACGATCCTCCTGATCGGCATGATGTTCGGGATCGGCTTGACGGCCATCTCCATGGCGATGGCATTCTCCGTGAAAAGTCACGGGGATTTCTTCTCCGTACTGGGATTTCTTTCACTCCCGATGATCTTCCTCAGTTCCGCCTTGGTTCCATTGACAGCGATGCCGGGGTGGATGAGTTTTCTCGCGCAGTTCAACCCCATGACATGGGCGATCGATGCGGTCCGGCCGTTGATTCTGTCTGGGTGGACCGAAGCCTTGCCGCACGTCGGAATGGTCGTTCTGGTTATGCTCGTATTCGATGCCCTGTGTCTATACGGTGGAGCGAAAGCATTCCGCCGAGCAATGGGGTGATCTCGACCTGACCCATGGATCCCTTGACTGGCGGAGAAATCCGTCGGATCATGATGATGTGGGTGCTATCTACCATCCAGTCAATGACGGAGAGTCGTAGGACATGATGCCTGAAAATCAGATTCGTGCGCTGATTCGCCTGCTATCCGATGAGGACGACCGAATTGTCCATACCATCAGCGGAAAACTGATCGATATCGGTCCATCGGCTGTCCCGCTTCTTCAAGAAGCGGAGATTGAGCAGCCGGAAATGGCCGATCGAATTGCGTCTGTTCTTGAGGAAATTCGAGGAAGCAAGCTGGAAGATGAACTGGCGGACCTGGCCACCCTCTCGGATGACGCCATGAGTCTTGAAACCGGCGCCTTCTTGATCGCTCGCTATGCCTACCCGACGCTCGATATCGCGCGCTACCAGGAACAGTTGGATACCATGGCCGGCGAAGTGCGGGCACGGATCGGCCATCGAGCGTCCGGGGAAGAAGCCGTCAACGCGCTCAACCGATACCTCTTTACCGAACAGGGATTTAAGGGGAACACTAAAAATTACTATGAAGTCGAGAACAGTTACATCAATTGTGTCATCGATCGGCGAGTCGGCATCCCGATCAGCCTGTCGGCGGTCTATCTCTTGATCGGCCGGCGCTTGGCGCTCCCGCTCTTCGGCATCGGCATGCCGGGACATTTCTTAGTCAAGTACGAGTCCGACCGGTACAAGATTTTTATCGACTGTTTCAACGGTGGGGCGCTGCTGACCGAAAAAAACTGCGCACGGTTTCTGACCGAGGCCGGGTACGGATTCGACGACAAATATCTTCAAAAAAGCCCGGTTCGAGCGATCCTGTCTCGCATGGTGAAGAACCTCTTGGCCATCTACTCCAAGTCGGACGAAACGGGAAAGACCGCCCGTCTCGGGAAATTCATTGAAATCCTTGGCGGTGCGCCTCGTGAAGAGGGGCTATAGCCTATAGGCGGATGGTCAGCAAATCTTTCCCTTTCCAGATCTTTCCCCGATACTCTTCAGCCGCCTGCGCCTTGACATCATAGCGATCCGCGACCGGATAGAAATGCGATAAGACGAGTTGGCCGATGCCGGCCTCTTTCGCTACCTGGCCGCACTGTCCTGCGTGCAGATGCGCGGCGCCTGGACGATTGGCGGGGAACGAGCAATCAAGCACCGCAAGGTCGGCATCTTTACATAACGAGATCACGGCGTCGCAGTATTGTGTATCTCCCGAATACACGATCGATTTCCCGCGATATTCGATTCGATATCCGACAGCCGAAAGGTCGGGCACATGGACCATGGGTTTGGGAGTAACGCGGGTGTCTCCGATGAGAAACGGTTTGCTGGAGACCTCCTTGAAATTGACCGTGAATGGCGCCGGGGAAAAACTGGGAAAGCTCTGCATGATCGACCGCAGAAGGCGGATGGCTCCTTTCGGCCCGATTAGCGTCATTCCCGGCCGACTGCCGCCCCCATATTTTGTGTAAATCACCGCGTCGAAGAAAAAGG
>CABVRR010000023.1:0-32323 GCA_902500705.1 uncultured Nitrospira sp.
AGAGATAGAACGTTCAAAACAACCTTCATCTTTAGTCCGCTCGCATAGTCTCCTCCAACCATGCTAAGTGTACTATCGTTGTACAGCTACCCATGTGGTGGCTGCGAGCACTTCCTGCAGGAAATGCCAGACCAATGATGGAACTGACGACCGGAGAACTCATACGACTTATTGTGGAGACGTAGCAATGCCTAAAGCCCGTAGTGCTGGCCAGTGTTATCAATGCGAAGCCGGAGATCGAGTCAGGATGACTTTCATGACATGCAGCCGCTGCCGCCGGTATTTTTGTAGTGCGCACGGCACGTCGGAATTGGATCAATGCGAAATGTGCATTGAAGGCGGTGAAGAGACCTAATCGCTTAGGTGGGTGAGAAGAAAACTCTTCTGGCAGATTGAACCAGTCTCAGAAACCAGAACACATCGGTATTCGAGCTATTACCGGAGTAGAGCGCGGATTTCACGATCGAGCATGGGGCACTTTATTCTTCACGATGTCCCAGACGATCTCTGCATCCATTCCGAAATGCTCATGGATCAAAATGTCACGAAGCCCAGCCATTTTCTTCCATTCCAGTGTAGGGTGCTGAGCGCGGAAGTCGGCAGGGAGTTTCTTGACGGCCTCGCCGATTACGTCAAGATTCCTGACTATTGCGTCCATGGTTTTCTCATCCTCTAGGAATGTGGCTTTGGAAAGGGTCGCTGTGTCGAGATCGCTTCTTTGCCTCGAGCACAGGACCCAAACAGGCTGAGGCGACAGACTCTGTTCAACCAGCTGGACTGAACTCAAGCGTCATGACGTGCCATTTTCATGATCACCGTGATATCATGCCCTGCGGTATCGTCAGTTCTGCAGATCCATGGTGAGGACCTTGGGTTCGAGTCTAAGCTGGCTCACCAGTTTTCCCGCACGATAAGGGTGCGGGCGGCATGAAAGATGGGCGCGAGGCTATGAAGCTTACACGGTCGGCGGTCGAGCGGTTGAAGGCATTAATCCTCGAGCATCCCACTGATCCCATCGTGAGGGTGGAAGTCAAAGATATGGACGAACAGCGGCTGGCCTTCAGCATCACGCTGGAAGATCGTGTGCAGCCGGACGATGAGGCCCACACAGTCGATGGACTGACGGTAGCAATTCCCGCGGTCAGCGCGGTCCGCACGGCGGGCATTACCATGGATTATCAGGAACCAAGCGGCTTTAAATTCCAGCATGCCGATCACCAAGACGATCTTCGGCTCGATCTCATCAATTTGAACTGACCCGGCATTTCTCCGAATTCCAATCCCGGCCTACGCCTCACGCTGCTTGTTTTCATCAGGGATCGACCAACAGGTTGCTTGCCCGAAACTCCAATGATATCCGTCTGCTTGTGTCACAGTGACCTTCGTTAACCTCTTTTGGGGAGATCACTGAGACCTTCTTCCTCGGATGCGCAGCGTTTCCTAGATATTCTGGAATGAGCAGATGTCTGGTCTCGCCCTTGCATTCTCACTGCTTCAATGCACTAAACAGGAAACAACTGATGCATAATGCGCCAGTCACGCTGGCTTGTTGTGGCAGTTTGGGTCTTGCAGAACCGTTCTCTTCTTGTTGGAGCATGAGATGACTGAAGAATGGGGCGCAATCCTTGTCGTGGACGACGACGCGGATATGCGTGAATTAGCCTCTGACATGCTGAAAGACCGGGGTCATCAGGTCTCAATGGCTGGAAGCGGCGAGGACGCACTCAAGCGGTTGACCGAGGAAGACCACGCGGTCGTCCTCACGGATCTTCGCATGAAAGGTCTGCAAGGGATCGAATTGCTGACCCGGATCAAACGGGACTATCCCGATATCAATGTGATTCTCATGACGGCGTTTGGATCGGTCGAAACGGCGGTCGAGGCGATGAAACACGGCGCGAGCGATTACCTGACGAAGCCCGTCAAGAAAGATGAACTGATCCGCGTCGTTGAACGAGTGATTCGAGAGGCGGCATTACGACGAGAAGTCAGTCGACTCAGGCGAGAAGTCCGCAAGGAATACAGCTTCCATCAGATCTTGGGTAAAAGTAAGGTGATTCAGGCGGTCTTCGATTTGATTCGGCGGGTGGCCGACAGTCCGACCAACGTGCTCATTACGGGAGAGAGCGGAACCGGGAAGGAACTCGTCGCCAAAGCCATTCACTACAACAGCGACAGAAGGGAAGCCCCGTTTATCCCGGTGAATTGCGCGGCGATTCCGGAACAGCTCTTGGAAAGTGAATTATTCGGGCATATGCGGGGTGCCTTTACCGATGCGAAGATGGACAAGCGAGGGTTATTCGAAGAAGCGCAGAAAGGCACGCTGTTTCTTGATGAGATCAGTGAACTCCCGTTCCTGCTGCAGGCCAAAATTCTTCGTGCAATCCAGGAAAAAGAAATCCGGCGGGTGGGAGCGACCAAGCCGATCTCGGTGGATGTGCGCATCATTGCGGCCACCAATTTGACTCTCAGCGAGGAAGTGAAGAACAAGCGATTCCGCGAAGACCTCTATTATCGCCTCAACGTGATCGAGTTGAAACTCCCGCCGCTCCGGGAACGACGGGAGGATATTCCCCTTCTGGTAGATGCTTTTCTCAAGAAGTGCGGTGAGGCTCGAGGCAAAGAGGTCAAGGGGGTCGGCGAAGCCGCGTTGGCGATGTTGATGGATTATGCGTGGCCTGGCAATGTGCGGGAACTGGAAAACGTCATCGAACGGGCTGTGACGCTTAGTCGAGGCGAAAAGATTGCTTCTGATGATCTGCCTGCGGCGGTGCAAGGGGCCCGGGGCGACCGACGTGTACTGGATGAAGCGGCCGAGCACACGCTGACCTTGGACGAGCTGGAGAAAGAGTACATTAAGAAAATTCTCGAAAAGACCGGCGGCAATAAATATCAGGCCGCCCAGTCCCTGGGCATCGACCGCAAGACCCTGTATCGTAAACTCGCCGAAATCGAAGGCAACCCACACCCGGAAGAATAGCGACATTTCGATCATTCAAGGCCGGGGTCGATCGCACGCCGTTCGGCACGGGGCTCACCACGCACACGGTAGTCTGGGACTACCTCGCTCCTCATGATCAGAACCTTCAGACTCAGCGTTCACCGATTCCTTATGCCATCTTCACCTAAGCGTTAGGGCCGATAGGCCGTTGTGGACATTGGCGTAGGAGTCGCTATGATAAATCTGTCAGCGCGAAGGACAGCCCGCATCAATCAAGCAAGCCCATGCCGAGGGGAGGCATATATATGGATGCACAAGGACCGTGGGACCATAAGAATCAGGAAGCAGCGCGTGTGGCGGCCGATCACGAGGGAAGGGAAGAGCAACTCTTAATCAGCCGGCTCAGGGTGGAAAGCATCCTTGAATCCGCGATGGATGCGATCATCACCGTGGATGAGAAACAGAGAGTCTTGCTGTTCAATCACGCGGCGGAACAGATGTTTGGCTGTTCCACTCGCGAAGCCATCAGCCAGCCACTCGACCGATTTTTGCCCGTTCGTTTCCGCGACGCCCATCGCCACCATGTTCACACATTCGGGCAATCGGGAGTCACGAGTCGGAAAATGGATCGCCTGGGCACCGTGATGGGGCTCCGCTCCAACGGAGAAGAATTTCCGATCGAAGCGGCGATCTCGCAGATTAGGGTGGAGGACAAGAAATATTACACCGTCATTCTACGTGATATCACAGAACGGAAACGAGCTGAAGACGCCCGCCAAGAGAGTCAGCGACAACTCGCCACCCTAATCGGAAATCTCCCGGGCTTCGTGTATCGGTGCCGAAATACTCGTAGCTGGACATTTGAATACCTCAGTAAGGGAGTGTTGGATTTAACGGGATATACCATCGAAGAATATCTCGTGCAACGAACGGTCTCGTACGGCGACAACATCCACCCAGGTGACCGCAGGCGAGTCTGGCAGGATGTACAGGTCGCCGTGGCACAACATTATCCGTTCGAGGTGACCTACCGAATCCTCACCAAATCAGGTGAGGCGAAGTGGGTGTGGGAACGGGGTGGAGGGATTTACGCGTCGGACGGCACGCTCAATTATTTGGAAGGGTTCGTCACTGATATTACGGAACGAAAGCGAGCCGAACACTTGCTGCGACAGAGCGAAGAGCGCTATAGGCGCCTGATCGAGGTCTCGCCCTACGCCGTTTTAGTCAATCAGGGTGATCGCATTCTGTTTGCGAACGACCAGGCTATCAAACTGTTCGGAGCGGTCAAGACCAATGAGATTGTGGGGAAACAGATGATGACTCTATTCCATCCGGATTGTCGCGTCGTCGTGTGTGAGCGGATTCATGACTTGCTCGAAGGGAACGCGCAGATGCCCATGCTCGAGGAGCAAATCTTGACGTTGGACAACAGAGCGGTGGACGTGGAAGTCAGTGCGGCGCGATTTACGGATGAAGAAGGGCCGGCCATCTTGGTCATGCTCCGAGACGTCAGCGAACGGAAACGGCTGCAGGAACAGTTGCGAAAAACCGAGCGCATCGCCGAACTCGGCACCCTGGCCTCCGGTATGGCTCACGAGATCGGGACGCCGATGAATGTCATTCTGGGTCGTGCCGAATATCTGATGGATCGTGTGACGGAAGAGCCGATCAAAAAGGGGCTTCAGACCATCATTACTCAGGTTGAACGGATCACCCGAGTGATGAACCAATTGCTTGCCCTTGCACGGCGCAAGTCTCCCGAGCGCACTCTGGTCGACATGAAAGCCATCGTTGAAGACGGCCTTGAGTTCTTTCAGGAACGATTCAGGAAAAGCCACATCACGGTGGAACTGATGTTCCAGGACGACTGCCCAAAGGCCTTGGCCGATCTGGATCACATGAGTCAGGTCTTCATCAATCTTGTGATGAATGCGGTACATGCCATGCCGGACGGCGGAACGCTACGGATCAGTTTGACACCGGAAAAACAGATGGTAAAACTGACGGTCGCCGATACGGGCCATGGCATTCCATCGGACGCGATGAAAAAAATTTTCGAGCCGTTTTTTACGACGAAAGAATTCGGCAAGGGGACCGGGTTGGGATTGACCGTGGTTAAGGGGATCATTGAGGAGCATCAAGGTTCCATCACCGTTGAAAGCGAAGCAGGGGAGGGCACGATCTTTACGATCCGGCTGCCTAGCAGTCAGATGTGAACGCCCAAGATGTCTTAAGCCGTCTCAACAGTTCACTGCTTCGCATGCCTGACGGTTGTAGCACTCCGCCACGGTACGTACCATTCTTTGGGGTGTTTCTCGCCACTAGTACGGTATTCGAGTGAGTTTTCCTTGTGATGGCCTTGCCATTCCCATTGTCTGCGTAGAGCTTTGTATCGGCATCCCACTTGCTCTTATCACGTCACGATAAGACAGAACAAATGTCGCTTCTGACAAAGGGAAGAGGGATGGTCGTGGACCCAAGTCCCGCCGCCGTGTCGGTAACCCCCATCCGTCTCTTTGAGATACGAGATCATCTTGTCCAAAGCAGAACATGCCGATGACGCGGCGGCGTCGGATCCCATCATTGCCGCGAGAATCGAGGCGATCAAGCAATTAGCGCAGGGAATGTCAGACCGAGTCGCGGTCATGGACCGATCGTTCAACATCGTCTACGCGAATGAAGCGGCTTGGGCGGCAGAGTCACCCACACGCTCTCATCGGTCTCCTGCCAAATGTTATGAAGCCTTTGCGCACCGCACCGACCCCTGCGGGAGTTGTCCCGCCGTCAAGGTGTTCGAGGCGCCTGAGGTGCAGAGCGTCTCGTGTTCCGGAGGAGGAGACGGTGCCGCATGTGGAATGCGGCAAGCCTTTCCCTTGGTGAATATGGACGGAGGGGTGTCGTCCATGTTGGTGCTCTTTAGGCTGTCGGCCCAGCCGATCTATCCTCTGATCACTGGGAGAGATCCGGCAGCGTCTGTCGTGGACCATCTCGGGCAGTTGATCGGTCGCAGTGCGATCATGCGACAGCTCTTCGACATGACTCGGCTTGTCGCGGAAAGCTCAGCGACAGTTCTCATTCAGGGGGAGAGTGGAACGGGAAAAGAACTTCTGGCACGCACCATTCATGGATTAAGCGACCGAAAGGATCAACCCTTCATCGTGGTCGATTGCGGGTCGTTACCCGAATCGTTGCTGGAGAGTGAACTCTTCGGGCATGTGAAAGGGGCCTTCACCGGGGCTATCACAAACAAGCGCGGACTGTTTCAAGAAGCCGATGGGGGAACGATCTTCCTCGACGAGATTGCCGATACCACGCCGATCTTTCAAGCTAAATTGCTGCGAGTGCTGCAGGAAGGTGAAATCAAACCGGTCGGCGGAACGAAGCCGATCACCATTCATGCGCGCGTCATCTCTGCGTCGAACAAGAATCTTGTCGATTTGGTGAAGGCCAAACTGTTTCGACAGGACCTCTACTATCGACTGGCGGTCTTACCCTTATATTTGCCGGCTCTGAGAGAACGACGTGAAGATATCCCGCTGCTGGTCAAGCATTTTGTCGCCACATCGTGCGCTCGCCACCATCAACCGGTTCGACAGATCGCGGAACGAACCATGCGGGCCTTACATGATGCGCCATGGCAAGGCAATATAAGAGAGTTGCAACACTCGATTGAACGGGCGGTCGTGACAACCACCGGGCCGTGGCTTGTCTGCGATGAACAGATAGAACTGGACGTCGCAAACGAAGACGAAAGTCTATGGTCAACGTCGCGCGGGGTGGTTGCCCAGGCTGAACGTGTACGGATCGTTGATGCACTGGAGAAGACGGCAGGCAATCGATCGAAAGCGGCCAAACTGCTGAAAATCAGCCGAGCGAGTCTGTACAACAAGCTTCGTGCCTATCACATCGACTAGCGTCAGGTTGTTCCTTTCTGCCTCTTCCCGCAGTTACACCTGTCTAAGTGTCTGGATAGTTCAACCTATTCAAATGATGGACAACGGCTCAGCTGACTCCCAAAACTGTCTATTTATTTAGAGTGTGGGGTTCGTCCCGCAAGTCGTGAAAACGGCTGAGTGATTCACGATCGCCGCTACTGGCATGCCAATCCTCACTTCCTGCTTCTTGCGCACAAAGCTTGCTCGATTCGGAACATAGAGTCTGAGCGGTCTGACCTTGAACGCAAGAGGTCTGTTGAGGACGCTCTTGGAGATGTGTGATGGGCAGGGTCGATCATCATGTGTGTGTCTGACAGGAAGAGGGAGGAAACATGGCTTCAATGGAATCTGAACGTTCTGGGAAAATTCATGCCTTTTGGTACAACACGATGCCGCTCAAGGCCGGCTGGCTTGGGATGCTGGCCATCGGCATCTTCTGGGTCATGTATCAACGCATCTTCGGGTACTCGCACGGGTTGGACTCCATGACTCCCGAGTTCGACTCGGTGTGGATGGGACTGTGGCGCTTCAACATTATCGCCAACGCCATCTTCTTCGCGATATCCGTCGGATGGATTTGGTCGACTCGGGATCGCAACTTGGCCAACTTGGATCCCAAGCTCGAGCTCAAGAGGTATTTCTATTGGCTGAGCTGGCTGGTTTGTTACATCTGGGGTGTGTACTACGCGGGCAGCTACACGTTGGAACAGGATGCGGCGTGGCACCAAGTGATCATCCGGGATACGAGCTTCACGGCAAGCCACATTGTGGCGTTCTACGGAAGCTTCCCCTTGTACATCACGTGTGGGGTGTCCAGTTATCTGTATGCACAGACGCGGTTACCGCTGTACAGCCAAGCGACGTCGTTCCCGCTGGTGGCGGCGGTCGTAGGGCCGATGATGATTCTGCCGAACGTGGGCTTGAACGAGTGGGGCCATGCGTTTTGGTTCGTGGATGAGCTGTTCTCGGCGCCGTTGCACTGGGGCTTCGTGACATTGGGCTGGTGCGGGTTGTTTGGGGCAGCGGGCGGTGTGGCGGCGCAGATCGTCAGCCGGATGTCGAATCTGGCGGACGTGATCTGGAACGGCGCGCCGAAAGATATTCTCGATCCATTTTCGAAGCAGGTAGGCACCGGGACGAAGACCGGGTACTAAACAGAAGCCAGGAGGTCGTCGTATCAGACCAGAGCCGCCATTGGTCTGGTGAGGCTCGGCACGCCGGTGAATGGGTGTCGAGCCTCATGGCGTTGCGCCGTCTAGTCATGCAGGTCGATGGACCTTCACATCCTTCGAATTATTCCCCGCACAACCGCTGTGATCGTGCTCACTGGCTGGCTGGTTTCTGTGTGCCTCGGTGGATCTGTGGGCACCATGGACGGACCTGCAACAGCTCCTCCCTTCAGTGTCTGAGACAGACGGCCGCACCACGTCGATACAGATAGCGTTACTCATCTGTCCCTTTCCGCACTGAACTCGCAGGCGGACGTCCATCGATATAGACAGCCTAAGTGAATGATATACGAACGATCGAACGAGACGTTCTCTATGACTGTCCAAACAGATGGATTGCGTGACGACACAACACGAGATGCTGATACTCGATGAAGAGTCCCTTCTTCGCTTCTATCGTACGAATACATCGAATAAGAGGCGATAAGTCATCATGGCACAGACGTTGCTGACCTGTTGAACAGAGACACAGAGGACCGGCTCTGTACGAGGCTGAATCGTGATTCGCCCTGTCGCGATTCTGCCCATCGTTTCAAGGTGAGTGGTCGCCCCGACCGCCACATGTCAGCGGTGAGGGGGTCACCGGTGAGAGTGGCCCCCTCATTTTCTATCTGAGTGAATGCCGAACGAGTGCGTGCCGGCCGGATGCTTTTTTCCTGGAGAAGGTTTCATGCAGTGTCAAAGGATCGATGTGGAGGAACATCTGAACAGCGCGTTGGCAGGGGTAGATCTTACGCACTCAAGCCGGACCTACTGGGAACAGAACGAATGCCTCATTCTCGACAGGTTCATCCCCAAAGCCATCGTGAATCCTTGCCTCACTGAGGTCGAGCGGTTCCGGAAGAACATCTATCGCAATTTCGTGCCGGGCCACAAGCAGGGAGGCAGCGTCAGTTATTATGCGATTGCCAATGAGTCGGGTCGGTCATCCACTATCCTTTCGCTCTATCGCTCCCCTGCGGTGCGCCGGTTTTTAAGCTACATCGTGAAAGAAACCCTGTTGCTCTGTCCGGAGCAGGATCCCCATTCCTGTGCGCTCTATTACTACACGCAGCCGGGGGACCACATCGGGTTTCATTACGACACGTCGTACTACAAAGGGAAGCGGTACACGGTCTTGATGGGTTTGATCGAGCGATCCGAGCACTGTCATCTGGTTGCTCACATGCCTAAACCGGGAACGAAAAAAGACGTGTGCGAGCAGTCTATTCCGCTCGATCCGGGGTCGCTGGTGATTTTCAACGGAGACAAGCTGTGGCATGCGGTGACGCCGCTTAGGCCACGCGAAGAACGGATCGTCCTCACGATGCAGTATGTGACCGATCAGAAGATGGGACCGTTTTACCGCGCCTTCTCGAATCTAAAAGATATCTTCGGGTATTTCGGTCCGGCTGCCTTGATCCATCGACCGAAAGAGATGCAGGCGACGAGTCACACTCGCGCATCTGTCCGATCAGATGTCCTGACCGAGCATCCGACATGGCAATTCCCCACGGGAGCCACTGATGCGCTTGTCCATCGCGATTCCTGAAGCGCAGGTCGTTGAAGCTCCGGCCTTGCTCAGGGAGAGACATGAGCGGTCGTGCGACGGTGGCTGTCGTGTTTATGAATAGAGAGATGGTAAGCGCGGATCGATTATTCACCACGCTGACGACGCGGATGGCCGGATGTCCGTCAGCGGATCCTTCGTAAGAGGGCCGTGCTCCACGAAGCGTAACGAGAAGGGAGAGTGTCATGCAGGTTCGGAAGGTCAGTCGTATCAGGGTGTGGGCTATCGTCGTGTTGGCCGCCTCGGCGTTCGCCTTTTGTGGGGGCGGGACTGCCTTGGCCGATGAGGCAACCACGACAGGGAATCGCGTGTTTTTTCGTGGAGGCTATGGGGACATGTTGAGCGATCGTGCCGGAGAATTGATCACCGATGGGCATGGTGCTGCCGGCAAGAACGATGGGAACGGCGGCTATTACATCGGTGGTGGAACGGAACTCATGATCACCAAAGATCTCTGGGGGATGGTGCCGGGCGTGGCACTGACGGGCGAAATCGGATTGGAATTCAAACGATGGAGTTCCCGCGATGTTGCAAACGTGGATACCACAGGTGTCACAGGAGTGAGCAACGGAGGGGTCAGCAAGGTACAGCTGACCATGCTGACGGTGAGTGTGGCGCCGAAAGTGAAGTTCAGACAAGGCACTGATTTCCAACCATGGGTCATTCCCGCAGGGTTGGATTTTCATGTCATCAGTCCAACATCGAGCCAAATTAACTACTTGGACATCGGTGTTCAATTCGGTGGGGGAGCCGAATATCGCGTGTGGAAGGAGCTATGGCTGGGTCTCGACAGCCGATTCCATCTAGCTTCGAATCAAACCAATACGGTGAACAATTTCTGGACAGCCGGGGTCTACGGAGCCATCGGGTTCTAGCGTGATGGCCAGCGCACTCTGCATGCCGGCGCCGTGAAGGTACCCACACGGCATCTCGCCAACGGATGTTGTTGTCGATGGTCTGCATACCAAACCACGACGATCCCTCGTAGGCCACATCAAAGCCTACGAGGGAGCCTTCGGATTTTTTGAGAGCACGCTCTCTGGCGTGTTGTGACACGAAGCCTGGTCTTGAACCCATCTTTCCACATACGGTAGAAATCATCTATGGATCGGCTACGAGCACAGAGATCAGCCGGCATGGTTGCTATATTGCTGACGTCGATATTTCTGATCGGCCTGATCTCACCGGTGTTCGCGCTGGATTTTTCGGCAGACCGCATCGAGAGAAACGGGGCATCCGAGGTGACGGCTCACGTCAATGCGAAGAGCGACCGCTGGCGATTTGAGTTTGCCCGTCCGCAGCGCGGCTCGAGTGTCATGATTGTGCGGGTGGATCGTGGGACGGTGTGGGTAATCTTTTCGAAGCAGCGGCAGTATGCCGAAATCCCCATTGGGAAAGACCATCGGCTCATCGCCAGTGAGCACATGCCCGGAGAGGTCTCCAGAGAACTCGTGGGTGAAGAGGTGTTGCATGGACATCTTGCCGAACTGTTCGAAGTTGCCGTCGTCGAAGGTGATGAAACGAGACACTACTATCGCTGGGTGACCAAGGCTGAGCGCTTTCCGCTGAAAACCGTCGGCAAGCAGGGACAGTGGTCGGAGGAGTTTCGTCGAGTCATGTTTACGGAGCAGTCACCCTTTTTATTTGAATTGCCCAGACGACTTGACCCAGTCGACCAATCGACCGGCTCATCATCCGAATAGGTCATGGGTATTGGACGGAGGGCGGTCGAGACAATCGATCGTGACGAGGTGGTTGCCGGGCAACCGGGGTCATTCCATGAGGCGTCCGTCACGTCACCACATCATATTCGGTCGAAGGAGATTGGATACGCGATGTTGCGCGAGAGGTCGGAGGATAAGTCTCGCTCGATTTATCGTGGGACAGCTGGAATGTGGTCCGGCGTTGGGGCAAGCGGGCTGACCGCGTTTTGGTCTCGTCCGGGCTGGTAGGTGCTCAGTACTTTTTTGACTGCGGACAGCAAGCGTGTTTCTTCCGCGAGCGGGCCTTTCAGACGGATACCACGTCCTTCGTTGCGCCCGAGAGTAAAGATGTGATGCTCGGTAAGAGCACCTTGCGTGCTGTCCTCGTATGTGAACGTCAGGCGCTTTGCCGGAAATCCAGCCAATGACGTGTTCTGATCCGGTCGCCATTTCACGGCGATCGATTTCTTGCTGTAGAGTTCCGTGATAATGCGGCGATGAGCCGAGGCAAACTCGTCAAGGGTCTGGCGTCCGTCCTGGCTGCTGCCACTGACCACATTCATATGACCGGAGAATGCCACCAGGCTATGGTCGATCGGTGGGTAGAGTGTCACACCCACGCCGTCGGATATTGGATTCCCAAGACGCCAGTCATCGGGATAGCGAATGCTGAACCCGAATCGAGCGTTCGTATAGAGCGTCCACCCTGATTCGTTATCCTCAGGCGCTGCGGCGAACGACACAGGAGTGCTCACGCCGATAGTCATCAGCATGGCGAGTGCGAGGGCTTTACAGATCATGACCGTACCATGAGATTTTCCTTCAGCAGATCAATTATGATGCCGAAATGTACTCGACCCTGGTGATCCTTCACATTCTGGCTGCTGTCAGCTGGATCGGCGGAATGATTTTTCTTTCCCTGGTTTTAGCGCCGTTGGTCAGAAGCCGGAAGGCGGCGCCTGAGTTTATGGCCTTGTTTCGATCCGCTGCACTCAGATTTCGCCCCATTGTGTGGGGCGCCATGGCGATCTTGTTGATCACCGGCCCTATCTTATTGTCGCACCGTGGAATTCACATGATGACTCCGGCTGCATGGCCCGGAGTTGTCTTGGTCAAGCTTATGCTGGTGGCAGCGCTGGTGGTCCTGACCTTGCTGCATGATCTCATCCTGGGGCCCAAGGTCAGCCGAGTCAGCGCCATTCCAGCATCACAACGAACAGCCGGGGAGCAAATGGTGTTCAAGACGGCCCGCTGGTTGCCGCGAGTCTCTCTGCTCATCGCCCTGGCGGTGTTGATGACCGCGGTGATTCTCGCACGGTCCTAGCCGGATTCGACCCTGTCGCCCATTCCGTTTCGAGACAGCAGGTACGCTCAAACCCATCGACGAGAGAAAGTTGATGCAGCGAGCATAGGATTACTGGTTTTTTGCGCAACGAAACCCATAACCGAATTGCCGCGAAGAAGGTTCGGCATTGAAACGGAACGAGGAACGCAGAAAATCTTGCACGTACAGCCAATTGCCACCACGTACGACTTTTGATTTCCCCGTCGTCGGTCCTTGAGGATTCTTTGTCGGACTCTTCTTGTAGTAATCATGGTCGTACCAGTCGTTGACCCATTCCAAGGTGTTGCCGGCTAGGTCATAAATGCCATACGGACTCTTGCCCATTTCAAACATTCCAACCGGCACCAAGGCCATGTGGCCAGCCCATTCTTTTCTTCCAAAATTGGCGTGAAGTCTGGTCGGAGGATCATTGCCCCAGGGATAGAGACGGCCGTCCGTCCCTCGTGCCGACTTTTCCCATTCAGCCTCGGTCGGCAACCGCTTGCCGGCCCATTTACAATAGGTGGCCGCCTCTGACCAGCTGATATTGACGACCGGCCGTCTCTGATGATGGGGCTGATTCATAACCTCCCATTCCGGTGGCGCCTGCATGCCCGTCGCATGAAGATATTTGGCGTACTGTCCGACCGTCACGATATACTTATCCATGTAGAACGCGTTGAGGTAGACGCGATGCACGGGCTTTTCGTCGTCCGATGTCGTGCTACCCATCGTGAATTCTCCCGCCGGCACCAGTGCCATCGGGGCATCGCTTGGTCTCGGGCTATCGGAGAAGGCGGACGAATGTCGGCCTGGGACGCTCACGCTCAGTCGTTGATAGATGGCCTGTTGATCCTTGTTGAGCCCGAGTTCCTTGGCGCCGTCCAAGGCTTCTTCAGCCTGCTTCATTTTATCGGGCGGGATCTGTCCGTTGATGATCAGATCTTTGGCTTCCTCCAGCAATCGCCAGGCCGTCACTTCTTCGAGCGATTGCCACACCTGCATTTTGCGCAACCGGGCTTCTCTCGTTCCTTGTGCTCTGGACTTTGCGTCGAGATCCAACGCCATCTCATAATGGTCTTCCGCACAAGCCCAGGCCTTTAAGCCTCGACATGCCTCAGCCAGGTTAAAATGGGCCTGCACGTTCGAGGGGTTCTTCGCAATACCGGCTTCCAGGGCTGAGCGTGCTTCCGCGTACTGGTTATTCTTCAGAAAACGATCCCCATTGGCGAGGTCTTGGTCGTCAGGTGCGGCAGCCCACGCCGGCATGGAATGCCCGGTCAATTTCAAACAGATCAGCACCCCCAGCACTCCCAGCAACTGCCTCATGAAGACCTCCCTCCCAATCGGGACTGCGGAATGGAACCGGCTGACGCTCCATGCGCAGAGAGAAAACAGCTTTCACACCCACACCGTTTCGGCGGGGAACATAACACAATGAAGACTAAGCATAAAGAAGGCAAAGTGGTAGATCCGATATACCCTCCCCTGTAGTAATCCTTACACTCTCCTGGACGACGTCCCCTGGCAAGATTCCCATCGAAAACTAGGTCATTCACTAGTTCATAGGGATCCCCCGTTTCTTCTACAGTAGTCCCAGAGACCCTAACTTAGTTAAGGAGGAAACTCCATGAATACAACGGATACGACGACGCTCATCGATCGAGTCAAAGCTACGCTAGAGCGAATAGATAAGAGTTGTCCGTTGGATGAAGTAATGGATCTCTGTCCTGACGTCACCTGGAATCAGCTGTTCCTCGCCATCGATGACTTGAGCAGAACGGGAGACGTGCTGGTGACTATGGAGGCTGACAGGACGTACTGGATACAAGTTCGTCGACCGAAGGTGAACACGACGTCCTGATCCAATCGGTTCCGACCTTGGAGAAGAGCGCATGTGTTCACGGCATGATACAGACGTAACAGGGGTGAGGTATGCCGACAGATTCCGTCTCAGCTGCCGAGAGTTTCACAGCCGACCGGCCGAAGATGAAGTGCATTCGTGTCCTGTTGGTGGACGACCACTTTCTCGTCCGGCAAGGGTTACGTAAGTATTTGAGCCATCATCTCGACATTGAGCTTGTGGGCGAGGCCGCAGATGGAGAAGAGGCGGTGAGACTGACGGACCTGCTTAAGCCTGATGTCGTGGTGATGGACATTAACATGCCGCGCATGAACGGCATCGAAGCGACTGGGTCCATCATGCGAAAACATCCGCATCTGTTGGTCATCGGCCTTTCGTTTTACGCCGGAAACGAGAATGGAGAAGCATTATTGGGGGCCGGTGCCTGCCTATTGCTTGAAAAGGGAACAGCGTATAACCATCTGCCTCAAGCTATTTATCAGGTCGTCGACAGGCGCGTCGATTTCGGTGCGAGCACTCGCAGTTCTCTTGCATAGCGGAGAGAACCAACAGGGCGTCAGGGCGTGCAGGCCTCTCTTCCAATTTCCATACAGTCAGACTCTCCCGTTAACAATTCAGCCGCCCGGATGAGACATGCTTTCGGGCGGACCGCCCACCGTAGGCGGCTCCGCCACCTTGCCGTGCGGTGCACAGTTCTTTACAACTAGGCGGATGCCGCAAGGCTTTTCTGGTAGGGCCTATCGGCCCGTTGAAGAGTCTGTCGGTCTCGGGTGATGATCGGTCTTATCTCAAGAAGCTGACAGGGGAACGGGTATGGCGAAGTTGACTGAAACAGCATGGGCCGGCTCTATCTTGGTCGTCAATGGAGGATCGTCGACGCTCAAGTTCGCGCTTTTTCTGGACGAAGGTTCGCCGGTTCGTCATCTGTCGGGATCGATCGATCGAATCGGGTCGCCGGAAGGAACATTCACATGGAGACAGGACGGCACCGGATCCGGTGAGCATCGGACAGTCGAAGTTCCCGACCATAAGGCCTGTATTGAACTGCTTCTGGGGGCCGTTCAAAACCTGCTGGCACACCATCCGCTTCAGGCGATCGGGCATAGGGTGGTGCATGGCGGAAGGCAGTATCAGGAGCCGCAACTGGTGACACCGGTCGTCATGGACGCCCTTCAGCAATTGAGTCCGTATGATCCGGAACATCTTCCGGGCGAGATCGCATTGATCAAGGGGTTGGCGGAGAGATATCCTCACCTTCCGCACATCGCCTGCTTCGATACGGCGTTTCATCGAGGGATGCCCCCAGTCGCACGTCTGTTGGCCATTCCCAGGCGATATCATTCCGCCGGAGTTCAGCGATACGGATTTCATGGGCTCTCATATGCGTTTCTGATGAAGGCATTGGCCGAGATTGGGAAACCCGGTGAGGCCGACGGGCGCGTCATCCTCGCGCATCTTGGAAACGGCGCAAGCATGGCGGCGGTCAAGGATGGGCAGGTGGTCGACACGACGATGGGGTTCACTCCTGCCTCCGGCCTACCGATGAGCCGTCGGTCTGGAGATCTCGATCCGGGGTTGCTCTCCTACTTGGCACACACCGAAGGCATGACCGTGGAGCGATTCCACCGGATGGTCAATAGCGAATCAGGCCTACTCGGTGTCTCGGAGGTGAGTTCCGACATGCGTGACTTGCTCAAACAAGAAGAGCGCGATCCTCGCGCAGCCGAGGCGGTCGAGTTGTTTTGTTATCAGGTTCGAAAAGGGATCGGTGCGTTGGCTGCGTCGTTGGGTGGATTGGATACCATGGTTTTCAGTGCCGGGATCGGAGAGCATGCGCCTGTCATTCGCGCGCGCATCTGTGCCGGATTGGAATTTTTGGGTATCATGATCGATCACGCGCGCAATAATGCCGACGAAGGGGTGATTTCCAAGGATGGATGTCCTGTGACCGTGCGAGTGATACACACGGACGAGGAGCAGGAGATCGCGCACTCCGTTATGCACCTGCTCGGTCGAACAACCATGAATAGGTAGGGAGCCATGTTGAAAAAACAAACGGCGACGATCAATCCGGACCTGCTCAGAAAAATGGATGCCTATTGGCGCGCGGCCAACTATCTTTCCGTCGGTCAGATTTACCTCTACGACAATCCGCTGCTGAAGAAGCCACTGACGCGCGCCCATATCAAGCCTCGCCTGCTTGGCCACTGGGGAACCACGCCGGGCCTGAATTTTATCTATGTGCACCTGAATCGCATCATTACGCAGCATGACCTCAATATGATCTATATCGCCGGTCCGGGACATGGAGGTCCTGGGCTTGTCGCCAATGCCTATCTGGAAGGGACCTACAGCGAGGTGTACCCGAACATCTCACAGGATGAACAGGGCATGAAACGGTTGTTCAAGCAATTTTCCTTTCCTGGGGGGATCCCTAGTCACGTGGCGCCCGAGACGCCTGGTTCCATTCATGAGGGAGGAGAGTTGGGGTACTCGCTCTCGCATGCCTTCGGCGCGGTGTTCGATAATTCGGACTTGATTGCGGCCTGCGTGGTGGGTGACGGTGAAGCGGAGACCGGTCCGCTCGCCACCAGCTGGCATTCGAACAAATTTCTCAACCCCGCTACCGACGGCGTGGTCCTCCCCATTCTTCATTTGAACGGCTACAAGATCGCGAGTCCCACGGTCTTGGCGCGGATCAGTCATGACGAAGTGGAACAACTTTTCCACGGATACGGCTATCACCCCTATTTTGTCGAGGGCCGTGATCCTCACGCCATGCATCGGCTCATGGCTGCAACGCTTGATACCGTTGTGAACGATATCCGACGAATCAAGGCTGCGGCGCGAAGAGGCGCGACCAAGGCACGGCCGCGTTGGCCCATGATCGTGCTTCGGACGCCCAAGGGCTGGACCGGTCCGACACAGGTCGACGGCAAGCGAACGGAAGGCTCCTGGCGTTCCCATCAAGTGCCGATGGGTGATATGGACAAGCGGGCCCATATCGCTCTCCTTGAGCAGTGGATGAACCGCTACAAGCCGTCAGAACTGTTCGAGAAAACCGGACGGCTGAAACCAGAGCTCACTGCGCTGGCCCCCACGGGAGACCGCAGGATGAGCGCGAATCCTCATGCGAACGGCGGTCTGCTCTTGAAAAATCTACGCGTACCGGATTTCCGTCAGTATGCCGTTGGCGTGAAGGAACCAGGCGTGATCGAGGCCCAGGCTACCCGTGTCATGGGAACGTTTCTGCGGGACACCATGACGGCGAACATGGAGAGCCTGAACTTTCGTCTCTTTAGTCCTGATGAGAACAACTCCAATCGCTGGCAGGATGTTCTGGAGGTGACGAATCGGACGTGGATGGCGGAGCGCCATCCCGACGACGACCATTTGGCTCCGGACGGCCGAGTGATGGAAATGCTCAGCGAGCATCAGTGCCAGGGATGGCTGGAAGGGTATCTGTTGACCGGCCGTCACGGGTTTTTCTCCTGCTATGAGGCCTTCATTCACATCATCGACTCGATGCTCAATCAACATGCCAAATGGTTGAAGGCCTGTGGCCATATTCCTTGGAGGCGACCGATCGCGTCGCTCAACTACCTGTTGTCTTCCCACGTGTGGCGACAAGATCATAACGGGTTCAGTCATCAAGATCCCGGGTTCATCGACCATGTCGTCAACAAGAAAGCGGAGATCATCCGCGTCTATCTTCCGCCCGACGCCAATACCCTCTTATGTGTCACGGATCATTGTTTGCGCAGCCGGAACCATATCAACGTGATCGTCGCCGGTAAGCAATCGGCGCCCCAGTGGCTCACGATGGACGAAGCGATCACCCATTGCACCACCGGCATCGGCATTTGGGAGTGGGCGAGCAACGACAAGGAGACCGAACCGGATGTGGTGATGGCGTGCTGCGGCGATGTGCCTACAATGGAAACGCTGGCCGCCGTCTCGCTCTTGCGTCGCTATCTACCGGACGTGAGGGTGCGAGTCGTGAATATCGTGGATCTGATGAAGCTGCAGCCACAGACCGAACATCCGAACGGCTTGTCCGACCGTGACTTTGATTCTCTCTTCACGACGGACAAGCCGATCATCTTCGCTTTCCACGGCTATCCCTGGCTCATCCATCGACTGACATACCGTCGAACCAATCATAAAAATCTTCATGTGCGTGGGTATAAGGAAGAAGGCACCACCACGACGCCGTTCGACATGGTGGTGATGAACGACATCGACCGATTTCATTTGGTCGCCGACGTCATCGACCGTATCCCCTTGCACGGCTCCCATGCCGACTATGCCAAGCAAGCCCTCCGTGACAAGCGCATTGAGCATAAGCGGTACATCGCGGAGCACGGTGAGGATATGCCGGAGATTCGGGATTGGAGATGGTCGGGGCGAGCAAAGGGCTCCAAACGATCACACCCTCGGTAGAGTCGGTCGACCGGCGGACCGAACGAATCGATCACACCGCAGGACCTCGCCACGGAACCTTCCCGTCGCAGTGGATGAATTTGCCATCTGAAATATGCTATCGAAAGGGTTCATTTTTGTATGACTCATTCAGGGAGCGGGATACATGGCGTTTGGAACAAGGGGAAACATGGGCCGGGTGATGGTGTTGGCGTTAGAGGTGCTCGGAGTGGTTGCCATGGTCGTGCTTCTGGTTGGGCGATCCTATGCGGATGAGACGAACGTCAACACGAAGGAGGATCCCAAGGTACAGCCGGTGGTCGATTGCCGGTACGATCGCGGCGAAGCCGGAGAAGTAAGCGAAGCGTTTCCGTCCGACGACGTGTTCCGTCCCCTCATAGCCGACCCCAAGCAACCACAGTTCTTCGCTCTCTGGCAGCACTCCCGGTCACGGACGGACGGGTCGTCGTTCAGTCTTGGATCGGTGGCCATCGGCGAGAACTTCGGTTTTTACACCAAACGGAATGGTTGCGACGGATGGCAGATAGGAATTCTCACCGGCGTTTTCGCACAATTCAATCTGAGTGAGAAGAACGCCGCACTGATCAATACCGATTTTAACGTGGGCATTCCAATTTCATGGCGCTCGGGGAATTGGTCGATGAGACTTCGGTATTATCACCAAAGCAGTCACGTCGGCGACGAATTTTTGACGGCCAATCCCGGATTCAAGTCGATGACATTTATTCTTGAAGAGGTCGACGCGATTCTTTCCTATGACTACCGCTGGCTGCGAGTGTACGGAGGAGGCGGATACCTGGTGCATCGCGAGCCGACGGCGTACGACCGTGAGAAAGTCCAGTGGGGATTCGAAGCACGCGCGTCGCCGATGCGGACCAGGATGTTGGAGCCGTTCCTGAACCATCTGGTCGTGACGCCTATACTGTCGGGGGATTTCAAGTCCATGCAGGTGCATGATTGGATCATTGACACCAATATCCTTGGTGGTTTTGAATGGTCTCGAACGGGGTCCCGCCGGAGATTTCGGATCATGGCGACCTATTTTCATGGCCATAATCCCTATGGACAATTCTACACCCAAAAGATCGAGTCGATCGGGGTTGGCGCATATTTTACTTTTTAAGCCGTCACGATACGATGCGAACGGAACGCTGATAAGGAGATCGCTCCGGTGAATAAAAAAGTCTCATTTTCCATCTGGTACGTGCTGCTCGCCGTGATGGCGGTGGTGCTGGTACATGATTTTATTGTTGCCCTAAATAGGGTCGAAGAACTTCCCTACAGTGAGTTCAAGCGGTTGGTCGAGGCCGGGAAAGTGACCGATGTCGCGGTCACCAGCCACGTCTTGACCGGCAAGTTGAAAGCGGAAGGAGACTCAAAGGAGCAGAGAGGGTTTGCGACGGTACGCGTTGAGGACCCGAATTTGGTTCGCGAGCTGAGTGAACATGGCGTCACGTTTACCGGTGTCATCGAATCGACCTTTTGGCGGGATCTCCTATCATGGGTTCTCCCGGTCGCCGTCTTCTTTGGAATCTGGTTCTTTATTTTTAAACGATTAGGGCAAGCGCAGGGTGGCTTCATGCAGGTCGGTCAGTCCAAGGCCAAGATCTATATGGAGAAAGATATCAAGGTGACGTTTGCAGACGTGGCCGGAGTCGATGAGGCCAAAGAGGAACTGCAGGAAGTCATTGAATTCCTGAAGACACCTGAAAAATTCACCAAGCTGGGCGGCAAAATTCCCAAAGGGATCTTACTCGTGGGACCGCCGGGGACCGGCAAGACCCTGTTGGCGCGCGCGGTGGCCGGAGAGGCCGGCGTGCCGTTCTTCAGCATCAGCGGGTCCGAGTTCGTCGAGATGTTCGTGGGGGTCGGCGCGGCGCGCGTGCGCGATCTGTTCGAACAGGCCAAGAGCAAAGCGCCATGTATTATCTTCATCGACGAGTTGGACGCACTGGGGAAGGCTCGTGGCGTAGGGCCCGCAACGCACGAGGAGCGAGAGCAAACGCTTAACCAACTGCTGGTCGAGATGGATGGGTTCGATCCTCGGGTCGGCGTGATTCTGATGGCAGCGACCAACCGTCCGGAGATTCTTGACCCCGCGCTGCTGCGAGCAGGTCGTTTCGATCGTCAAGTGACCGTGGACCGCCCCGATAAACTAGGTCGTCTGGATATCCTCAAAGTGCATGCCAAGAAAGTCGCGATGGGCCCCGACGCCGATCTGGAGCAGATTGCCGCGATGACCCCTGGATTCTCCGGCGCCGATCTGGCCAATGTCATCAACGAAGCTGCGCTGCTGGCGGTACGCCGTGGAAAAGAACAAGTCGGCATTTCCGAATTGCAGGAGGCTGTGGAACGCGTCATTGCCGGGTTGGAGAAAAAGAACCGTGTTCTGAATAAAATGGAAAAAGAACGTGTCGCTTATCATGAAACCGGCCATGCGCTCGTGGCGCTGTCTATACCCGGGACCGACCAGGTGCAGAAGATCTCCATCATCCCTCGGGGCGTGGCAGCACTCGGGTATACGTTGCAACTCCCGACGGAAGACCGGTTTCTCATGACAAAATCGGAGTTAGAGAATAAGGTCGCCGTCTTGCTTGGCGGGCGGATCGCTGAAGAAACCGTCTTTGGTGAGGCCTCGACCGGAGCGCAGAACGACCTCGTGAAGGCCACCAACATCGCCAAGAGCATGGTGAAGTCGTACGGAATGAGCGATAAGGTCGGCACCATCGCCTTAGAGCGAGAGCGACAGTCCCAGTTCCTTCAGCTTCCTGGCGGATCGGACAAAGGTGATTACTCTGAGGAGACGGCCCGCGAAATCGATTGCGAAGTGCGGCGAATCATCGAAGAGCAATATGGACGCGTGCAGCGCTTGCTGCAAGAAAAGAAAGCGGTGTTGCAGCGAGGGGCCACACTGTTGTTGGAACGTGAGGTGATTACTGGGGCGGAGCTGAAGGCCGTCATGGGGTCCCTGTGAGCGGAGCCTGGCGTGGTCGCCATGGTTTGTTTCTCTAACGAGAGCGGAGGGATCTACCGACGAGACGTTTGTCTGTGTGCATGAGTCGGCGGAGATGCAATCAACAGAGGGCAGTTACGGCTGCTCCGGACCACACGGTTTCAGCGCATCGACTCGCTGAGCTGCAACCGCAGCTTCCCATCCCTGGCCACAAGAGAGCAGGTAAACTTGTAACGGATTCTGGAATCGAGGACCCAATCGGGTCCGCACATCTGCCTCGACTTCTTCCGTCTCAAACAAGATCTCGCAGTCGGACAACCCCTGGAGACCGATCCCTTCTGCCTTGAGCAGCGCCTCCTTCGCGACCCAGTAGCGGAAGAATTTCGTCGCGCGATGCCCCTCTCGACACTGCATGATGGTTGCGTGTTCGGAGCGCGTGAAGTAGCGCTCGGCTAGTGTGGCGACCTCGACACCCGAACGAACACATTCAAGATCGACGCCGACCTCTTGCGCTCGCGAGACCGCAATGAGTGCGCGGCCATGGGCATGAGACAAATTAAAAGTGATGCCTGACCGACCTGGTTGTTTCTCTGTCAGGAAAGGCTTGCCCGTTGCACGGCGATCCAGAGTCACCTCATCCGGACGGACCCTAAGATATCTCCCTAACAATGTTCTCAGACCTCCGTGAGCCAGCACGTAGTGTTGCCGGATGTCCTCGCGAACAAAACGAGCGGCTCGTTGCCGCTCGACGTCATCCAGCCATCCCACGCATTGCTCCACGCACTGTGGTGACCCGTCGAGCTCAATCCCCCACAGGTGTATGGCGTACGGCTCAAGCTCGATGGAATTCTGTCCATGCGATTCGATGAGATGCTCAATAGACTGGAACGAGATCAGCACAGTGCTCCGGTGGATGCCGACGGCCTCTTTACTGTGCGGCAGGGCAAATGATGAAGATCACGCCGCCTTGTTGTGCGGTTGGACAGGCGCATCGTGAGAATGTTCGGCGACATAATGTCGAATATAAGAGGATACGTCTTCGACATGCGGGGAAACAACCAGGTCTGTCGTTCGAAGGGTCGGAATATGGATGGTTTGGCAATTGCCGCCGGACAGCTCATTCCATCCGTACCGGGTATCGTGCGCATCAATATGTTGAGAAGCCATGATGTTGAGGAGGTGTCCGGCATATGGACGCATCGTATAGCGAGCAGCGGCGTGGAACATCGCTTGCCGGACGCGCTTGATCTGGCGTCGTCTTAACGTATCTCCGCTGGGAGGATCAAAATAGGACATGAAAGAGGTGTACTTACGACGAATGACCGCCAGTTGCTTGCTCAGTGGGATACGCCGGAGATCGGCGATGGTTCGCCACAGCTTCCAAAGAATGCCCAACGGTAAGACAAATCGGCTTGGGCGAGCAACCTCAGCGGTATCATAATGCCGGTGATACGAACTCGGCTGCCAGCTGTTCACGATGCAGAGAACGACCGGTGCACCCTGTTCCACTAATTGTTGTGCCATTTCATAGGCAACCAGCCCACCGGTGCAGGCACCGACGATAACATAGGGTCCTTGCGGGAGGCGTGTGCGCATTTCAGTGATGTATTGCGTTGCCATCTCCGGCACGGAAGCGAATGGTGCCGCAGTCCCGTCCAATCCCCTGGCTTGTAAGCCGTACACCGGGTGTGTCTGACCCAACAGTCTTCCCAACTGTGCGAGCCACAACACATTGCCCATGACGCCCGGCACCAAAAAAATGGGGACGGCCGACCCGCTTGGCTGCATCGCTACCAGTGATTGCCACGGGGGCGTCCAGTGTTCTTGCGTCAGAACCGACGTGAGCCCGGCGATAGTCGGTGCTTGAAACAGGGTGGGAAGCGGAAGGTGTCGGCCGTAGACCTGCTCGATGAGATAGAACAGTTGAGCGGCTTTGAGAGAGTGGCCGCCGAGATCGAAAAAATTGTCGTGGATGCCGATCCTGTCGATCCCGAACACTTGGTGCCACAAGGCCGCCATTTGTATCTCCATCCGATCGCGCGGCGCAACCTGAACAGCATCGGTTGAGGGCGTGGTGGTTGGAGCCGGCAAGGCTTTCCGGTCGACCTTATTATTGGCCGTCAAGGGTAAGGCCGGCAAAAAGACGAAGAGCGAAGGGACCATATATTCCGGAATCTCCGACCGCAGAAATGAACGAAGGTCCGATTGGCTTGGAGCCGCACCGTCCTGGCAGACCACATAGGCCACGAGTTGCTTCACACCCTGTTGATCTTCCCGAGCGACAACCACGGCTTGACGGATAACATGATAACGGTTCAGCGCCGACTCGATCTCACCCAACTCGATCCGGAATCCTCTGATCTTGACCTGGTTATCCATTCGTCCCAGATGCACGATGCGTCCATCCGGACGATAGCGGGCCAGATCTCCCGTTCGATATAGTCTTGCGAACGGCTCCGGAGAAAATGGATGAGGAATGAATCGATCGGTTGTTAACTCCGGCCGTCCTCGATAGCCTCGGGCCAATCCATGGCCTCCGATGTAGAGTTCACCGGATACGCCGATCGGAACCGGTTGGAAGTACTGATTCAAGATGTACACATCGGTATTCGCAATGGGTTTTCCAATCGTGATCTCATGGTCGGCCCGTTCGATGTGTTCGATCGTCGACCAAATCGTCGTTTCGGTCGGGCCGTACATATTCCAGAGCGCACCGCTCCGATCCAACAACGATGTCGCCAGATCAGGAGGAAGAGCCTCTCCACCGCAGAGGACCGTCAAGTTCTTACCGCCCAGCCATCCGGCTTCGATCAACATGCGCCATGTAGCGGGGGTCGCTTGCATGATCGTCGGCTGAACGGTTTCACAGAGGGCCCGCAGTTGTCGCCCGTCCATGGCGACCGCGCGGCCGGCAATCTCGACACGGGCTCCGACCAGTAACGGCACATACAATTCTAAGCCGAAAATATCGAAAGAGATCGTCGTCACGGAGAGCATGACATCGTGAGCCGAACAACCCGGTTCGTGCCGTATGGAGCACAAAAAGTTCACCAGCGCTCGATGTGGAATTTCCACCCCCTTGGGCTGCCCTGTCGATCCTGAGGTATACAGAATGTACGCCAGGTCTTGGGGCGTCGCGCTCGGCGGAAGGTTCTGATCGGCTTCTTGCGCGATCCGTTCCCATTCGCGATCGAGGCAGAGCATGCGATAGAGTCGAGCATCGAATCGATCGGAAAGATCCGTCGTCGTGATCACGACGGCAGCCGAGGCGTCTTGAGCCATAAACCGAAGCCGATCTCGTGGAAACTCGGGATCGAGCGGCACATAGGCCGCACCGGTTTTCAGCGCGGCCACCAACGCGATGACCATCTCCACGGATCGCTCAAGACTGATGCCCACCGCGACTCCCGGCCGAGCACCCAGCGTGTGGAGATGGCGTGCCAGCTGATTGGCTCGCGCATTGAGCTCACCGTACCGCAGCGTCTTCTGTCCCATCGAGACCGCAACGGCATCAGGTGTCCGTTCAACTTGAGCTTCAAACAGCTGAGGAAAACAGTCGAACTGTGGATACTCTTTTTGCGTACGGTTCCACTCCAGCAGCATCTGTCGGCGTTCGGATACCGTCAGCGTCGGAAGCTCAGACAGCTTGCTCTGAGGATTGGCTAAGGCACTCTGGAGCAGTATTTTATACTGTCCCAACATTCGTTCGGCGGTCTGAGGTTCGAAGAGATCGGTATTGAACGTCAAATAGGCTTTTCGTGAAAACTCGGTCTCGATTGTCAAGCTCAAGTCGAATTGTGCGGCTTGTGCTTCGA
This sequence comes from uncultured Nitrospira sp., assembly GCA_902500705.1. Lineage (GTDB taxonomy): Bacteria > Nitrospirota > Nitrospiria > Nitrospirales > Nitrospiraceae > Nitrospira_D. The sequence continues at coordinate 25,760 of CABVRR010000023.1, forward strand.
CCTCAAACGGCACCCAGCTCAATGCTTGGACATTGATCTCTCTGATCGGCGCATTCGGCACATTGAAGAGGACCTGCACCAGCGGGGCAGAGCTATGGTCGCGCGCGGAGTGCATGGTCTCGACCAGTTTATCGAAGGGAAAGTCTTGATGTGCGTAGGCCTCCAGCGCCGTTTCACGCACTTGCGCCAACAACTCGATGAATGTCGGATCGCCGGAGAGATCGGTGCGCAAAACAAGGGTATTGACGAACGAACCAATGATCGACTCGACTGCAGATTGAGTTCGGTTGGCGATCGGAGAACCCACGGCAACATCGGCTTGACCGGAGTAGCGACTCAAGAGAATCTGGAAACAGGTCAATAGGGTCATGAAGGTCGTCGCATGCTGTTCCGCGCTGAATTGCTTCAGTTGCTCGATCAACGATACGGGCAACTCCAGCATGCGATGGGAGCCGTTGAATGTCTGTGTTACGGACCGTGGGTAATCGGTCGGCAACGACAGTTTGGAAAGCCCGGCCAGCTTCTTTTGCCAATACTCCGATTGTGCGCGCAGCCAGTCATCGGTCAGCGAACGCCGCTGCCACACCGCGTAGTCGGCATACTGAAGGAGGATCGGTTTTGCGGGCGGCGAGTCTCCACGGCAAAAGGCGTTGTAGAAAACCGCAAACTCATAACCGATGATCCCGAACGACCATTGGTCACCGATGATATGGTGCATCGTGAGCACCAACACATGATCCTCGGGTTCGACCTCAATCAAAAGAAACCGCGCGAGCGGGCCGTTCTCAAGATCGAACGGCTGGTTCGCTTCCTGCTCCACCAGCCGCGCCGCCTGCTGCCGTCGCTGGTCGGAGGGGAGGTGCAAGAGAGCTACTTCGGTCCAATGAGGCGGGCGAAAAGGATGGACGATTTGGACCGGTCCCTCGCCCGTCATCATGAACGTTGTTCGAAAGGCCTCATGCCGTGTGCAGATGGCATCGATCGTGTTCCGGAGGGCCGCTTTGTCGAGGCGCCCCATCTGCCGCGACGCAAACGGCATGTTATACGCCGTGCTTTTCGGAGCCAGTTGATACATCAACCACATGCGTTGCTGAGAATAGGAAAGAGGAAGTGGTTGGTCTCTGGGTACCGGAATGATCGGCGGCATCGCGGAGGCCTTCTGATCTCGTTGGCGCAGCCGCGCCACTTCCTCGGCCAACGCCGCGATCGTGGGGCGATCAAAAAGCGCGGACAGCGAGACGTCCACGTCGAAAATCTCGCGTATCCGGGAGACGAGCTGGGTTGCCAACAGCGAGTGACCTCCGTGCTCGAAGAAATGGTCGTGGATGCCTGCCTCCGGAACTTCCAGCACGGTTTTCCAGAGCTCGGCTAAGGATTCTTCGACCTGGTTTCTTGGAGCCGTCCTTGGGGCCGCATGACCGGCTGCCTGTTCCGGAGCGGGAAGCGCGCGACGATTCACTTTGCCTGTGGCGTTGAGCGGCATCGTATCAAGGCACAGAATGACGGACGGCATCATATAATGCGGGACTCGCGCGGCGAGATATCCGCGAATCTGCTCGAGCTGTTTGCTGAGCGACGACTCACCTGCGACATACCCGACCAACCGGTGCTGATCCCGTTTATCCTCACGAAGCAGCACTGTGGCGTGACGCACCCCCGGGAAATTGCTCAGTGCATATTCGATTTCTCCGAGTTCGATCCGATAGCCGCGCAGCTTGACTTGCTGGTCCATCCGTCCAAGAAATTCCACATTGCCGTCGGCGCGATATCGAGCCAGGTCGCCCGTCCGATACAGCCTGGTCCCGGCCACATAAGGATTTGCGAGAAACCGCTCTTGGGTCAACTGCGGTTGGTTGACATAGCCGCGGGCCAGACATTCTCCCGCGATATAGAGTTCTCCTGGTACGCCGATCGGCGTCGGTTGCAGGCGGGCATCCAGCACGTAGAGCTGCATATGCGCGATGGGTTTGCCGATCGGAACTCGGGCGCCGACTTCCTCACGAGTCGTCTGATACACGCTGCACCAGACCGTGGCTTCCGTCGGTCCATATTCGTTGTACAGCACGGCCTGAGGGAGCAACTGGTAATGCCGTCGTACAAGTTCGAGGGGAAGGCTTTCTCCGGCCGTCACGACGACACGGAGCGAGTCCAGTTGATCGCTCACCGCTTCGCCCAGCACCGCATGATACAACGAAGGAACCCACACCACGTGCGTGATACGGTGATGTTCGATGAGCGCCGAAAGCTCGGCGGGGTCGCGATGAACGGTTTCTGAGGGGATGACCAGCTCTCCTCCCTGCAGCAATGTCCAAAAGATGCCCGTCACGGCCCCATCAAAAGCCAGGGAGAAACTGAGCAAGAACCGGGATACCGGTTCAGGATAGTACTGAAATCTGGCATGAAGAGAGGTCATCAGACTGCGGTGTGTCACGGCCACGCCCTTCGGTCGGCCGGTCGAGCCTGATGTGTAGATGATATACGCGAGCCGATCCGGGGAAGCGGACAGCGCGAGGTTCTGGTCCTCGGCTCCGTCCACGGTGGATGCAGACAACGCCTCCACGTCGCAGACTAGGCCGCCATAGCTCTGTAAATGGTTTCGAAGGTGAGTCTGTGTGACGACGATGGAAACCTGTGCGTCCTCCAGTATGAGCTGAAGGCGGTGATCAGGGAAGGAGGGATCCAGCGGAACGTAGCCTCCTCCCGCTTTGAGAATGCCTAAGAGGCCGACGAGAGCGTCCACCGAACGCTCGACACAGAGACCCACCGGGAAATCTGCACTGACCCCCAGTTTCTGAAGCGCGTGCGCGACCCGATTCGCTCGCCGGTTCAGCTCATCGTAGCTGAGGGACTGGTCTCCGCACCTGACGGCGAGGGCATGGGGAGTTCGCTCAACCTGCGCCTCGATGAGCGCATGAATTCCGGAGGCTGAAATGGACGGCTTGGCCCATGTCAGGGGAATGTTTCGCCGCTCATCCGAGGTCAGCAAAGACAGTTGATCAAGGCGGGCTTCAGGTTTCGTAAGAAATTCCTCAAGCAGGATCTCAAGCTGCTCCAACATTCGGGCGATCGTCGAGCCGTCAAAAATCGTGGAGTCATGGAGAAATGCCAGTTCCAAACCGTCCGCTTTGTTGATCACCATCAACACGAGATCGAATTCCGCTGCCGTCGGCTCCCAGGGGAGATGCGTCACCTCAATGTCCTTGACGGTGAACGTGGACAAGGGATCGTCTTCACCCACGATCATGACGTTAAACAATGGGGACAACTGACGCGCTCGCTGTAGCGAGAGCGCTTCGATCACCTCTTCAAACGGGAGTTCCTGATGATCGTACGCATCCACGATCACTCGGCGTGCCTGCTGCAACAGCTCTTCTCCCGTCAGCCCATCCGACAGGTCGGCCCGCAACGCCACCGTATTGACGCAATACCCCATCACGTCTTCGAATTCTTTCCGTCGTCTGCCGGCCACGATCGACCCGATCACGACATCCGATGTTTGGGTGTAGCGATGCAGCCATGTCGCAAAGACGGCAAACAGCGTCATGAATGTCGTGACGTTCTGGCGTTGACAGAAGAGATCGAGGCGGGCTGAAAGCTCCGGAGGCAGCGATCGTGACCGTACGCCTCCCTCGAACGTGCGCGTCCGTAGTCGCTGCCGATCGATCGGGAGTTCAACGGGAGGGAGGGCGTCGCTCAATTGCCGAATCCAGTAGGCTCGCTGGGTCGCCCGCAGGCCTTGCTCAAGCCTGGTTTTCTGCCAAGCGACATAGTCCGCATATTGAACGGCCGAGGCGGAAAGTCGAGCGCTTTGCCCGTCGCCGCCGGCCTTCCACAACCGGGCCAATTCCTTGAAGAAGATACGGAGCGACCATCCGTCGGCGACGAGACGGTGGACTGTCAGCACCAGGACATGCACATCTTGTGAAAGCGCCAGCAGGGCCACTCTGAACAGCGGTCCCTGTCGTAAGTCGAACGGTCGACCTCTTTCCGTTCGCAGGAATTGTTCTACGTGAAGGTTTTGCTTTTCGGGATCTAAGGTTTGGAAATCATGTCGACCTATGGTGAGGATCGTCTCAGCAGAGGCTTCCGCGAACCCCTCGCCCTGCTCCGATCCGAAACGAGTTCGAAGAATCTCGTGACGCCGAGTAATTTCCCGAACCGAGCGCTCCAATACTTCGGGGTCGACCGATCCTCGTAGACGCACAGCCATGGAGATATGATTGATCGCGCTTCCGGGATGCACTTGCTCGAGGAACCACAGTCGCTGTTGTGAGGGGCTGAGGGGAAGCTTGCCTTGTCTTGTAGATGCCGGGGGAAGCGGAGCGAGAGGAATCCCTGCCTTGCCGTCTCCCTCTGTCTGTCCCGGCCCCTCCTCGGTCCGGTCCGCGCCGTCAGGACTCGCGCTCAGTTCGCCGATCCGAGCGGCCAGTGCGGACAAGGTCGGATATTCAAACAGCACACTGATGGGGAGTTCGATGTGGAAGACATCGAGGATGCGTGCGACAACCTGCGCTGCGAGGAGAGAATTACCTCCGAGTGCAAAGAAGTTCGCATGGCGATGCGGAGAAGATCCGCCCAACACCTCATGCCAGATATCGGCCAGTTGTTTTTCGACGGCAGTGTACGGAGGCTCGCTCGATCCCTTCTCGGTCTCAGCTTCCGAAGCTTGGTCCAACGTGCTCGTTCCGACGACAGCAAGTCGACCCGACTCAAAGGCGGCTTTGCAGGCGCCCCGCTGAATTTTTCCGCTGGACGTTCTCGGGATCGTGCCGGACTTGATCAGCACGATCCGGTGGATTTCAAGCTCGTAGTCGTCAGCCAACGCGCGACGGATGCAGGTCAGCACATCCGCTAACTCGGATTCGGGTACGTGTTTCTCGATCTCATGGACCAGCACCACCTGTTCTCCGGTCGTGCCGTCAATCGAGAAGGCTGCTCCATATCCTCGTCGCAAGCCGGGATGCGCTTGTTGGGCCGCCCACTCCAGATCTTGAGGATAATAGTTCCGTCCGCGCACGATGATCAGATCTTTGAGGCGTCCGGTCAGGAACAGTTCCCCACGGTGAAGAAATCCTAGGTCGCCTGTTCGTAAATACGGACCCTCTCCTGACCCGGCGAGCGTGGCGTGAAAGGTCGCGTCGGTTTCTTCCGGTTTGTTCCAGTACCCAGCGCCGATCCCGGCTCCGGCCAACCATACTTCTCCTACCACGCCTGGCTGGCACTCAACGCGAGTCGTAGGGTGTATGATCCGTACCTGCGTCGCTTCGAGGGGTTCCCCGCATCCGATCAAGGTTCTCGTGCTCTGCTCCGATGCAGGAGACGTATTGACGACCGAGTCAGCCAACGCGTCGGCATCAACGGACAAGAGGCTCGGTTCCATGCCGGTCCGTTTCATCGTCACCAAGAGCGTCGCCTCCGCCAGCCCGTATCCTGGGGTAAACGTCGTCCGCCGAAAGCCTCGCGGGCCGAAGGTGTCGAGAAACTGCCGGACCGTACTTGGATGGATCGGTTCGGCCCCGCAACTCGCAACCCGCCATGTGCTCAAGTCGGCCCGCCACTCGTCCTGTTGCCGCACAGCTCTGAGACAAGCCTCATAGGAAAAATTCGGTCCCCCACTGTGAGTAATCGCGAATCGAGACACCGCATCGAGCCACCGTAACGGCCGCCGGAGAAACGTGATGGGCGACATCAGGTAGGCAGGAATACCGGCATAGAACGGAGCGATGAGTCCGTGCAGCAACCCATAGTCATGGAAATAGGGTAACCAGCAGAGCGACCGGCTGCCGTCCGACACGTCTCCGGCCAAGCTCAAGGCCCGGCAGTGAGCAAGCACGTTCCCATGGCTGATCATGACGCCGCGAGGCGTCGCCGTCGACCCCGACGTGTATTGCAAGTAGGCAAGAGCGTTGCCGTGAGACCGTGGCCACTCAATCGAATCGACTGCATTGATCGGCTGATCCGTCGCGATCCACGTGATCGAATGTCCGTCCTGCATGAACGCAAGCTCGGAAGAGAGTGTCTGGATGCTCGAGGTTGTGAGTACCAGCGATACCTGGGCATCGTTGATCATGGCGCGAAGCCTCGGGAGGCTGTACTTTCGCCTGATGGGATCAGGGGCCGGAGCAGGAATCGATACAAGACCCGCGCAGGCACAGGCCCAAAATGCGCACGCGGCATCGAGCCCTGGCTGGTAGAGGAGTAGGGCTCTGGTTCCTGGTGAAAATTCGCGCACGAGCCGGTCAGCGAGCGCACGCACGCGCTGTTCCAGTTGGCGATAGGTCAGTTGGCTCTCAAGTTCAAGGTTGTCACGGACAAAGGCATAGGCAAGCTCATCCGCCTGGTGCCGGCATCGAAACCAAAAAAGGTCAGCGAGGTCCTGAATGGTCGGAGGCAGCGAGGTTGACATCGATACTATGCGAGACGCCGATCGTTCATTCGGAAAATCCTATGAAGTGCTGCAGTCAGCTATCCGTCTACCGATGATAAAATTATGGTGATCGGTACAAAAATGGAAGAATATTTCAATATTAAACCAGCGTTAGAGCCGATCCGTTCAGTCTGTAC
>CABVRR010000023.1:32423-35935 GCA_902500705.1 uncultured Nitrospira sp.
ATCCTAGAAAACCTATCTAACTCATCGATGAATAATAAAAATGATCTCTAGGCGCGATGAGAAATCGCGGCATGGTGATCGCAAGGTTTCAACGTCGAACAAGAGATACTGTTCAACATCGATACAGCTTAGCCTATGTCCAACTATCTCAACATAGGCAGACCAACCACTGCGATGGGTCGTGGAAACGGACGCCCTTGGACGAAGAGCTAGAGCCGTCTTGGCCTATGTCCGCACGCTGGCAATTGTAATGTAGCGGATATCCGTGTCGATGAATCCAAGAGACAAGAGTTGTCTCATACGGGGTGTCGGAACCATGAGACGGGAGTGAACCATAAACAAGAGAGGAGTGACTGCCATGACATGCAATGTTGGAGGGATTGAGCGATCGATACGTATCGGCGTGGGACTACTGGCCATGAGCATCGGATTCTTTGCCGGGCTTTCAACGACCATGGCCGCAGTGATGGTGGGTGTAGGGGCCATCTTACTGGTGACCGGGATGATCAGGTTTTGCCCGCTCTCGGTGCTGTTCGGCATCAATACTTGTTCATCTTCACACGATGCGAAGAGCTGAGGTTCACGGTATGAAGAGACTGACGATCGTTCGCATCGCGACGGCCATGGTCTTGTGGATGACGATCGGATGTACGCCGTCTCCTCGGGTAGTCGGCAATCAGGAACCGGTCGGTCCTCAGAGCCGCGAATCGACCGTCAACGCCCTGTTCGCCCCGCCTTCTCCTGAAACCATTCCCGGAGATCTGAGAGGCGAACAGATTCGACTGGGCTACAAGATGATTGTCGCCACGCAAGAATACGGCAAGCGCTATGTCGGGAACGCGCTCAATTGCACGAATTGCCATTTGGACGGAGGGCTCAACCCGAATGCGGCGTCCTTTGTAGGAATCGCGGCTCTTTATCCGCACTATCATGAGCGTGCCGGCCGACGAGTCACCCTCGCGGATCGAATCAACGAGTGTTTCGAGCGAAGCATGAACGGGAAGCCGCTGCCGCCCGACAGTGTGAAGCTGACGGCCATCGTCGCCTATATCGAGTGGCTGTCGAAAAGCATGCCGTCCGGTAGCGCGGTTCCGTGGCGAGGAGTCCCACGCATTGCTTCAACCCACCAACCTGATTCCCCGGGCGGCAAGAAGGTGTATGAGAAGAAATGTGCCTTTTGCCATGGCTCCGAGGGACAGGGGACGGCGGCGGCACCCCCTGTCTGGGGGCCGCGTTCGTACAACATCGGTGCGGATATGGCTCGGATCGGTCTGGCGGCTTCGTTTATCAAGGCCAATATGCCGCGGGGGTGGGGTTGGACCGTGACGGATGATGAGGCGATCGATGTGGCAGCTTATATCAATACACGGCCTCGACCGGATTTCCCCGGCATGACTCATGATTGGCCGAAGGGCGGCAAGCCGGCGGACGCGCCGTATTAAGAGCGCAATCGACAATGGCCGGTCATCAACCGTGAAAGAACGGAGGGAAGGACCATGGTGATTCATGTGTGGACAGCGGCGAAAATGTTCCGGCGACATGGTGCCGCATGAAAGTAACCGCGACGTATCATGGCGGGACTCGTTACGACATTGTCAGCGGCCGACATCGAGTGGTGACCGATCAGCCGACAGAGGACGGAGGGCAAGATGCGGGGATGAGCCCGGTTGAACTTTTTGTCGGCTCAGTCGCCAGTTGTGTCGCGTACTTCGTCGGGCAATTTTGCGGGCGGCACGGCATTGATCGAGACGGTCTGAGTATCGATGCGGAATGGGCCATCGCCGAAGGTCCGCATCGTGTCGGTCGTATCGATATCGGAATCCATCTTCCCCATCGCATCACGGCGGAACAGAAAGAGCGTCTCTTGAAGGTAGCGCATGGCTGTACGGTGCACCAATCTCTCGCCGTCGCGCCGAACATTGAGATCACGTTGAATCAGCAGGCGCATCAGAGACATAACGGCTCGTGACGGGTCCGTCCGGACCGCGATCTCAGAAAGAAAGAGTGGACCATGAATCCAATGACACGAAGACAAATCACGGGAACAGCTGCGTTGTTGCTGGTCGGGCTCGTATCGACTGCCCCTCCGGTCTTGGCGAGCGAGCACGTTCGGGCCGAAGCGTTGATCCAAGAGACCTGTGTCCAGTGTCACAGGGTAGAGGGAACAGCCGATTCGCGGTTTAATCTGCACGCGCCCGACTTGATCTGGGCCGGCAGTAAATATCGACGGTCTTGGCTTATTCGTTGGTTGACCGGGAAGGAGGCGCCACTCTATGCCAAGGGGTATCGGTGGGATCTCACAGAGAGCCCGGCAAGCCATCCGATCGTGACGGAGCCGGAGGCCCATGCGATCGCCGATTACTTCGCCGAACATAACAAAGATCCACGTGTCACGGTCGGGGCCTTTGATCTTTCGAAAGTCACGAAGTTCGACGTCACATTTGGCGCAGCGGCGTATAAAGCCCATGCGTGTCTGGGCTGTCACACGATCGAAGAGAACGGACGTTTGATCGGAGGGCCACACAGCACGGCGCTGCAGAAAGCCGGTCAGCGATACGACAAGGACTGGCTGTTTCGCTTCGGCCTCAACCCACAGGACTTCGTGCCGCACAGCGGCGAATTCCTGGCCGATGCGACGGAACCGCAGCTGCGCGCCGTGATCGGGTATTTGATGGTGCAGGGCGTGCCGGAGTTTCACTATGACGAGCCCTGGACGAGTCCTGAGTTCAGCAAGGCCGACGTGGGGCGCGGCAAGGTGCTGTACAAGGAATACTGTGCTCAATGTCACGGCGCGACCGGTAAGGGAGACGGGCCTGCTGCATCGGGGTTGGAACCGAAGCCGGCGATCCATGCCAATATGCCGTTCGAGAAGCTTCCGATGGACTATCTCTACAATGTGATTAATCATGGCGGACCGGCCGTCGGCAAATCGCCGAACATGCCGTATTGGGGGCTGACCATCGGCCGGCAGGGTGTGGCGGACGTGATCGCCTATTTGAAGGTGACGTTTAAGGGGGTGCCGGACATGGCTCCGACGGCGGGAGCTCAGGGCGGGGCCTGTGTTCAGCCTCGAAAGACGGTGAAGGCATCGGAAGAGTTTCTCGCCAAGAGCAATCCGCTTCCGTCTTCTGCGGGGACGATCAAGGCGGGCAAAGAGTTGTTTCTCAGGACCGCGCAGCCTGTCGCCTGCATGATGTGTCATGGTGAGCAGGGAGACGGTAAGGGAGTGATGGGAGCGGCTCTCGTGCCGCCTCCCCGCAACTTTACCTGTGGGGCCATGATGCGAGAGATTCCAGATGGCCAGCTGTTCTGGATCATCAAACATGGTTCGTCGGGGACGGGGATGATGTCGTTTGCCGGGTTGCCTGACGAGCAGGTCTGGCAGTTGGTACACTACATTCGGTCGTTGGCGAAATGACGAGAGAGGGTGTGACGCGTATCTCATGAGACATCGTCCGTAAGAACGAGGGACAGGCGCGAACAAAGGAGTCAATCATGGCGACATTCATTAT
>CABVRR010000023.1:36035-39905 GCA_902500705.1 uncultured Nitrospira sp.
CGCGACCGGAACGTGATGTTTTGATTCCCGGAACCAGGGAGGCTTCGTATGGCAGCTGACGGAGAACCGGCGCAGAAGTCAAAAGACCGCAAAGGTCGGCCGGATGTGAATGAGTTGGAAGACATTCTCACGAAAGTGCCGCGGGAGGGAGACGGATATCTGCCGCCTGGCGGTGCATCCATCGGAACGGTGTTGAAGCAAATCGGGGATCCGGGTGGCATCCTGACCGAAGACGATCTCCGTAGGATCAACACGAGAAGAGGTCTCATTCAGCTGCTGGAGAATAGAGGAGTCGACATCCTGGACGTGCGTAAGCGGCTGTTGTACGAGTACGAGTTGCGACAATTGCAAGTCGAATTGGTCAAGCTGCAACGGTGGGTGCAACACACCGGCGCGCGCATTGCGATCTTGGTGGAAGGCCGGGATGCCGCGGGAAAAGGCGGGACGATTCGTCGATTCACCGAGCATCTGAACCCCCGCGCGATGCGTGTCGTCGCGTTGCCGAAGCCGACCGATGAAGAGCGAGGCCAGTGGTATTTCCAGCGGTACATCCGTCAGCTCCCGAATAAGGGCGAAATCGTGTTCTTCGACCGGAGTTGGTACAACCGCGCGGTGGTCGAACCGGTGATGGGATTCTGTACCAAAAAAGAGCACCAGCGGTTTCTGCAGCAGGTTCCAGAATTCGAGCACATGCTCTATGAAGATGGGGTAACGATTATCAAGTTTTGGTTCTCTATTTCGAAGGAGGAACAGGCCAAGCGCTTCGAAGCCAGACGGCAGAATCCTCTGAAACAGTGGAAGCTTAGCCCGGTCGATGAGAAGGCTCAGGAGCTATGGGATGCCTACACCCACAGCAAGGAAGAGATGTTCAGTAAAACGCATACGACCTACAGTCCATGGATCATCCTCAAGGCGAACGACAAGCAGGCAGCGCGTCTTGAAAGCCTGCGTTACGTGCTGAATCTTTTGCCTTACAAGGGGAAGGAAGAAGCTGCAATCAGGCTCACACCCGATCCAAACGTCGTCACTCGATTCCATCGCAAGATGGTAGAGCTGGACCTGTAGCCTGGTGATGCTCTGGCGGAAAGGAACCGACGAATGAAGACCAGTCTGTCTCTCATAGCGATTGCCATGCTATGCGTTGCGATCCCGGTCGAAGCTGCCGAGCGACACATGATGCAGCCGATCGTGCCCGCTGACAAGTTGGCGGAAGCGAAAGTGCTCAAGAGCCCGCTGTCGAATTCTCCCGAGGTCATCGAGCAAGGGAAGGCGCTGTACAACGGGAAGGGCGGGTGCGTCACCTGCCATGGCATAGACGGAGACGGGAGGGGACCGGGAGCCGTGAATATGAATCCTGCTCCGCGTAATTTTCAGCACCATGGTTTCTGGCGCCACCGCGCGGAAGGGGAAGTCTTTTGGGCCATCAAGTATGGATCACCCGGTACAGCCATGATCGCATTCGGTTCGGTCTTATCCGACACAGAAATTTGGGCTCTCATCCAGTACGAGCAAACCTTTGCACATGGGCATGGACCAGGCATGATGGGTTCCGGCATGGAGAAGCATCGCGGGCGCAGAGGTGGAATGGATGAGTGATCGTTTTCGACCATCTCTCGATATGGGCTCCCAGACGAATCAGAATCTGATTCCCAATGAGTGAATCGACTCGGAGATCGATAAGAGGGTGTACTGAAAGTGACGATTCAACCGTGATACAGTCCCATCAGAGATGGTAGTGAGCGATGGGAGCAGCCGATTGTGCTCATGCGGGAGATACGTATCCTAACGAGCGGTCACCAAAAATCACAGGATTGATGTTGAAAAGTGAGGGGGCAATGAGCGAACCGCAAACGATCACGGAGTTCTACGAAAAAGATCATGACCGGTTGGATGAGTGGTTCAAGTCCTTTCAGACCATGAAACGATCGGATGTTGCCAAGGCCAAGGACGCCTTCAAGGAATTCAAAATTGGTCTTCAGCGGCATATCGTGTGGGAAGAGGAGCTGCTGTTTCCGATGTGGGAAGACAAAACCGGGATGACCGAGGACGGGCCGACCCCCATGATGCGGCATGAGCACGACCAGATCAAGCAGTTGCTCGACGCCATTCACCAAAAAGTGGAGAGGCAGGATCTGAATACCGATCAAGAAGAGCAAGCGCTGCTCAACCTCTTGACTTCCCATAACAGGAAGGAAGAGCGGGCGCTCTATCCCGCGATCGATAACGTGACCAGCACAGATGAGCGCGTCACTATCTTCAACAGCATGCAGAGCATTCCAGAAGACCGATACAATGCCTGTTGCAGTGGGCATTAAAAAAGATCAAAGAGAAGAACAACACGGCACGAGATGCGCGCGTTCTCGCGTACCTCTTATGCTGATAGTCTCGTTTTGTCTGCTTGTCCTGGGCTGGATGGGAGTGGGGGGAGGATCTCCTGCCGACTCCGTCTGGGCCGAGTCTGCAGCCTCGCAACCGAGCGACAAGTTAAAAGGCAATATTCTTCGTGGTCGGGACATCTTCAACGGTAAAGGAGCCTGTTACTACTGTCATGGCATCGATGGATATATCGGCAGGCCGCCTCGGCTCAAGGCAGACACGGCCGAGCTGATCGTGCGACTGAATCCTCCACCGGCGGATTTGCGAAACCCTGATGAGCTCCGCCTCAAAACCAATAAGGAACGAGCCCTCGCTATTCGTGACGGTCATCCTGGCACCGGCATGTTTCCCGACTCCACGTTGAACGATCAAGATCTTGCCGACATCCTGCTGTACCTCGCGCTCATCAGACAAGATCCCCATCCGGAGCAGTAAGCTCTGGTTCTACCGCGTGAGCACTCCATCAATGAGTGCGGTGGATATCTGACTACACCACCCAAAGAGACTGCGCGCAGGTTGGCGCTACATTCGTAGTCTCACTCCATAGTTAACCAAGCCCTTCGTTGTATGCAGACCGGCAAGCGAAGATCCAGCCGAACGAACCGATTACTTGCGCTACGTCTACCGCGAGTAGCGTCCCGATCTTGTAGGTCGACACACAGGCTTCTAGAATAACGTCGACCGACTGTGCGGATGCCGCCCACTCGATCAGGAAGGAGTTCTTGGTGAAGGCCTCTCTCAGAAGTCTCCCAGCATTGCTTCTGCTCGTCACGCTAGGGTGTGTCACACCCGTGACCCCTGAACAAATCGCTCGTGCTGACTTTGGGACAATCCCAGACCCACCAACCTATCAGACTGCCATTAGACACTTCATGCAACCGCTGCTCTTCGATCCGTTCACGGCTCGCTTTCGATTCATAGGAGAGCCACAAAAAGGCTATGCGTATCTCTCAGGCAGGAGGCAACCTCCTGTATTTGGTTACCTCGTGCAGGTAGGGATCACTGCCAAGAACTTGAAGGGCAACTATGTGGGCGAAGAACCGCATCGATTCTTTATCAAGAATGACATGTTGTATCCCCTGAGTAAGTCCGACAAGGCTGAGATTGTGCCGTAGATTAGGCCGGCTCGAATCCTCTTGACGCTAGAAGGTCCAACGTAAATGGGGTCAGGTCTTGTTTCTTGATATACCTTATCGCTGTGTGGTACCTGCATAGGTTATGGCGCGTCCTCTTCGATTGCAATTTGACGGGGCCCTCTACCATGTGACGACCCGAGGCAATGCGCGCGAAGACATCTTCGAGGACGATGCAGATCGCCACGCGTTCTTGGAGTACCTGGGGAAAGTCGTGCAACGCTTTCACTGGCTTTGCTACGCCTACTGCCTGATGGATAACCACTATCACCTGGTCATTGAAACTCCTGAGGCGAATCTCTCCAAAGGGATGCGCCAACTCAACGGCGTCTACACGCAACGCTACAACCGGCGGCACCGA
>CABVRR010000024.1:0-2820 GCA_902500705.1 uncultured Nitrospira sp.
GACATCGTTTGGTGAGACTGCAGCCGAACGAGCCAGCGCCGCTCTTGATCCTGGGAAATCTCTTGGAGGGCTTCCACTGGTTCATCAATCTCTAAATCTTGGGGTGCGTGTCCCTCTTCGATCAGTTGCAGCACCAGTCCGGTCGTACCGAGTTTCAAGGCCGTCGCATACTCGGCCATATTCGAATCGCCCAACAGCAGATGGATCCGCCGATAGTGATTGGGATCGGCCAACGGCTCATCCCTGGTGTTCACAATCGCCCGATTATGCTGCACCCATTCGAAGAAATCGTTCACGATGTAGTCGGCACGTTGAGAAATTTGAAAAGGTATCTCCGGCGCCTGGCGTCCGCTGAACGTCGGGCGCGGCACAATCAGCCGATCCATCTGAATCCAAGCGTCCTGTTGGGCGGCGGAACCAACACGTCCGGAGCCGGTAAAAATCTGCCTGGTCACAAGAAACGTCACAAACGGAGACAATCCACGTCTCGAAAATGGGAATCGCCGAGAAACGAGATAATTCTCATGCGAGCCGAAAGTCGCATCCGTCTCATGGTCGATGTTGTTCTTGATCAATGAGACCTGTTCAGAGAAGCCCAAGTCCTCGATCGCTTGCTGCAGTAAGCGATCGCCGGCACGGTCCGATGCCACCATATCCGTGAGGGAATGACATTCCGGTGAGGCATACTCGAGATGCCCCATGTCCAAATAGATCCGTCCGGCATTCGTGAGAAATCCTCCGTTTCCTGGAGGCTCATCATGTCCACGGTGATGTAAATCCAGCACCCCTCGCCGCTGGACATGAAACAGATGCTCACGAATCCTATGCGCGAACCACGTCGGGGAATGGTCCGGCCGGTCTTCGTGAATCAATAAACCGTATTCCGTTTCCAAGCCAAAGATACGATTGAACATAATTTACAAACGTGTTGGTCTCAGATCCTTTGGAAGCACGGCGCTCAGCTCATCGGCCGTGAGGACTCGATACTTGGACGATCCCGGCACATGGCGATCAAGCACGGCACATTCAATCGTTTTTTCGTCCAGACATCGACGCAGATGCGCATAGAGCGCTTCAGAGTCCGTCCCCTGCTGATCTGAGTCAGCCTTTGCTTCATTCTGACCTTCCCCATCCTCCAGAGCTCGTCGTTGCACCCGATCACCCACCGCCCACGTGCGAATCGCTCCACCGACGGCGTCCTCCAGAGACACATGATCCTGCTGTCGAAGATACTCGACCATCTTCTGCTCGACCACCGACGTCGCGGCCAACACCGCATACTCGCTCTTTTCCTCAAACGTCCCGTCGTAGTTGATCGTCAAGAACCCGTCTTTCCTGGATGTCTGGCTCAACTCAACCAGCAAGATTTTCACGATGAAGGGAGCCTTGAATACCTCTTCGAACGCCTGTTTGATGACCGGAGCAATGCCGTATTTCACCAGGCGGCCACCGGTCACATCGGAAGCAGAACGATTGAATCCTTCGACGTGCGCCATCTCCAACAGATTGAAGCGCAGCTTCTCAAGATCAGCCGGATGTCCCATCCCTCCTAAGGCAAGGCGGTCGTAAATTTCATATAACTTGGAGGTCCCCTTGCTCATCGTCATGAGCAGAATGCCACCCTCGTAGGTGACTCCAACGACAGGAGCCCCTGTCTTAAACTGATCGTCGAGATAGTGGCGGCGATTCCCGACTGCTTCCACCCATCGATATGGTTCTTCGTACATAACCGAGACTCCTTACACGCCCTTGGAAACTCGTGATTCGAACAGCGACCGAAGCTGAAGATCCGACATCATTCTGACACCGCCGGACGTGATCAGCTTGATGACCGGGTAGAGACCGGCATCGCGATTGATGCCGCCTGTCGCGCTGTCGAATTCCGCGGCGCTCGTCAACAGCCGCAACGCCTGAACGGTGGCCTGCTCTTCAGGCATAGCACTCAACGGCTGTTCGCCCCATGTATTGAGATAATGCAGAATTCCACGAATGGTCGATGAGCCTGACCCGGATACGGCATAGTCCACTCCCTCAAACTCCGCACCGAGAATATCGTAAAAGTAGATTTTCGCTGCTTCCTGCCCGGCATCGTACCCGGCAAAAATCGGCACCACGGCCCCCGTCCCCGCCAAGGCTGCCGGCACATTCTCCTTCAGCAATTTGGACAGTGCGCGGAGCTTGCCCTCAAAGCTGAGTTCCTGAAGTTGTGTCCGCCGATAGTACTTGAAGGAGTGCTCAAGAATGCGCGCCATCTCATACGCAGTCGCCGGCACTCCAGCAATCGCCATGACGCTATATCGATCAATCTCCAAGACCTTGTCGGTACGGTCATACATCACCAGGTTGCCGGCGGTGGCGCGACGGTCTCCGGCGACCAACACCCCGTCATGATATTTAAAGGCAAGGATGGTGGTGGCGGTCGTCAGTTCTCGGCCTGCGTCGGCCTGCCCCGGTACTCCCAACACATATCCCTGTTCTTTCAAGAGCTGATAGAAGTCGCCTTGCAGACCCATTCCTGAACTCCTCGTCACGCGTGACACGTGCAGCGTCACGCCTCTCTGTCCATCTACGACTGTTATTCGCCTGTTCTCTGCCGGTACCGCTCCGCCTGTTTGGGATCAACCTTGCGCATCCGCTTCATCAGGCTGTCCTTGTCCGGCGATCCCGTGTCAGGGCGGCGAGGCCCGCCGCCTTCTTCGGGACGCGGCGATGTCGGCATGGGGTCAACCGGTCCTTCCCGTCGTTCCGGCATCAATTGAACGGTCATGGCGCCTCTTCCTTTCGCTTATTCCACATCTTCAGAGCTTCCGCTGGAGAAGC
>CABVRR010000024.1:2920-10129 GCA_902500705.1 uncultured Nitrospira sp.
GCCTCCAACCCCAGATACAAGCCACGTTCTGGATTTACATTATGGTATTCAAGGTCCAAACTCATCAACCAAGGATCACTCCAGTCAATCCGCTCTTCCCGCATGAAAGTCTCAAGCAACCACTGTTTCGTCAGCCAATCAAGTTTTCCCACCAATTGTGAGCGGTCCGTCGCCAATAGGCGCAAGGTCTCACTCCACTCGCGCAATACCCAGTCGGACTCTTGATCTGAGCCGGACAGGGTCCGCATCGCCGCTTCGCAGTACTGGTTTTGAATATCCAAGGCCGAGAGCGTCCGTCCGCTTTTGAGCCTGACCACGGCTTTCAGGTCCGCATCGCGGGACAACTGTTTCACTGCTGCCACCGGATGCTCCAACTCAATATCCGGCGCAGCTCCTCGCGCGATTACATCCAGCACCAGGCGGGTCGTCCCGACTTTGAGCGCCGTCGCATACTCGCACATGTTCGCGTCCCCGATGATGAGATGGAGTCGCCGATACTTGTGTCGATCCGCATGGGGTTCATCACGCGTATTCAGGATCGGTCGGTTATGCATCGTGTCGACACTCAGATCCGACTCCATGAAGTCCGCTCGTTGCGAGAGCTGATACGATCCGGGAACATGCCCGGACTCCTGAGCTTCGGTCCCAACCTTCCCCGCACCGGCTATCACCTGTCGGCTCACCAAAAACGGCAGCAAGCCGGCAACGAGAGCCGAAAAGGGGATGGCCCGTGAAACGAGATAATTATCGTGACACCCGTAACTGTGTCCGTGAAAATCCGTGTTGTTCTTATAGAGTTGCACAGATTGACCACCGAGACTCTTGTTTCGGCGATCAGCTGCCCGTTGGATAATCCGCTCGCCCGCCCGGTCATGAACGACAAGGTCTTTCAGCGTTCGGCATTCCGGCGTGGAGTACTCCGGATGCGTATGGTCGTTGTAGAACCGCGCGCCGTTCGGCAACACCAGATCGCTCTTCATGTCGTGAAAGGAAAACGGCCGATGCCTGTCGCGCTTCGCGAATTCGTCTTCTTCTTTGTCCTGCGCCAGCCCGGACGCACGAAATCCCCGCGCATCTTCATGAGGATCTTCACCAGCATAGTCCCAACGCCGCTCGAACGACGCCGTCAGATGCGCACGGACCAACTCCATCGATTCCACGACGGGATCGACTTCGTTCAAATCCTCGCGCGTGATGCCATACTCTGTTTCAATGCCGAAAAGAGACATGCCTAAATGACTTGGTTGATCAGCCGTTCTTCCGATTGACGCCCACGCCGGAACGACGAGATTCCGACGACCTGCTCAGGGTGATGATCCAACAACTTCAGCCACTCTTCGGCTGCATCATCCGGCGGCAACATGTCACCTTCTCGAAATTCCTCTGAAACCGAATCCAGAAGGTCTTTGGTCAGCAATCCCGACGGCTGTCCAGACTGGACCGTGCGATCGATCGCTTTTTCCTTGGCCCGTTGAACGATCGAAGCCAAGATAGCCCCGCTGACTAGATCGCCGCGATACAACACTTTCGCTTGACCGCTCCTGAGTCTGATGGACAACAGGCGGTTCTCATCCGTTCGACGAAAGATCGACTCAATGACGTCTTGAACGAGCGCGGCCGCCGCCTGAGTGTGATCGCCGCCTTGCTCACGGACCAACGCGGCATCGAGCGGCAGATCCGCGGCCATATAGACCCTCAGAATCTCAGCTGCCGCATCCCGATTCGGCCGACCGACTTTGATCTTTCGATCGATGCGGCCGGGGCGTAGCACCGCCGGATCGATCAAGTCCGGGCGGTTCGACGCCAGGATGATGACCACCTCGTGTAGCGACTCAATCCCGTCCATTTCACTACAAAACATCGGCACGAGCGTGTTCGAAATATTGAAGGAGCGCATCGCACGCCGCGTTCCCAGAATAGACTCCGCTTCATCGATAAAAATAAACGGCAAGGCACCTTCTTTACGCCTCGCTCGGGCCTGATCAAAGAGATCGCGAACCATCCGCTCAGACTCCCCAAGCCACATATTGAGAATTTCAGGCCCTTTCACATGCAGGAATGCTCCACCGGTCACCGGAAGACGCATGTCTCCATCAGGCGTCGGCTGTGGCTTGGACTCACTGACCAGTTTGGCCAAGCTACCGGCTGCCGCTTGCCCGATGAGCGTCTTCCCGCATCCAGGGGGTCCATAGAGAAGAAATCCCTTCGGTTGGGAAAACTTAAACCGTTCGAACGTCTCCGCGTGCAACAGCGGATACTCGATCGCTTTTCGGATGCCGGCGATCGCCTCGTGTTGTCCGCCGATCTGTTCCCACGTGACCTTGGGGGGCGCATCGAGGACATGGCGGTGCGCTTTACGATCTGCAAGCTTCTCGATCGCCACACGGTGACTGGGATCGATACGAATCTCATCGCCCGTCTTGAGTTCCACGCCGATAAGATCGGTCGACCTCGGCAAGATCAATGATTGCCGTCCCATCTCCTGCTCAAACCGCAGTCGTCCGTCGGACATAGCCTCGGCCAGTTTTAAGATAGGGCCATTGCGATCGTACCCGAGCGTCTTGATCACCGCGTAGGCTTCGTTGACTAAAATTTGTGTTCCGATCTTCAGGTCTGTCTCGGAAACCCGTGGATCCACATTGGCGTAATATTCCGCCCCGCCGACGACAATACGGGCGAGTCCCTCACCGGGAACATCAAGGAGGGTACCGATTCGATTGGCCGGTGCCGTCAGTTTGGCGACCACCTCGCCGACTTTCTTAAATTCCAGTTCGCGTTGCTGCTGAGCGGCTTGCGACAGCGTCACGGCATGACGCAGCTTGTACAACAGCTTCTGTCGCGCATCTCCTTCGGGAAACGAAGCGAGACATTGCTCGATTAATTCAAGCGGGTCGGTTCCGGTCTTCAGCGGCGACTCATCGTTCTGGTCTCTCAATTCATCCTGTTCAGAAGCTCTGCGGTCACTCATAGACAATCCTCCACACGACGGCACCGCATGATCCTACCATACGCATGCCGCGAATTGCCGTTACGCTAGTTGACGACCTGCAGCGTCACCGACACCTTCTCACGCCGATTGGCGCGCAGGATCTCCACGCTGACATGGTCGCCGACTTTGTGCGCTTCCATCACATCCATCAGATCGTCGACCGTGGCGACTGCCGTTCCATCGACTGAGACGATGACGTCGCCGAGTTGGATTTGCCCCATCATGGTTTCGCGCGCGCCCTTGAGCCCCGCACGGTCAGCAGCACCGCCGCGTGTCACCTTGCCGATGATGACGCCTTTGATGCCCCATCGCTTTGCCATCGCGTCCGGTACGAGCGAGACGCCCAACCCTGGACGGATGAGTTTGCCGTGCTTGATGAGTTCCGGAACGATGCGGTTCACCGTATCGACAGGAACGGCAAATCCAATTCCCGCATAGGCTCCGCTCGGACTCACGATCTGCGTATTGACGCCGATCAATCGCCCAGCCCCGTCAAGAAGCGGACCGCCTGAATTACCGGGATTGATTGCGGCATCGGTCTGGATCACCCCTTCGATCGTCCGATTCGACATGGATTTGATGGTCCGGCCCAACGCACTCACCACGCCGGTGGTCAAGGTATGATCCAGTCCGAACGGATTCCCGATGGCCAGCACTTTTTGTCCCACCCGCACATCATGCGAAGCACCGATTGCCAGCGGCTCTACCTGATCAGCGGATACCTGAATTTGCAACACGGCAAGATCATGATCTGGGTCGGCGCCGACGAGTTTTGCCTTATGCTCGCTCCGATCGGCCAATGTTACCTTGACGGCATCGGCACCATAAATAACGTGGAAGTTAGTCACAATGTGCCCCTGCTTACTCCATACGAAGCCGGATCCTGACCCCTGAGGCACTTCCATGACGTTGAGCGACCAGATGTCTTGTTGGATGGCTGTGTTCGCGATGAACACGACAGATTTGGTCGCGCGCTCAAACACCGTAATCGTCGATCGTTCGTCGGCGCTCAGTTCTATCGGAGGAGGTGTCACCGGACGAGGTTTTCCTTCAGGACCGTCATAGACAGCACCTAACGGTTTGCCCCATTCCGCCGCGTTGGTCGGTGTGGATAGCAGCGTGGTAACCAGGAACAGCGTCAACGATCCGACCTGGTTATTCACCCAGGACCTGCACGATGAGTTCACGGTTTCTGGCACGAGTGTCGAAGTCCACTACCACGATCTGTTGCCATGTGCCGAGCAGAAGTGCACCCGCTGCAAACGGAACCGTGATGGACGGCCCTTGGAGCTGCCCTCGCAGATGACTGTGGCCGTTGTCTTCTCCGAAATTGAGCCGATTGTGTTGCCACTGAGTGTCGGGAGGAACCAGGCGATCCCAAAACGTCTTCGTGTCTGCGCGAATTCCAGGCTCGTCCTCAATAATCATAACGGAGGCGGTAGTGTGTTTCACGAAGACCGTTACTATGCCGGCCTTGAGATGGGAATCAGCCAAGGCATCGGCGATAGATTGCGTGAGGTTGGCGACCTGTGTCTCACCTTCCATAGAGATCTTGAGGGAAACAGTGTGGACCCCCATCAGACCCTCTGCTCTATAAGATCACGCAGGTAGCGGCGGTCGCTTCGGGTCAGCGGCTCGCCTCGCGCGTCTTCCAAAATTGCATCGAACGCGCCTTCGGCCGTCAGCGATCGCACGGCGCTCACGACCTGACGGCTCAGAATGCCCTCCTGTCTAAGCTTGTCGAGATAGGCGAAGGCCTCCGGCACACTCTCTTTGCGTCGAGCATAATAATCACGCCCCCGGCGTTGATTGCTATACGCCTCAAACTGTTCACAGGCGACGAGAATCTCTGCTAATTGCCGGACCCATACCGTCGCCTTCGCCAACCGTTCCGGGTAATAGTAGTACAGCATGACTTGTTGCATCCATGGCTTCCACCCGACGCCAAGCGCTTTCAACTGTGGCTTCACCGTGCGCAACCGTCTGGCCAGACGCCGGGCATAGCCTAACCGCATTTCGATCTGCTCGACAGCCCACTTGTTCATGGCGACGCCGGAGGCGATGAGATCCTGCCGATACAGCGACACAAAGGCTTCTGTCTCTCGGCCATATTTCGTCCGTGGATGAAGAGCGCGCCATTCACGCGGCCTTGTCGGAATACCCCGCTGCTTGGCCCACGACCAAATCATCCCGAAGAGTCGTCGATCCAAGCCTGCGCGGCCCAGGTCATGCAGAAGGCAGGCAACGTGGTAGAGTCGTATCCGCTCGCGTGGATGGCCTAACCGATCGGCGACGGTCACACACATTTTCGCCGTTCGCATGGCATGTGGCCGATCATAGCCGCGGATGGTTCGTCCCGGTCGATGGGGGTGCGGAAAATCGTACAGCGTCATAAGAGCCGCTGCCAGAGCACGAGAGACTTCCAGTGGTTTCAGTCGGCGGGAATCAGACAAAGCCATCATTCGTCGTACGTGCTGAACACCTGCACAATCTGGGGCGAGAATATCGTCGGCTGAAACGGTGTGTCAAGGTACGGCTAAAGGAATCTACTCGCCCAATTCCGAGGACTTTGCTATGCTCACCTCACTAAGCATTACGTGCGTGAGGACATCCCCATGATGCGCTGGATACGAACCTCTTGTCTCGCCGCAGTTGTAGCCATCGCCATGGAGCCAGCATGCGGTATCGCCGCCTCGCTGGACCAGTTGACCGATCTGACCGGGCGCATGCAAGTCATCGTGACGTTGAAGAGTCGCGATAACTTCGTCAGTGAATACCGCTACGACGTCAGCGTCAGGAATCTCTCGCCGGACGCAATCGCCGGCGACTCTCTGATCATCGTGCTGGACAAGATTACCAACTTGGCCGGTGAAGACCGAGAAGGGCTTACAGGGGAATCCTTCCTGAAACGGTTCGAGGTTCTGGGCCAAGAAGGCCAGACGGACGACGGAAAACCCTACTTCCGACTTTCGCCTGGAACGTCCCCTGACCTCATACCGCAAACCAATAGCCTTCCCACCGTGGTCCGCTTGAGAAACCTGGATTATGTGGCGGTCTTTACGCCCTCGTTCAAAGTTCTGGGACAGAAACGCCTCCCTCCTGAGGCGAAACGTGCGAACTCCTCGACATCGCCTGCTCGAAAATCATCCGCCGACGCAAACCACGAGACGGTCGACAGACTGATTCAGCTGCTGATCAAGAAGGGGGTTTTGACGGAGGAAGAGTGGCGCAAGGCAAGTCAGCCGTGACCGTTGCCCCTTGCAACGCATGCGTAGGAACCTGGCCGAAACAGGATCATTTCATCGCAGACCTCGGACTATCGAAGGTCT
The DNA here is from genome assembly GCA_902500705.1 of uncultured Nitrospira sp. GTDB lineage: Bacteria > Nitrospirota > Nitrospiria > Nitrospirales > Nitrospiraceae > Nitrospira_D. The sequence goes on from CABVRR010000024.1 coordinate 9,239, forward strand.
ATCTGCATGACGACCAATTTTTCCCCGGCTGGACTGTCGTGGTCTTCCAGCGGCATGCCACGGAGTTATTCCACCTCGCGCCTACCGAGCGGTTCCAGCTGATCGAGGAAGTCACCCGAGTAGCCCACGCCCTCACCGAGACCTATGCTGCCAAGAAGATCAACTATGAGCTACTCGGCAATCAACTTCCCCACATCCACTGGCATGTCATTCCACGCCTCGCCGATGACCCAGCTCCGCTGGAACCGGTCTGGCGAGTTCCGCATAGTCCGATTGCTCTGACCGGATCGGCGCTTCATGAAACCGTCAATCGTCTCGCACACGTCCTTCTGCAGCCCCGGTGAGCCTATGCATTGGGATCCACTGAAATGGAGTGACAGCGTATGTGAATGGCCCCTTTCCCAGGTATTGATAGCAGCCAACGGCAAGTGAGGTAAGGCACACGCGATGTTACATCAATGACCGAAACATGATGATGGCATCTTGATAATTTCCGTCACTGTTTCGGACCGCTTCAGGGATTACACCGAGCCGTCGGAAACCGAGCTGTTCCCACAGCCGTCGAGCGCTCAGATTCTCTGAAAACACGAGGTTGAAGATCACACTTCGATAACCGAGTTGCCTGGCATACTCCAGCATCACCTCCCCCAAGAGCCGCCCTACCCCCTGGCCCCTCCACGCCGGTGCAACAATAAACCCGGCGTTTGCCACGTGGCCTGCTCGTCCAGGCCAATTGGATTTGAGATAAAACGCGCCGACAAGCCCGGCATCCCGCCCCCGATCCGGCACATAGGCGACAACCGTCTGTTTATCACGGAACCAATAGTCCATGAACAGATCGTGATCCGGCAGTTGATCATGAGGATAGGAATTTCCTTCTTCTACGATGAT
>CABVRR010000024.1:10229-12151 GCA_902500705.1 uncultured Nitrospira sp.
AACAATATGCCCACCCGACAGACTAACATGCCCCACTCGAGACCACTTTTTCTACTCTCACGTGAGGCGATCTTGGCTGTTCCTCCACCACGACCTTTTCTGAGACAACCTCCTGGCTCAATCGCTCACGATTCCTCGGTGTCAGGTCATTCGAAAGAAGATTTCTCAGAACATTGCGATAGCGCAACCACTGGCTTCGCGCAATAGACTCCATCTGGTTATCAACATATTTTGACCAACCCCACACCAGACCGACTAAACAGGCATAGAGCCCGCTGGCGACAGAGATGGGATACGGACACCATGGAACGATCTGATCGAAGACCTGAGGCCAACACCAAAAGACACCGATTGCGCCGACCAGCAGGAGCGAGACCGCAACAAAGGTGAAGTATGACTGCTTGCCGCTTCTGATGATTCCACTCATGCCGTCAAGTAATGACGTATTCGCCCCCCGACTCTTGTTCGAACCCTGCTGAGGCTCCAGCTGCCGCGTCATGTTGTCGAGCAATTCACGGTTGGGCCATGGCCGCGTGCCGCCGGTTCCGACGACCTGAAACCGATCAGGAATATTGATGGGCGCATACCCACCCGTGCTGTTAGCGAGACGCTCGAACACACTCACATGAACTTTTGGCGGTCCCATATGGTGCTCTTCACAAAACCTCCCGATATCGCGAGGCTCCCACCGATAGTACACACCCAACCCGGCGCGAGCATCGTAGAGCTCGTCATGGACGTCCTGATGCGTCCGCACATACTCTCGATCTCGCTCAATAAAGCGAAGCCCGCTGCGCTCCGCCTCCGCCATCATCCAATCTAACGCCACCAACGACATGCCGTGCTTCACGTAGCCGCCGCCGACGTTGGAATGCACACCGGCAAACCACACTTGATCCACTTGACCGGCAGGAATCCCTTCCTCATTCCACAATTCAGGAGAGAAGGTCCGACGGTCATCATCGACGGATAAGGCGTGACAGGCACGCATGATACGACTGCTCGGGGTCAGTTCTGAAAATCGCATCGGCCAGAACCAGTTAAACAAGGTGCGCAGTTCTTCAAACGGCATACCGACCGCCCCGACCGTATCCCATACTCCGACAAAATCGATGGTGACGGCTCCGTCCGGGGCATACTCATCATGGATGACGGCCCCACAGCGCTCACGCCGCAGCCGGTCTTGCTTGACCATATCGGGCGACGGCTGATTATCACGGCGCTCTTGCTCCGTTACTCGCTGGAACGCTTCCCGACGAAATGCCGTCCAGCATTCGTTCACACGACGCTTTAACACATCATGGTTCACCTTCTTAACATCTAAAATACCGCAGTACTGGATAAGTCCTGAGAGTGCACGGACCGTATACGCGCCCCGGCTGAACCCAAAGAGGAAAAGGTGGTCGCCTGGTTCGTAGACGTGAACCAATTCCGTGTACAGCTCCCTCACATTCTTGGCAAATCCAAGACCAAATGCCTCGCCGAGCAACTTGTGCGGAGCCAGTCTCGACGTGCCTACGCCATCGCCATAAAACGCGACTTGCGGCGTTTTCGTCGGATCGTATTTGTGTCCTTGGATATCGACGGCCTCATAGAGTTTAAACACATTCGTGCCTCGCGCCTTGATCGCCGTATTCCCTGTTCCGTCTGAACACAACACGATGTTCTTGCCGGACATGCGACACCTCCCTCGTTTGCCCCTCACCGGAACACTGCATCCGTTCAGCACCATCATGCACCAAGTGTGGTGCTACCAGAAGCAAGCCTCATACCGGCTAGAACGGCTATCAGCTCTCTTTGTTACACGAAGGTTTAAGAGATGTACGTGAGTGGAAGAGCAACTGAGTCGAATGAACTGTATCGATATGGATACCGAACTGTATCTGAATCGATTCAAACCAGCGCAGCCAGCTTACTGGAAG
>CABVRR010000024.1:12251-17612 GCA_902500705.1 uncultured Nitrospira sp.
TTGATCGAAGTCTGAACCGATCACACTTTTCGGCGGGAGAGTCAGCTGCGGCTTCGATTCTTGACCGATGATACCGAATTCAGCACTGAAGAGAGTCTGCTCTCACGTCGACAGACGCCAGAATGGACAATGACACACCGCAGTCGAAACGCACAGTGGATGCCTTGCTTCAGACTTCCTCCCCCTATTTACCCATGCCCGGTTCGATTTGGCGCGGACTCGGCGCATGCAACGACCGTAGACCCGCAGCAATAGCCTCCAGCTCTGAATACGTGCCGATCATACGCATTCCGTTTTCGAGCAACGGGCGCAAGCCCGCCTGGACATCGCGCAGGCGCGTGATGCGATAGGTAAAGCTATAATCCGATCCATACGTCGCGTCGCATCGACTCCCGCTATCACACTGCTCCAGCACGACGGTTTCGATAAACTCATCGCCGATGTTCGGCAGAGCCGCGTCAAGGTCCTGTATCGAGAGATCGATCGAGGCGCGCCCGATGAAGTCGTCACCGGCATTGTCATTTGCACAATACGGGCCAGCATGCATGCCGGCCCCCGGCGATCCCGGGCTACAAAAATTGCGACCGAAGCCCCCGAACCAATCCTTCTCCCAGAACTCGACCCCGAAACTCAGCGGCGCAGCTTCCCCTCCGTCGTCGCACACCGATGTCTTACCCAGCACGACAATGCCGGGACGCACCGGAACGACGCAGCTCTTCACCGGATCAAAGTGGTGTGTATCGCCTGAGTCGATTCCGCCGATCTGACTGGAAACTGTCCAGCCTTTGGCATCATCAGTGCGGATCATCACCTCATCGCTGCCGACCCAACTGTTGCCGGTTTCGTCACGTGCCTTGAAGCCCAGCGCTTCGATTTTATAGCGCCGTTCCGTCCACTCGACGGCATCCCACGCGATCTCGCTGTGTTGTTGTACCGAGGTTGATTGGTTAAGACTGGAAGACTGAGACGTTGCCGAGGACTCATGCGCCACGGCACTCCCGACGAGGCACCACCATACTAGGACACTCACTCCGCACATCGTGAATCGCCCACACGAAGTCGTCATGTTTTCCTCCTGCTTGAGGCCGTCGCAAATCAGACTGCCTGTTGAGTGCATGCCTCAACAGCCATCCGCGGAGCTTGAAACAGATCTCCCCACCGCCGTTGCGTCCCGCATGCTAAGACCTGGAATGATCTTCGTCTACGAGTACCCGCTCGGCCTGTGCAATCGCCTGTCGCAACGCTGTCACGTCTTTCTGTATTTTCTTGGCTTTCGGTAGACCATTCACCAGACGAGAAGCCGCGTCCATCAAGTTTTGCAACGCGCTTTTCACATCATCCACCTCGAGCGCTTTCCCCAAGGATGCCGCACGGGCCATCGCCAGTCGCCTACGCGGGCCCACATATGGTTCGGGGGCTATCGGGTTATCTTTTTCGAGCTCCGGCCGTCTGAATATCATCGTGTGTCCTCCGGAAGAGTAGGCCATGTACCTTAATCGATTTCAGAGGTGATTTATAGAGGTGCGACGTCCGATTGTCTCGACGATTTGTACATCAGTTGGGTGGTCCTTCATCTGTGGGCTCTGGTCGACGGTCCCCCCATGACGGGAAAAAGGCGGGTGTCGCAGCGGCATACCGATCATAGATCTCGCCGAATTGCGCGCGAGCCTCGTCTTCCTCAGTGTAGGCAAGGTGAACGTACAACCCTGTGAGGACAGGAAACATAAACAAGGTTGGAATCGTCGGCCACTGGAGCAGGAATCCCAGCATGACGATGATGAAGGCGACGTATTGCGGATGCCTCACCCAGGCATACGGTCCGCTCATCGCCGGCGTGCCGGTCCGTTGCGCCCAATACAGCACACGCCAGGAGACCACCAGCAAGATCAGCCCTACAAAGACCAATACCTCGCTGATGATGTGCAATGGATCAGAGTGCGCAGGTCCGTCTCTCTCGAGAAGGATCTGCCAGAAATGGCCGGTGTCGTGTGCGAAAGGATCGACTGTGGGGTAATGACTCGTCAGCCAGCCCGAGAGGAGATAGAGGCTCAAGGGGAAGCCGTACATCTCCGTAAACAACGCCACAATGAACGCCGAAAAGGCACCGAGAGACCGCCAATCACGCCCCGTCTTCGGCCGTGTGAAGCTGAGCGCAAAGAGAATAAAAAATACGGAATTGACGAGAACAAGCCACCACAGCCCGTAGTCCGATCCAGCATCCATACGCGTGTTCTGCGACCTTCATCTCAGAGATCGCCCCTCGGAACAACCTGTACGATACGGCACTGTCTCGACTCTAACTGTTAAAAACCCCATCAGCAAGCCCCGCTCAGTCCTCGTTCGACAACCCAACCTCTGCTCCGACCTTGGCAGTCTGGCCATCCGCTTCTATACGTTCTCAGACTGTCTGCAATGTGAGCCTAGAGTGTGCACGCATCCTCGTTGATCTCCGGCCCAGGGATCGGATGTTCGCGAACCTGCTTCACGTAGTTACGACAATCCATCTCCGCTCCCTCCTTCGACGCCTTGCCTTCCCTCACCAACCGTTGCCAGTGAACAATGCGATCGGCGAACGGATCATAGACACACCCCTCCTTCCCAGAAGACTGCCCGGCAAGTTGCTTACACTTCGTCACCCAGAGTTCAGGCGTCAACGCGCCGCTCTCCACCGATCTGGTCAGTTCATACCGTTTATCGGCAAACGACCCAAACTCGCAAATGGCAGGGTCGACCGGAGGCGGTGCCGCGTGATTCCGATCGACTGTATTCAGCATCTGGCGGCAATTGGTTTCACCGGCCTCTTTTGAGATCAGCCCCTTTTCGATCTGCTGCTTGGTTTCCGTCCGCCGTTCATCGAACTGGGATTTGGACAAGAGCGCCGGCGCTCCGACGACTATCGCCGTCGTGGTCGGGCACCCAGCCAGGGCCAGGGGTAAGAGAGCCAAGAGAAGTCGCCGCATCATCAACCTCGCTTTACAGGACGAAAGAGACCACACGGATGAAGTGTGCACGATCATATAGGAGCGCCCATCGAGATCACGTGTTTGAGACGGGATGCGGACTAATGTGACACATCGGTCGGCGATATGGTAAGGGAAACACTTCGCGGAGACTCGATAAGCATGCCGAGAAACGGCACCTGGTTTTTTCCCTTCGCATCGACGCGCAAACTTATCGTCTCCCCGTCTTCAACTTTGCATAATGGGAGCAGCCTTTAGGCTCTCTCAGGTCACAGGCTTTCCCGTAATACTTGAGTGCCTCCGCATCGTCTTGTTTGATCCCTCTCCCGACCTGATAGACCATACCCAGATTGATACAGCCCTTCGCATCTCCAGCATCGCAAGCCTTCCGATAGAAATTGGCGGCTCGAATGTCGTCCTGCTTGATCCCGGTCCCCTGGGCATACATCATGCCGAGATTGGAACAGCCCCTCACACTTCCCCCATCACAGGCCTTCCGGTAAAAATCAGCGGCTTGAAAGTTATCCAGCTGAACTCCGGTTCCTTCGGTATACAACACGCCGATATTGTAGCAGCCCCTTGCATTCCCCCCGTCACAGGCCTTCCGATAGAAGTTGGCGGCTTCAACGTCGTCTTGTTGGACCCCGGTTCCCTCGGCGTACAACACGCCGAGGTTATAACAGCCCTTCATACTGCCTCCGTCGCAGGCCTTCCGAGAGAAGGTCGCGGCCTGGACGTCGTCCTGCTGCACGCCGGTTCCCTCGGCATACATCACGCCCAGGTTGTAGCACCCTTTTGCATTTCCCCCCTCGCAGGCTTGCCTGTAGAAATCGACGGCTTGCACGTCATCCTGTTGCCCGCCGGTTCCTTCGGCATACATCACCCCAAGGTTGTAACAGCCTTTCATGCTCCCCCCGTCACAGGCTTTCTGAGAGAAGGCCGCGGCCTGCATATCGTCCTGTTGAATTCCGATGCCTTCGGCATACATCACGCCCAGATTGGAGCAACCACTCACATCCCCACCATCACAGGCTTTTCTGAAAAGGGCGACCGCTCGACTGTCGTCTTGCTTCACCCCCTCACCTTTCATATGCAACAACCCGAGAGTAGTACATGCTGCCGCCGCACCTTTCTCACAGGTCGATTTCAGCTGTTGCGGCTGATCGGCTGCCTCCGAAGAATTTGTCCCTACTGTGAGCAATGCGCCAACGGCCAGGACGACGTGAAGAAAAGGACGACGTACCATTCGAACAACCTCCGAAGAAACGGAACAGGTCACGTGGAGCGAAGTCTAGCGAGACAAGCGATGAGATTCAAGACGTGAACGAGACTCTCTGATGACAGCAGCGGCAACAGGATTCACCTTCGCACCTATCAAGCTTTTTCCAATGGAAACTCTCCGTTCAGTGTCTCGTCCACCATCACCTGACCTGCCGCTCATCCACCGGTCTCTTCCATCGTCTTCGCCACATGGACCCCGTTGCAAAGTAAATCAGGGAGGCGATAGGATCGTTTTTTCTCTTCTCTTTTCTCGGGTGAAACGGACTTTATCTACTTGTGAGCGAACCATGATCGTCAAATTATTCGCCTTTACCCTGGTGTTCTTCGCGATGCTCATCGACATCGTGCCGACTTCGTCTGCCGTCGAAGAGGCAGGCGGCTCGCCCTCCCAAGACGAACTGAGCATCACGAAGTCTCATCTCCAGCAGGCCAAGCAAAGAATTGACGAGCTCGAGCGACAGCTTAAGCAACGAATCGGTGAGCTCGTCCTCCAGCTTCATGCCAAGGATCAAGAGATCTCAACCCAGATCACGAACTCTCACGAGAAGACAAAACAGTTCAGAGACGATCTCGCGGCACGTACTGAGGAGATCAACCAAGCCAAGCGCCGGATCGCTGATCTTGAGCAACAGCTGGCGGCAACGGGGAAAGGGCAGGAACTTGCTCAGGCCAAGCGTCGAGTTGCCGATGCCGAGCAACAGACGGCCAAGAAAGAGCAAGAGCTGGCACAAGCCAAACGCCGGGTGACCGACCTCGAACAACAAGCAGCAGGAAAAGAACAGGAACTGACCCAGGCTAAGCGCCGTGCTACCGACATCGAGCAGCAACTAGCGTTAGCGTTAAAAGAGCACGAGCCGGTGCAGCCTAAACGTCGTGCCGCCGATGCCGATCAGCAGACCACAGGCAGAGAGCAGGACCTGGCCCAGGCCAAGCGCCGCGTCTCCGACATCGAACAACAACTGGCCGGAAAAGAACAGGAACTCACGCAGGCCAAGCGTCGTGCCACCGATGCCGATCAGCAGACTGCAAGCAAAGAGCAGGACCTGGCCCAGGCCAAGCGCCGCGTCTCTGACATCGAGCAGCAACTGGCCGGAAAAGAACAGGAACTCACGCAGGCCAA
>CABVRR010000024.1:17712-20237 GCA_902500705.1 uncultured Nitrospira sp.
TCTCTGACATCGAGCAGCAACTGGCCGGAAAAGAACAGGAACTCACGCAGGCCAAGCGTCGTGCCACCGATGCCGATCAGCAGACTGCAAGCAAAGAGCAGGACCTGGCCCAGGCCAAGCGCCGCGTCTCTGACATCGAGCAGCAACTGGCCGGAAAAGAACAGGAACTCACGCAGGCCAAACGCCGTGTCTCCGACATCGAGCAACAACTGATCGGGAAAGAACAGGAGCTCACGCAGGCTAAGCGTCGCGCTGCTGACGCCGACCAGCAGATCGTGAGGAGAGAGCAAGAACTGACCCAGATGAAAGAGGACCTCAAGCAAGCTACGCAAAAGCTGGCCGATCTCACCCCCCAACTTATGGCAAAAGATGCAGATCTCACGCGCACAAAGCAATTGCTGGCGGAGCTTGAGCTCAATTCGTCAAAACCGACTGGGCCGACTCCCACTCAGGAAGAAAGCCCACCCTCTGTTGCTCTGCTATCGATCGACCACAATTTATCCTTGACCAGCCTGACCGGATCCGACACTGAAGTCACAGATGACGGAGAGACGGAAACCTCAACGAGTGATCTCGGGAAACTACATGAAAGCCTTGCGAATCTTTTATTGCCCGAACTGAAGAAGGGCAGCGCCATGTTGAAACAGCGCGGCAACAAATTAACCCTCGCGTTAGCGACCGGCGAGTTATTCTCCACGGGTGACGCGACAATCACTCTCGGCGGCACCTCATTGCTCGAGCGGGTCGGAGTCGTCTTACATGGATTCCGCTACCAGAGCATCGAAGTGGCCGGACATACCGACAACATCCTCCTCCGAAACGACCCTCGAAAAGGCTTTCGGGATAATGCCGACCTCTCGAAGACACGGGCTGAACATGCCAGTCAGGTGCTGATCGCTGGAGGGTTGGAGGCTGATCGCGTCAAAGCCGCAGGGTACGCAGATAGCAAGCCGATCGCAACGAATGAGACCGAGAAAGGCCGGAATAAGAATCGGCGTATGGAGATCGTGATTACGCAGTCACTGGACTCGGGCGGCCCTGTGGGTGACCCCAAAACCCATGTCGGCAAGAAACCCCAGGATTCTCCAGCTAAACGATAATCCATCGGCGGCATGCCGACAAGAACAAGGTCTTCACGCACTCGGCGACAGGAGGATTGCTCTAGCATTCCTCCCATCAACCGAGCCTTCGTTGTGGCGCAGCTTCTCAGATGAGGAGACCTGTGAGGATGCCTGATTGGCCCGTCTCTCTCTTGTACTGACCGCTGGCGGTGAGATTTCTTCGGCGGCTCGTCGCTGCGTGAACAAGGCCTTGCTTATTTAGAGGCGGCTTCGCAACCGCTCATAGCCCTTCTTTAATTCGTCGATCGCCAGACCCAGTGCGGTGCCGACGGATTCCGCTGTCTTCCCGGCCTCTTCCTTCGCGGCTTCCAGCTTGGTCTTCGTTTCCTCCCACTCATTCTCCAGGCGAGCCCACTCGTCCTTGGCATCCGCCTTTGCCAAGTGAAGCTGAACCTGCAGCTCATCGCGCTGTTGTTTGAGCTGCTCCAGCGCATGCGTCATCTGTTCTTTCACATCTGCCATGAGGGTTGCTCCTTTGTTGAAAAATGATGACCGTCTACCGTGATGTCTTCTGTTCGTCTCACTCGGATAATCTCGCTGCTGAAAGCATTATCACCGTATAACTCACGTTCATCCGGCGAACATCCTACCGAACAACAGAGTCCTATTCAACATCGCTGGGAACCACCACCCACCGTCGGCGAAGATGAATGCCCTCTATCGAAAACAGGTCACTCGCCACTCGGTTGCCAAGTGGACCGTTCGAAGTAGCCTTGTGATTGGCCTTGACTCAATGTCTTGAGAATCACTCGGAAATATGGATAACAGGAGAGACTGTCGATCTTGCTTGGAGCGAAGTAGCGCGCGTCCGATGTCTCCTCATGATCCGGATGAGGCGTTCCTCTGACGGGACTGGCACCAAAGACCGTGGAAACACAAGCGAGCTGATCACCGTTCGGATACACGCCGCCAAAGTGCTCTCCCGCAAAAACCCCGACGATGTGCGTGAGTTCGACAAATACTCCGGCTTCTTCCCAGGTTTCGCGCACCGCCGCATCAGCCGGCAATTCATACGGATCGAGAATGCCACTCGGTGCCCCCCACAAACCGGACTCCTTGTCCTGCACGAGCAACAGTTGCCCGTAATCGTCGTAGACCAGCACCGCAACCGTCGGAACCTGCAACAGGTCCGTACCGATCTTTGAACGAAGGGCTTTGATGAACTCCGGAATCGCCATGCGCTCGACCATACGCCATTCTTAACAAGGAAGCGAGTCACACCATGCATTGGCCCAGTGCGTCGCGAATGACGAGCTGAGAGATATCACGCTCATCACGAATCACCTGCTGAGCAGATATTGCCAAAACCATGGCGTTCATCAGACAGTCTCCTTGGAACTCTCGCTTGAAGCCAGGATCTGACAGTACCGGCTCATTACATGATGGCCAAAAGAGGGATCCACT
>CABVRR010000024.1:20337-39827 GCA_902500705.1 uncultured Nitrospira sp.
AGCCAGGATCTGACAGTACCGGCTCATTACATGATGGCCAAAAGAGGGATCCACTTTCTCAGACATATTTCTCAGACATATTGCGCTAGACAAACCAGACCGGTAGAGTACGACGAAGGCCACATCGGAACAGAGCACCGCACTTGGCCCATAACACGCCCCTGTCAGGGCGTTTCTCGCCGTCAAGAAGCGCCGAGACATGCAAGCAAGCGTTCCTGTCGATGTGGCTTGCTGAACCGAGCCCACTTAATGGGAGAACAGCCATGAGCGCAAATCGTTTTCCAAGAATGCAGGCCGGGCGGATGCTTCTGATTGGAACTACCCTCGTCACCGTACTGGTCGTGACAGAGCAATCAGTCATGGCCCATGGTGAAGACAGGGTCGAGATGAGCCCCTCGTACTCAAACCAATCTCATCCACCGAATCAATATCAATCCCGCCCGAAGGCCGCCGGGCTCCAAGCCGCCTGCTGGGCTCTGAGCATGCCCTATGGCGCGGCAAAAATGGCCTATGCAATCGGCGGGGGCATCGTGGGCGGCCTCGCGTGGACGGTGACTGCGGGAAACATGGAGTTGGCAAAGTCCATCTGGATTCCCTCGATGACGGGCGACTACATCGTTCAACCCCGGCATCTCACAGGAGAACAGCACCTCTACTTTGTAGGTGCGTTATCAGAAGAACCGTCGCTATAACTGCTTTTCCAACTGCTTCGCCCAGGACTTCCACGATGTGCATTGTCCCGCGCATGTACGGCAGATGCCGCGCTCGGACATGTCAAACATGTCCTCTCCCTTGCCATTCTTGGGAAACTCGTACACAAGCATGCCGCTGCCAGCAACCGAAAACTGATGTATGGACGTCAAGACAGGGTTGTCATCGAACCTGAGTAGCACAGCATCATTCCCGTGGAATCTCTTCGGCGAAATGCGTATCTCGTCATTCGCTTCCGTGCCCGGAGATCTCCGTCTGAACTGATACATTGACAGAGGCGGTGACAGGAGTGCACCATGTAGGGCTCATGGTTGAAGAACAAGTGTGTCACATAGGTTGACGGTCACAATTCGTTGCGACTAGGGTGATGTCGTCATGCGCACGGTTGCGATGGGAGCACATGACCCTTCGCGTAGACGGAATTCCGAGATACAGGGAAACCACGGGGCTAGATTCAATCTTCATTAGCGGATAAGGAGACAAGGCCATGTCACTACTGATTACCGATGAATGCATCAACTGTGGGGCTTGCCTGCCGGAATGCCCGAACGAGGCTATCTACGAAACACGTAGCGGCGCGGAAGAGAAGGGCCTTCATGTCGGCGACGGCCAGGGCGTGGGAGACAATATTTACGTGATCACCCATGATCGCTGCACCGAATGTGTCGGCCATTATGACGAACCGCAATGTGCGGCCGTCTGTCCGGTCGATAATTGTTGCATTTCCGATCCGGCCTATCCGGAAGGGACTGATGTCTTGCTGGAAAAGGCAAAGACGCTCAACCCTGATAAGCCTATCGATCCGGCAAAAGTGTGGAGCGGCGTGCGGAACTAATTGGTCTCCTGGTCGAAGTTTCGACGCTAGGACGCTGAGCACGTAATCGGTACAGTCACGTGTGTCTTGACCTAACCGAGACGATCAGTCATGGCTGAAAAAGCTCCACGATTCCTGACCAATGCCACCGTCATCAAAGTCTTAGCAAAGGTGTTTGCGTTTCAAGCCATTGAGATCAATCTCTTGCGTTCTCAGGCTGGAATATCCGATGCAAATTGGAAAACCCTGAAGAAGGAAGCGTTCAAGAAGACCTACGCCAAGCAACGTGCGTTTTATGAAGATCGACTGACTGGCGCGTTCGCACTGGAGCATATTTCCCAGTCCGAACGCGAGACCAGGCTGCTTGAACTCTGGCTCAAACAGAGCGAAGAATCGTCCAAGGACGAATCCTAACTTCCTCGACCACCTGATCGAATACGACACCGTCATGTTCTTTCATCATACCGATCTCCTCCTGTATCACCTCTAAATCCTAGGCTTTCGGTCTTCCCACTCTCGCTCTTAGGGAACGTGGTTTCGCACACACCGATACTGACAAAATGGTGACTCGAGTAAGTGAAGTGGGATTCTGGTTATGAATATTGGGTTTAGATTTGCTTCATTGAACTATACTGGCAACCAAACAAAACCCTCCTCGCTCAAGCAACGGTTCCAACTGTGTCGGCTCCGGACATTATCCATATCGATATCTGTATTGAGATGGGACCGAATGGGCCGGACGATGAAAGAGAAATCCAACTACCAGCACAAGCTGACAAGCTTAAGCGACCTGAAAGATGTGAAGCGTAGATTTAGAGCCACACGGATCAACAGGGTCAGCGAGCTATGTTAAGTAACTGATACGGCGTGGAGGGAAACGGTCGTAGCTGAACTCGTCGATGCCAGGACCGCCGAACATCAGATCAAGCCGTGCAGTACCCCATACGTCTCAGACCAGCCATTCGGCTCTGGCATAACGGGGTTGGTCCTGGGATCTTTTTCACCCGTGGATGGAGCCGTCTTTCTGCATCAAAGCCCTTGACAGATAGGAAACCCGCACTGAATGCGGAGCACCGTCATCCACAGAAAATTCTCGCCCCTGTGGATAACATTTCAACTAGTGGCACAACTGAAGGCCGTGACAGCGACGAGCTAGATATGTCAAGCCGTTTTTCTAGGAATATGCAAGAAATGAGAGAAGTCCCACTGAACACACTATTACTTGTGGCACAATCAAAAGCGAGCGGATGCCTAAAATATAGGCACTTTGTTAAATAAACACACCATTCGCGCCATCTTTTCTCAAGAACTCAACTTGTTCACAAGGTTATCCACAGAAGGTGGGGAACGAGCATTCTTATGCCATGCTTGTTGCCGAAGGACGAGATCGGGCAGCTTGTGGGATTCCTGCATTGCCGGCTGTGCCGGGCTTACGATAGGCTCTAGTTCTGATGCGCAGGCTTTGTGGCTTTCCACTTCCAAGGTGAAATGACATTGGGCTCAGCCCACAGACCCGTTCCTGAGGCTCTGGCTAGTTCTTCCATGTCTTTCAGCGCTTGATCGCCGGCCCGTCCTGGTTGTACCCAGGCAAGCCCTTCTTTGACCAACTCATGGGCTATCTGCCGTCCATCCAGCAGGAAAATATCGGCGGTCATCTGCCCCTGCCGATTCCGTTTCAGATCCCGCACGATTACATCGCGGTTGCCGATATATGCGGCTGTCGCGTGCTTGGCCTGCTTGCCATGAGGCTGTTTCAGCTCAGGACAATCCACACCGCGAAGATACACGATATCCTTACGGCCCTGATGGTAAATCGTCAGACGATCACCTTCGTGAACTGCGATCACTCGCGCGACAAACTCTTCCCCTGCTGTCCCCATAGCCGGAACTGCGAGTAAGAGGCCCAGGAGGAAACAAGACTTTTTCATGGCGTATGCGCTCCATCTCTAGGCCTTTCGGCCAAGACTTTGCCGTTTTCCCGCAGAATCATGGAGTTGACGACTCTTCGACCTACCCCGTTTTCGATTACCAGATCGCGCCATCTCACTCGTAATATCTACCCCCATGTGATAGAGTACGGCTATGAAAACTCTGATTCCTGCATGTTCTTCTCCTCGTTTGTTCCTGCATATCTGAAGTAATCCGTCTCCGCAGATACTGTCGGACGGTGTAGCAGCTCATGATCGGGCATGAAAGGATGACTGATTTCCTCATGACTCACCACACTAAAGGCACCCATGAATAGTTCAAAGCAAAGCCCGTCAGTATCGACATCCCAGTGGGTCCGTATCCCGGACGGCACAAAAGTACGGCATCGTTCAGAAGCCTATGACGGCGTCATTGATGGTTTGACAGAGATCGTATCCGGTTCGGAACGCAATCCTGACGGGAAAACTCAGTATCGGGTGAATGTAGGAGACAGTACCCGGTTACTTGTCTCCGAAGGGCAGCTCAATATTTTACTTGATCGCAACAATTTGGTTCTGATGGGTCGTGAATCCGAACTGTATCGTCGGTCTGTCACCGACCGGCTCCGAGCCGTATTTGCTGAAGATCGGTTTGTAGCCAGCACTGAGGCAAAAGCGGCATCGTCGGGTAAATAGAAGTCATGTGGCGACCTGGGGGATTCCCCCACGCTGGGCTTAAACTCGAAACCTACGTAGAATCGGAGAAACAATGACTCCTCCATGGGGGACTAAGACTTCACGCAGACGGAAGCGAGCCATTCTTCGAACCAGATTCCGTTCCAATGTGTTGGAGCTTCATGACCCAGCACAGACATCGGCAGCGCCGTCGATCGACGATATTCGCCGCCAGATCACTTCAGCTGCAAGTCAGGGATTGAGCCTCAATACCCTCTCCCGCTCTCGTGAGAAGGGTGGCCGCCAGAAACCAGCATCCAAGGCGTCGGTGGCCCCCCGCAAGCGTGGGGCTGTGTCGTAATCGGCCTATCGGATATGAAAGGAGGGCATCATCGGAGGAACAGGCAAAACCACAACCGCGAAGCGAGACCGTGAAAAAGCACGTCAGCAGAAACAACGTGATAAAGAAGTGCGTCGTGTACAGCGGAAGGCCGACAAGGTCACCCGGCCGAGCCAGGATGGCGAAGACCCTGATCTCGCCGGCTTGCAATGGGGACCGCAACCACCGTTGTATTAAACTTCGTGGATTGACAATAAACACAAAGAGGTCAACATGGACGTTAATACACTCACCTTTGGATTTGTGATCGTGGCGCTCGGAATCGGCGGTGTCATCCTGTATCTAAAGGCTAAATAAGCCTCCTTTCGTCTATCCACCGACAAGCGCCTTTCCTTCCGCTTCAGAGTCACCAGACAAACGGGGCTATCTCTCGCATCGGCCTGTGCCCTTGATGAGCATGCGCGACAAGCGCATGCTCATCAATCTCTGTCTATATCGATCTACCGCTCTTTGTCCGTATTTTTAACACTCGAATAACACTACCCCCGGTGGAGGGTTGTAAAGCTTCCGAGGAGAGCTCCAGCATTGCGCCTATCTCCCAGTGAAAAGAACACTATTTGGAGTTTTAAGCACGGGACCGCCGCAGGGGACCAGCCAGCCGAAAATGCAGCCAGAACCAGGAACGAACCAGCATGGCCAATCTGACGACTTCAGAAGTGAAGTCGCTTTTCACTTATCAGAAATCTGAGATTGACCACTCCCATCACATACAATCCAAAGATGATAATGACGACCCCTCGGTTTTATGGATCACATGCCTGATAGTTGGTATGTATTCGGTCGGTGAGATCGGCCAAAGTCCTGAAGGTTATGAACACGAGCGCTCCCCGATGAAGAGCAGCGAATTCATGACGATGACCTTTCTCGCTACACGTCGCTCGGCAGAATCAGTCAGCTGATCCAGAGAAAGATCGGTGATGCACATGCGGCATGAAGACACGAGCGGCGAGACGAAGGAGAGTAGTCCAACAAGAAAGCAACCATGAGAGAAATTGGTGAAAGAAAATCCAGCATTATCATCTCAACCAAAGGGGAAAAGCAGTGATCGCTCACCCGTGGAATTGTCATCCTTTCAACGTGGACAGAAATTCGCGGAACTGAAAGTTCTGAAGCAGGCCACCTCCGCGATGGACCAGCACGATACTCCCCTGTGCATCCAACAAGACGTATGTCGGGGTCGCGTTGATCTTGAACGTCTGAGCGACCCAACGGTCTTCGTCATACGCGCTTGGGAAAACAAATGTCTCAGGCCGTTCCTTGATAAATTGTGCGACGTTCGTGCGGGTGTCGGCGAATCCGATCGAGATGACATGGAGTTGCCCCGGCCTTTCACGCTGATAGAACGCTCCAAGGAGCGGTAAGTCTCGTTGACAGACCTCGCACCAGGGAGCCCAGAACACAAGCAAGGCTGGTCGACCTTTCAGCGACTCAGTGCTATATGACTCGCCTGCGAAAGTGACCACTTCGAACGCCGGTGCTGTTGAGATTGCCGGCGCTGCCGGCAGGGCTGAGGGGATGAACGATACGATGACGCACCCGAGTATGGTTGCAACGATCCCACGCATAACCGACCTCCGATTACGGCTTGATATAGAGATAGCCTTCCTTCTGCAGATCGGCGATACGCTTCACGGCCACTGGATGCAGCGTGGCGACAAACCCTTTTGCCAGATTCTCAATTGTCTTGCCGAACGCCTTCATCGAGACTTGGCACATCTCGGCTTTCACCCCCTTCTCCATGATTTGATCGAATCGTTTCGTCATCTCCGGATCCATTTTGTCCTTTTCGAATAGTTCCAGCGCCGGTCCATGCACGACGAGTTCGATATCGATCTTATCCGGCCCTCCTTCCGCATCGATATGTTTGCTGATGAGTGCAAGCGCATACTTTGCCACGTCTGGATCTTTTCCATCGACGTGGTAGAGAACCTTGATCTTCTCTTGGTTATCCGCAGCTCGTGCTCGGTCGCCATCCAATGGAACAGCCAGCAGTGAGGTAGTAAGAAATAAGCAGCACAGTACCAGAGCGCGTGTAGGTGACGTGAACATGGCATCCTCCTTGTGGTAACCGATGCTGGATCAGCAATACATGTTCCCATGTTCCCATGCCCATATGCTAGGCCAGACATGGAATCCCGACAAGGGAGGACGGATCTTCTTATGAAGAAATCGATAACTCATTTTTTCATACCCACAACCGGGCAAAACTGCCGGATGTGACCCCGCACACCTTACTCCACACTTTTGCCTCTCGTTTAGCAATGGCCGGTGTAGACCTGAGAACGTTGCAGGAACTCGGCGGATGGCAGACCCTCGGGGCGGTTGAACGAATTGTGATTCAGACAATTTTAGAACCTCAGAAGATAGTCCCGGCCTTCTCATAATCATTCGCTCTGGTTCATCTTACAGAAGCGAAATGCCTGAAGCCGTATGGTAACCGTTCTAGGAGCATAGCTAGCTCAGCTATGAGCCGAAAGCCGTCAGCTTTAGTTGGGATAGGGATTTCCGGACCAGGTCGCAATGATTGGGATCCCGCCGGATCGTTATACTTTTGAATTCGAAGGACTGGTGTACTTGACCAATCGCTTCCCGCCTCCCTATTCAAAACAAGAGTCAATCTCGTGTCTTGGAAGTCGGTGTACTGATTATTACGGCCATCGTGTTGCATAGGAACCTTCTGTGTAAGTTATTTGGTCAGGCTAATTCCTGACATATAAGAACGTATGGAAAGGCAAAATGACCTCACTTTTTAATGTTAATTTTTTCGCCGCCCCCCCATAACGCGCGAGGACGCGATTTCACCTCAAAACCGCTGGATCGTTGTTCGATACGTCGATTGTGATTGGTTCCTGGAAAGGGAAATGCGGAAGGTAAGTTCCCCGGATTGGGCATCAGGGGTGTACTACAGATGGATCATTCACTACGCGAGGTGAAAGCCGTTTACCAGAAGTTGCTAACCTATTGAAAGAATGGAGCCGGCGACCCGGATTGAACGGGCGACCTGCGGTTTACGAATGGCTTAGGTAGTAATAATTAAAGGCTCGGTGTTTCAAATGGTTTCCCCGTTTCTCTCAATGTATCGTGCGCTTAAGCAGTTTCTATTGTCTTCATTGATTCCAACGCGTCTCGACCTTTTGTAGAATTTTTAGCACAAATTTAGCACATGTCTGTGGGGTGAACCCCTCCGTTGAGACACGACAATTAGCACACTCCTATTGGTCGGACGTTCTTTTTCACACTCTGTGCTTCCTCAGATTCAGCGCCCTCGGCTGGATGAAAAAACTGCATCGTCGCGGCACCGAACAGATTTAGCCCGCTTCGTCACTCGGAACTTCAGCTAACCACCTCAACATTCACGCCATTCCTGTGACATTCAGAGCGACCTAGTATTGCCGCGTACACTTTTTGTTCAACGGAAAGAGCTGCCTTACTGCTAATACGAGCCTGTGGGAAGGCGTGACTCCTGAGCTTAAGCAGAGCTATTTGGATCTACCATGCGAGGGAGATTTTTATTATTGTATTTTTCCATACAGACCTCTATCCAATCTCCGCTGCGGTTGTCCCGTCCCACGGGCAACATATTCTTCATGCGGCTTACTTCGATAGGGTGCAGCGAGCGGTTTACAGGAAAGGGCCATATCCATATCCGTCATACCGGATGGGAATTATGTCACGACAGGAGAGAGCCTGCGTGCCGAATAATCACCAGGAGGGAAATTCATTATGTTGTTCAGTAGAATCTCGCCTGTGCTGTTGTGCACCGTATTTGTAACCGCCATGTCGGGGGTTGCGACGGCATTTGTGTCGCCTCTGCCTGCCCCAACATCCGCATATCACTCAGTCGTCACACAGATGCTGGGCATACCGCTTCAGTTTGAAGCCAACCAGGGCCAAGTAGATGATCAGGTCGAGTTTCTCGCGCGGGGGAAAGGCTATACCTTGTTCCTGACGTCGACTGAATCGGTGATGGTGCTCGCCGGGCGTGACGCGTCGCGCGCGAAGGGCAACGCGGGGACGGACCAGACAGATGTCATTCGCCATGAGTCGCGGGAGTACAAGCAATCGGTGGTCCGCATGAAATTCGAAGGGGCCAACCCTTCGCCCGTCATCAACGGAATAGAGAAACTGCCGGGGGTTGTGAACTATATCCTCGGAAATGATCCAGCCGAGTGGCGGATGAAGATTCCGACCTATGCAAAGGTCCACTACAAAGAAGCCTATCCGGGAATTGACCTGGCCTATTATGGCAACCAGGGCAAGCTGGAATATGATTTCATCGTGGCACCAGGTGCTGATCCGAGTCAGATCAAGCTGGCCTTTGAGGGCGCATCAGAGATCAAAGTGGCGGACAGTGGCGATCTCCTCCTGACGACGACGCTGGGAGAGGTCAAGCTGCAGAAGCCGATCGTCTATCAATTAGAGAAAGATGGGCACAAAACGCTGGTAGCTGGGAAGTATATCTTCCTCGCTGAATCGGCGATGCTGCATGCATCACGATCGACGAACCACGAAATCAGCATCTCCCTCGCCGCTTATGATGCAAGTAAGCCGCTCATCATCGATCCCGTCCTGTCCTGGAGCACCTATCTCGGTGGCAGCATCAATGAGGTCGGTTATGGGATTGCGGTGGACACAGCGGGTAGCGCCTACGTAACCGGAGGAACCAATTCGCTGAATTTTCCCGTCACGGTGGGTAGTTCCATCCAGAGCAGTTGTTGCGGTCCACAAGATATCTTTGTCACAAAGCTCAATCCAGCTGGCACGGCCATCGTCTATTCAACTTATCTGGGCGGTAGCGGAGATGACATGGGCAGAGGGATTGCTGTAGATGCGGCGGGCAGTGCCTATGTGAACGGGTTTACCCGCTCGCCAAACTTTCCAGTGGTGGGAAGCCTCATTCAGAGCATGTTGGGTAGCAGCTTTGGCGACGCCTTTGTCATCAAGCTGAATCCGACCGGTACGGCCCTCATTTATTCGACCTATCTGTGTGGCAGTACTGATAACTACGGGTTAGGGATCGCCGTGGACGCGGCGGGCAGTGCCTATGTAACGGGGTTCACCTACTCGTCAAACTTTCCCGGCACGGCGGGGAGCTCCATCCAGAACACCTCGGGTGGCAGCATGGACGCCTTCGTAACCAAACTTAACCCGACCGGCACAGCGTTCGTCTATTCGACTTATTTGGGCGGGACCGGCAGTGATGTCGGTTATGGGATCGCTGTGGACGCAGCAGGCAGTGCCTATGTAACGGGGACAACCGGCTCGCTGAACTTTCCTGGTACGGCTGGCAGTCTCATTCAGAGCACGATGGGCAGCTTTGACACCGCTTTTGTTACCAAGATTAATCCGGCGGGGACAGCTCTCGTCTACTCGACCTATCTGGGCGGCAGCAGCGGGGACCGTGCCAATGGGATCGCCGTGGATTCAACAGGCAACGCCTATGTAACCGGGCACACTTTCTCCTCAAACTTTCCTGTCACGGCAGGGAGCTACAGCCAGAGTTTGACTAGTAGCCGCGACGCCTTTATTACCAAGATTAATTCGGCAGGGACAGCACTCGTGTACTCGACCTATCTGGGCGGCAACGGTGCGGACGAGGGCAATGGGATCGCCGTGGATTCAACAGGCAACGCTTATGTGATCGGACAGACCACCCATCCAAGCTTTCCCGTCACAACGGAGAACTCGATCCAGAGCACGTGGGGCAATGGTGTCTCCGATGCCTTCGTTGCAAAGATCAACCCGGCCGGGACGGCCCTCGCCTATTCGACCTATCTAGGAGGCAACGGCAGGGATCAAGGTCTCGGAATTGCCGTGGACGCGACTGGTGGCGCTTACGTGACCGGGATTACCGAATCGTCAAACTTTCCCGGCACAACGGGCAGTTTGATTCAGAGCACTAGCAATCCGGCCGACGCCTTCGTCGCGAAGATTTCTTTCACGCCCACGGCCAGTGCTGGGCCAGATCAACCGGTGGTGACGGTCCCCCCTGCTTCCCCTGCACCACCGATACTGATGGGTACGCTAGTGACACTAGACGGAACTGCTTCCAGTGGAAGCTCTCTGACCTTCAACTGGACCCAGCTTCCGGGGGGACCAACTGTGGCACTCAGTGGCGCCACGACGGCCCATCCGACTTTTACGGCACCGAACGTGCCTGCAGCCGGGGCTACCGTCACCTTTCAGTTAATCGCGTGCGAAGGGACCAGCAGTAATTGTAGTGATCCTGATACGGTTAATGTCCATATCATGAACGTCAATCGTTCCCCAGTGGCTGAGGCTGGACCGGATCAAACGGTGCAAGAAGGCAGTCCGGTCATGCTCAATGGCAGTGCGAGTTATGATCCGGATGTTGAATCCATCACCTACACCTGGCTTCAGGTCTTTGGACCACAGGTGACGCTGGTCTACCCCAATACCAATACACCCAGCTTCACCGCACCTCCCGTTGGAGCTAGCGGTGGGCAGGTGGACTTCGAACTCATTGTGACCGATGCGCGGGGGGTGAATCATTCCGATTTTGTTTCAGTCTTCATCTCGAATGTAAATCAGCCGCCGGTCGGCAATGCTGGACCGGATCAAACACGCAATGAGAACACGCTGGTGACGTTGGATGGTAGTGCCAGCACTGACCCTGATCTGGATACCATCCATTTCAGTTGGAGCCAAATCAGTGGACCAGGCGTATCACTCACTGGAGCGAACACGTCAAGTCCGACCTTTACTGCGCCGAATGTTGGGCCTGGTGGTGCGCTCCTGACCTTCCAGCTTGTGGTCAATGATGGCCAGCTGAGTGGCGGTGCCGCTACCGTGCGGGTTCAGGTTCAGGATGTAAACGATCCGCCGGTGTGTAGCTTGGCGCAGCCCAGTGTGTCGGTGCTCTGGCCGCCGAACCATACGATGGTGGAGGTGAGTATTCTGGGCGTTACCGATCCGAACAATAGCGCTGTGACCATTTCCTATCCCAGGGTCACACAGGATGAACCTATCAACGGCCTGGGTGATGGGGACACGAGCCCGGATGCCGTCGAGTCGGGCAACAACATTCTGCTTCGTGCGGAACGGACGGGCTCAGGGAATGGACGGGTCTATGCCGTGCAATTTCGGGCCACGGATCCGGACGGGGTGAGTTGTACTGGAACAGTCCGGGTCTCCGTACCCAAGAGCATCAAGGATACGGCTATTGATAGTGGCCAGACCGTCAATTCCTTTGGCCCCTAGGCTTGTCCAGCAAGAATCCGGGCCGGCTCCTATGAGTCGGCCCATCTCCCCCATAGGGATTCTGACGGGTGGGATGTGCACTGATGCGTAAGCTCGATCGCCAATAATACATTGAATGGAGCTGGCGACCCGGATTGTAGGGGCGATCTCCAGTTTACGAATAGCTTAGGTAGTAATAATTAAAGGCTCGGTGTTTCAAATGGTTTCCCCGTTTTCCTCAATGTATCGGGCTCTTAGGCAGTTTCCACTGTCTTCATTGATTCCAATGGGTTTTGGCGCTTGGTGGAAGTTTTAGCACAAAGTTAGCACAGAGGTCTTTTTATTTTCCTTGCCAAATGGTGCTGAACCAAGAATTTGATTGAGGACCTATTCGGTATCTCTAGCGCCGATGTGTTGGGGAGTCTGAATCAGTTGGAAACTGAGAATGCATGAAATTACGTGATATGAAATAATCGGAACATCACTCTGCTATATGAGCGTCTTACGACCAAAATGGTTTAGACCGAGAATCGCCTCATTGTCTATGGTCAAATGTCCCTTTGTGACTCTCTCTCGGCCTCCCGCTCGTAGTTCTCAGCCAACCCTCGGACTGCATCGGCAACCCGATGAAAGCCATTGTCTGACAATGCCTTAGCTTTTTGACGATAGTCCGCCGCGATCTGCTTCTCCTCAGCCCCGTGAGAGAAGGTATAGACTCCGCGTTTATTAGATAGCCCGGTCGTTAGCGCTCGCCGCATTTCTGGTGCGTCCCTTGAGTTGAGAGCGTCTGCGATCGACCTGTGAATCCAAAGGCCCCCTGGATCTTCGGGTGCATACGCAAGCGCTTGCCCTAACTGAGACATAGCAACCCCAAAATGTCCGGACTCTTTAGAAAGCTTCTTCACTTCGGCCACCCAGACTGTAAATTGATCACCATTGAACGTCCCATCCGCTTGACTCCCTGGAAGAATGCGCCATCCGTGCAGCAACTTATACGCATTGCGAGCTATTTGTTTCTGAGCGTCGCTGACTTCGGCTTTCGTTTCTTCAGCCTCTTTATCTGAACGGAACACAGCTGCAAGAACCTCGCAGAAAAATGCCGGCGATGATGCCAGCTTCTGCTCAAGTACCTTTGCCTCGCCGCCATGTAACCGATTTAATAACGGAAGATAGTTCCACTCGATTCTGAAAAGTTCATCGGAGTCGGCAGGCGTATTCTTCTGCAGCCATTTGATTACTTCTACAGTATGGTGCTGGTCGAGTTGTTTCATTTGCTCTTCCGTATTTAAAGCACCCAACAACGCTGATGAGGCAAGTGTCATTGGTATTGGCGCTTTCTTGTGAGCTAGGATGTAAAAGCAATTAACAGCTACCGCCGGCTGCCCGTTTGAAGCCAATTTCTCTGCAGCATACACCAGATCATCAACTTCCATGCCCCACGGAATAAACCGCACTTGCTTCCAATAGTTGTCAGCCTTGTTCCCGAGAATTCCCTCTACACGATTCCAAGCCTCCCGTTCAGAGGGAATTAGCAAAAGAAATGCGAGTAACTGATCCTTGTGCCAGTCCTTCGCCAGTTGCTGATCAACCCATGCCCATTTCTGGGTAAGGACTCGTCGCCATATGAAGCTTCCGAAAAAGAGACTTATCTCTCTTTCACTGCTGTCGAGAAATGCCGGTAACAGAAAGGCATCAATGGTTGGATCTTCTATCGCGCCTAATGCCTCGCCGACCTTGCGTGGCGATTCAACGTCCCTTGCGAATCGCACTACCCCTTCCATGCCGTTAGTTTCCAGGATTGCAGTGAGAACCTCCCGGCGAATCCCGTCCAATCTTCGATACTCTTCCTGGTAGTCACTTGCATTCTCGAACAGGTCAAAGTCCCGTTCAGTGAATAATCGTCGGTTCGTTAGCTCAACTGATGCAGGAGCCAACATCGCAGCTGCCTCTTCAATCTTGGTGACCCACTCGTCCGGCATAGCCCACTGAGCATCCGCAAACCTCCGATGTTTCAATGCAAGATCTTTCAAGGCTTCCCAAAGACGCACACGTTTCTTTTCAGCAACGGCCACAACAGATGGTGAAGCGAGAAATCCGATTATTTGTGAGTGGGCGGTTTCAGGTAGCTCTGCTAAGTGGTCTACTAGTTCAACCATCTTATCTAGATCTGTGGCAGCAAGCCGGGTGCAGATCTCGGCATAAACTTGGACTTGTGTCCAATAATGCTGAACTGTAACTGTTTCCTTCCATCCGGACGGGATGAAAGAGCGCCAAACTGGCTTGTGAGTCCCGGAGGTAATCCCGCGAGCACTGGGAAGGAGGGTGAGCAATAGTTTCCAAGCTAAATCAGGATGCTCGCGAAGCAGTGACTCCAACGCATTTTGTCGTGTCGGCAAATCCGCAAGACTGTGTGAAATCCATGGAAGAAAGATATCGGTCAGAGAGTTGAGAGGACGATTCGCCCAAGTCCCGCCGGGATCTATGGCCGCTAAATCTCCGAGCAAGAGAGTTGCGCGGCCCAAATAATCAGGATGCCATGCCAGTGTCTCTAATGCCCATAGAACACCAGTAATGTAATTCCATCCTCCTATCCCACCAGAGCCTTCCTGCCGAAACACGTCAATAAACGGGCTTGTGGATAGATCCTTCACTGCCGCTTCGAGAGCGTCGAGAAATTCGTCGGGTGCAGCTTCTGCAAGTAGTGGCATCTCATTATTGAGGCTTGCCCAAGTAACCCAATCCGCCTGGTGTAACAACTGCCGCACAACGAGTTTGGCGGTTCCTTCCGCATGGCCATGCGAAGTGCTCGCGAGCGCATTGCATCTTGCTCCCAGTAAAACCAGCGATTCTGCTACCCCCTCTCGAATTGAGCGTGAGTGCGAGAGTGACTTTCCATGAATAGCGGCAGCATAGCGCTCTCCTTTGGGCAACTCGAATTGTGGATCCTTTTCTTCTAATATTCGAAGTGCCATCTTGCGAAAGTTTTTTAAATCTTCGTCGGTAATACGCGGACCAAGGGCCGTCCATGCCTCTCCTCGTGAGACCACCTTCCACGATTCATTTCGTTGGATAAGGGGAGTGGCCGCGCGCAATGTCTCAACTCGGGCCGCATCCACCCACTCCCCGTAGGATTTTCCCAACAAAATCTCCATTGCTTCTCTATCTGCGGCGCGATCACCTTTCCATTTTCCGACTAGAGATGCTTGAGCCAACACCCGGGCGTTCTCCCAGGTAGCGTATGGTGGCAGTTCACCCAGTCCCCGAAGGAAGCGCTTCAATGAGGCTAGGCTCAACGCCCCAGCACTCGCTAATTCCGCGGCTCGCTCCCTTGAGAAGCCGCTGTCGAGGAGAGTCTTCTCAAGTAGGCTATGAGAGGGGCTCATGATAGGAACGAGCTTTTCGGCTCCGTGCGCCCATGTGCCGGAAACCGAAATGATCACACCGTGACCTTTGGCACGCGCTGCAACATGTAGCTCCTCATATGATTCAGTAAAATCCAACCTGGGACTTGCTACAAGGGTATGAAAAGATCGCAAACTGGAAAAGGTCAGCCAGGCATCTGGGTCGGAAAGGAATAAGCACTGGTTGCTATACACACGACGCGTTGTTTCGTCCAGTGACTCGAGGAATGCCGCTACAAAATCCTCTGCGTCATTTTCACTCTCTATTGCGAGAATCAACTGAGGAATCTCGCGGCGGAATAGGCGCTCGAGCTGCTGGCAGGCATTCTCTCGTCCTGCGAGGAAAATCTGAGGAGGTAATGGGGGGTCCCCCTGACTGAGCATCTGTGCAAGGTACGACCAATGCTCAGCTGGAGTTTGAAATCCAGTCAGAGCTTTTACAAGACCAATGCGCTGAAGCAGCCACTTTCCAATCGCTGGAAATTCACGCAGCCAATCGCAGAGCTGACCTCCATCAATTATTCTAATTTCCTTCCAACCATCCCCTTGCCGTTCTTGGATCCATGCCAATTGGGATGGTTGATCCCAATCCCTACTCCTGGGTGTCACAAATACAAACGTTGTCCCCGCTCGTTCTGATTGAGGGGTTCCGTCAGTCCTTTTCTTGTAATCTTCCGTGGCTTTCTTCTTAGCATTTCCGCTACGACCGATCTCCCAAAAGCTCATTTGTGTGGGAACGAACTGGTGAAAGCCAGTCTTCGTTTGAACGAGGCCATCAAAGCCCGGCAGTCCAATCGAATCGCCGTATGGAATTCTGCAATTAGTCAAGTCTGGCACGGACAGCTTCACGAGCAGATGGACCAGTTCAGGTATGACAGATTCACTGTCGCGTCGGTCGGCAAATTCTTCGAGCTCGGTCGGCGTTACTACCTTCGTATGCTCCATGCCAGCCTCACAGTTAGCAGGTGAACAGATGCGTAACAACCTAAGCAACTTGAACAGGTGACAGCGGATTCTTGTAAAACTGGGGAGGTTTGTCAATGAGTGATAGTAAAAGTTCTGTGTTGCCGTAATTAGTTATGAGGGGAGGACGAGCTTTAATCCATTCGGTCAGAATGCCTTCCATTTCCCGCAATAACAAAGACCTACACCGCGACTTTGTTAGAGGTTAGACAGACACGCCACCTGGACTGGCGACCCGTCTCCGCGACCACTGAGCGGAATTCCCTGGGCTATGACTCATGCCGCCAATGCTAGACAGCTCAATTTTGAGCTGAGGCGTCTTACTTGTCCTGGTGGTGCGCTCGTGCAATGTGCCTAGCAAAGACGACTTGACACGTCATGCATGATGACGTACATTCGTCATGCATATTGCATGACACTGGAGGCGCTATGAAAACCACCATGATGCAGTTTCGGGTGAATGATGAGGAAAAGGCGTTGATCGAGAAATGCGCGAAGAAGGAAGGCATGACCGTCTCGGAATACATCCGGGCCAGCATGCTCATGTCCATGGTGATGGATGGGGAAGTGCAAGCGCTCAAGATCATCGGCCGGACCATCGGCATGAAAGCGATGGACGCCTTAAGCCGACGATTGAAGGCGCATCCCACGGCAGAGTGACGGAGGGGCAGGAACTGTCCCGTCCGGCGCGAGCCGGACGGCCAGCGCCGCCCCCGTTTGGTAAATACGGGGGCGCAAACCACACGGTTCGTTCTATGGATTCCACAGATTCTATGACGTCACCCTTCACCCTGACCATTGACTGGCTTGCCTTCACGTTACCGACTGCCTCGGCGCGAGAGACCATGGAAGTCTTGGGAGGCGATTGGACCAAGACGAAAGGCGGGTTCCGAGG
Source organism: uncultured Nitrospira sp. (assembly GCA_902500705.1). Lineage (GTDB taxonomy): Bacteria > Nitrospirota > Nitrospiria > Nitrospirales > Nitrospiraceae > Nitrospira_D. The sequence continues at coordinate 37,304 of CABVRR010000024.1, forward strand.
CTATCGGTTTGTCTGGATCACCACCAGCACCGGACGCGGGATCGGCAAGCTCGGAACCGGCGTCGATCGGAATCCGGCAGAAGTCCATGTTGATCTGTCCGGGGGCCTTGTCGCCCAGTGGCCTCCCGAGAAAGTGCGAGCCGTCATTGGATGGGTGCTTCAGAAAAACGGACACCTCACCCGGCTTGATTGTGCCCTGGATGACCGGGCCAGCTCCGTCTCACTGACGACCATCAAAGATGCAATCGCGGCGGGGCAGTGTGTCACGCGAGCCAAATGTTGGCAGAAGACCTGGTCAGGGTTGATCCATGAGGGGACCGCGACCGGCGACACCGTCTATCTCGGCAGTCGGCAGAGTCAGACGCTCCTCCGGATCTACGATAAACGGCTGCAAATGCAGACGCACGATCACTCAGATTGGGACCAGTACGGCATCCGCTGGGAACTGGAACTCAAACAGGACCGAGCCCAGCTCTGCGCCCAGATGCTGTCGTATCTCGAGGACACCCTCTGGCTGGAGTTCATCGTCGGTGTCCTCCGGTCGCATGTCGATTTCCGGGACACGCAGCGAGATGAACCAGACGAATACCGCTATCGGGCCCCACTGCTGGACTGGTGGGCCACGCTCACGGATGGCTTCCGAAAATCCCGGCTGGTCGTAGAGAAGGCGCCCCAGACCCTCGCCGAGGTGAAAAGCTGGCTCCACCACTCCGTGGGGCCGCTCTTAGCGGTCGTTCTGGAAAAGCCCGGCGGACTCGAGTATCTGCAGCGTACTGCGAAAGCTGGCAAGAAGCGCTGGAAGACCAAGCACCATCGACTCCTCCAGCTACCCGACCACAATGGGGAACCGGCAGAGGCACGGACGACCGAGTTGAACGGATCGTAACCTACTACAGACCCTGTCCCCCACTGCCCATCAGGGACAGGGTTGACTCTGAGGTGCTGGGCGGCGCGTGTCGCATCGGCGAGACCTGAGGGCTTCGGAAGGACCCGCCCGATGCTCTCCCGCAGAGCTCAGCCACCACATGAGACGCTGGCGTGCTGACGCGAGCGCAAAAGGGGGTGCGGGGGTGTCGTGAGACGCCCCCGATTTGGGAAGCCATGTTGCTCACGATCAAAGACCTCTCTCATCAGCTCAACATCAAACCATCTACCCTCTACCTCTGGGCTGCGCAAGGCAAGATTCCTTGTCAAAAGATCCATGGGTTGATCCGCTTTGATCCTGAGGCGATTGCCGATTGGCTATGCTCATTCAATTCAATCGAGGCAACGGCAGTTCCACTACTACATCGGAATCCAGACTTGGATCTCGACCGGATCGTTGAAGGCGCAAAACGGCAGGTCTATACTCCCGGCCACGGGGAAACCATAACACCGAGTCCCACTCGAAAGGAGTGAACTGATGGGGCTCGCAAAAAGAGGGAACACGTGGTGGATGTCGTTTATGTATCGCGGCCAGCAAATCAGACGGTCCACGGGGACCGGTGATAAGCGGCTGGCTGAGGCGATCTTAAGCAAGGTCAAGGTCCAAATCATAGAAGGACGGTTCTTTGAGAAGCAAGAAGCGCAAGAGCGAACCTTGGCCGAACTCATGGATCGTTACGCGAGTGAACATGCGGCAAGACGAGCGAATCACCGGCGTGAATTGACCAGCATTCAAAATCTCACAGGATTCTTTGGCAATCCGAGGCTCGATCACATCACGCCGAAGCTGATCGTGGCCTACAAAAACAAACGGTACACCGATGGGGTCAAACCAGCGACGATCAACCGGGAACTGGCGACCTTGAAAAAGGCGTTTAACCTGGCCCGTCGAGAATGGGAATGGTGCACCGATAATCCAGTATGCCGGGTGTCGATGGAGCGAGAGAACAATACGCGGGACCGCTGGTTGACCGTCGAGGAAGAACAGCGGCTCCTCTCGGCTGTAAGCCCGTGGCTGCGTGACGTGATGGTCTTCGCGCTCAATACCGGAATGCGGATGGGGGAGATTCTGGCTCTGACGTGGGCTGGTGTCGATCTGTTCCGGCGAACCGTGACCGTCTTTCGTTCAAAAAACGGTGAACGGCGCACCATCCCGGTCAACTCCATCGTGCTTGATGTCTTAAAACGGAAGCACGCCGCACGTTCACGAATCACTGATGTGGTGTTTCACAGCCAAGCGGGAACAGTTCTCGATGGCAGCAACATTCGGCGAGGGCTGAATGCCGCGCTGAAGCTGGCAAAGATTCAAGATTTCCATTTCCATGATCTTCGCCACACATTTGCAACGCGCATTGTCCAAGCCGGGGTCGATCTCTACAAGGTCCAGCGTCTCCTCGGGCATAAGTCGCCAATCATGACGCAGCGCTATGCCCATCATTACCCGGAAAGTTTGCGAGAAGGGGTGGAGGCGCTGGAGGCAGGTCGGTTGGTTAGCACAAAATTAGCACAATCGCAGGTTCAGGCTGGTGAGGCTTCTCTAAGTGGTTGAAAGAATGGAGCCGGCGACCCGGATTGAACGGGCGACCTGCGGTTTACGAAT
>CABVRR010000025.1:0-1385 GCA_902500705.1 uncultured Nitrospira sp.
ACCGAGCTCAACGCCGACATGGTGCGCCAGCACTTGACCGTTTGACCCCTCGCCGACGGCGGGTCCATGGTCTTGGATCGCCTTCAGTCAATTCTCCACCACTTTTCAGTATCATTTGTCCAAGTCCTCAGGTGATTCCCGATAGCCCATCGCCAAGGCATCCACTACGCTCCTATATCATAAACGCTCTAAGTCTGCGCACCGCACACGAGGGTAGTGCCTCCATGCGCAAAACATGCTCGATACTCGTTGAGGGATTTGTGTAGCGCAAGTTGCCCGTGCAGCTGCGGGTGCATGGTCCTGAACACAGGAGCGGTGGAGACAATACCTCTGACAGGAGGGAGGTCGTATGACCGTCAAGGGGTTTATCATGGAAGATGAGCAGGGAAGAGAATTTGTGCTCGTTTGTGAGCCGCCACTGGGGTTGTTGGGGAGGACCTTCTCGCTTCGTGGATGGCAGCGTCGGCGGCTGATTCCGTTGCAGTATACTGAGCAAGAGCTTCGAAAAATCGTTGCTGGTGTGCTGGTTACGCTCAATGACTTGTTTCAGAGTCTTCCGAGGCTACTTGAGCATGTCCACGGCGTTTCTTCTGATGATGCCGGTTTTGCAACATCCTTAACGAGGGAAACGCCGATCTTGAATGAAGTTGCAAGACTCAATGATGATACGACGAAGAACAAGTGGCCATCATAGGCTATGTTCTACTAAGACAGGCTAGGGAAGAGCTCCGTATGAATCTGAGAGTTCCACGATCTTCTGAAAAGGGAAGACTTTCTTGAATTGATGGCCTTCTAAGGTTTAGTGGAACTGTGGCCAATATGATTCCGCGATTTGCTCTTCGATATGGCGAGGCTATAGTGTATGAGTCTCGTTGCTATGAAGATTGTTCTTGTTAGTTTGCCCTCTTAACGCTCCTGAGAATTATCGCTCGCAGCCTCCCGGTCGCTTGCAGTATGATACGGCTCTGTGACTGAGGGGCGTCGCGTGTTGAAACAGCGCATCGAAGCCGTTACAAAAGCCAACCAAAAATTCTACGATGCGTTTGAGAGTCTCGACATCGCCAAGATGGATGAGATCTGGATCCATCAAGAATATGTCACTTGCATTCATCCGGGCTGGACGATTCGTTCCGGGTGGCCCGCCGTCCGCGATTCTTGGGTCTTGATCTTCAACAATACCTTCTCGATGAAGTTCGAACTCACCGACGTGATGGTCCAAGTGGCTGGGGATATGGCTTGGGTCATCTGCGTTGAGAATCTCATTACTCAGCAGTCAGACGAACCACAGCAGGCCAAGGTCCTTGCGACGAACTTGTTTGAACTCATCGGTGATGAGTGGTTGATGATTCATCACCACGGTTCGCCGGTGATGGGATGAGGGGAGG
>CABVRR010000025.1:1485-16344 GCA_902500705.1 uncultured Nitrospira sp.
GCTCGCCCAACGCGCGGCCTCAGAAGGCCCTCGTTGGATGCGCGCAGTTAGGAGACTACCAGGCCGCCCGCTTGAGGGAAGATGAAATAAAGAATTGACGATGCTTGGTGAATGCGTGGAGGAGGAAATCACACAACACCTCGCCTTATGAGAGGGACGAAGATTAAGAGTGCTCGCTTGGAGCAGATAGAGAAGAAGATTCGCAGTCCTTGGCTCTATAAAGCATTGGGTCGCAGCACAATAGGTTGTATGGGTACGGGCTGTCGTTGTCGTAGAGGTAAGGGAACTACAGTTTTGGTGAAGTAGTCGGCACATCGTCTGTACGGATGGTTTTTACCCACTCGGTGGCGACGCTGTCACGTTCTTCCATTGTCATGCCGGCATAGGCGTGGAACATCTGTGTGCCTCGGCGACGACGCCAGGTGAGAAAGGTGAGGAAATGGCTTTTGCAGATCGAACGTGTGCCAGCTGGAGCATAGGGTTTCTCCAGACAATCAGGTACGCAGCAGTGTGCATCCAACATCTCGATTCTCCTGTAACTGGGTTCAGTATGCCGGTCGGCTGTGCCGACTTTCAAGCCCAGGCCTCGCCCTGCTGATTGACCGGTAACAACATCATAGGATAGGACTGCTCGATGCGTCTATTTCTTTTGTCGACCAGTATGTTCGTTTGTATCTTTTCTTTCGTCGGCTGTGCTGGTTTCTCAGATCAGAGTGCACGATCCGGTCCTTCATCTGAAGGACCTCTCTTCGTAAACTCTAATTTCTTGCCCCAAGGTGTGGCGGTCGGCGATGTCAGTCCGCAACGCGCATTACTCTGGGTGCGCACTGATGGGCCAGCCTCGGTTCAGATTGAGTGGGCTACGGTCTCACGGTGGGAGCAAGCCTCGCAATCTCCCGCCGTCGTGGCCCCAGTTTCAAAAACGGCAGCTGTTGTGACGGCCGCTGAAACGGATTATACCGTGACCATTCCGTTGGAAGGTCTGAGTCCTGCCACGCGCTATCGGTACCATGTTCTGGTCGGCTCTCTCGATCAACCTGCAATGCAGCTGTCTGCGAGCCTTGCGGCCAAGGGAGAATTCACCACTCTCCCTGATAGTGAGACCTCCGCAGCGGTGACGTTCGCCTGGAGCGGAGATCTTGGCGGCCAAGGACGATGCCGCCAGGGCATGGGTGGCTATCCTATCTTTGATGTGATCCAACGACATGGTCTTGATTTCTTCCTGTTTCTGGGCGATACGATTTATAGCGATAATCCTTGTCCCTCGCCGCCGAACGCCCCGGGTGCTGATTTCAAAGCCACCACGCTGCAGACCTATCGAGCACGTCACCACTATCAACGCGGCGCCGCGGCGCTGCAACAATTTTTGAGGTCGGTGCCGGTGTACGTCATCTGGGATGATCATGAAGTTCGCGACAATTTCGCAGGGCCGTTTGATGAACAGATGCCTGCGGGTCGCCAGGCGTTACGCGAGTACTGGCCGATTGCGTCGCCCGAAGGGGATCAGAATCGGATGTACCGGAGTATTCGCTATGGTGCCGATCTCGAGCTCTTTATTCTGGATACGAGACAGTATCGTAGTCGGAACGAGGACCTGGATGGCCCTGCCAAAACCATGCTGGGGCCGTCGCAATTACAATGGCTGCTCGACGGACTTCGCACGACTACGGCGACGTGGAAAGTCATTGCGACGTCCGTTCCACTGTCGGTTGAGAAAGGTGGCCATGGCAACGATGGGTGGGGACATGAGCCAAGCGGCACCGGTTTTGGAAGAGAACGGCAGGTGATTGTCGATGCCATTCTCGGACAAACGATCAAGAACGTGGTGTTTCTCGCCGGGGATGTGCATTGGGTTCAAGCCAGCGCTTATGACCCTAACCAGGACGGGGTCATCGATTTTCATGAGTATATGGTAGGGCCTCTCTCGGCTAGACCGGGAAGGCTTACAGCTGCCAGCGATGAACTACATCCCACGAGATTGATAAATGAGTCTGGGTACCAGAACTTCGGTGTGGTCCGTGTGTCGAAGCACGAGTTTGAAGTGACCGTGATCGACGAGGCGGGGAATACGCGATTTTCTCACGTCGTGCCGGTTCGACCGTAGGACGGATTTCATCTTCAGGCCCCTTGAAATTGGCGCAGCCGGCCGGTTACCGTACGATTCCAAACCACATTGGTCAGATTCACTTCACCGATAGAGGGGAGTACAGCTCATGCCAGGATTGATGTCCGCCGATGATATATTCTCGAAAGCGGAAGCGGCGGCCGTAGCGGCGACCGGGCCGGATGAAAAGGCCTTGCAAATCGACTACGACGCATTAAAGGAGAAGTTTCGCAAGGCGTTGGGGGATCGAAAGGTCGCACTTTGTCATATTAATAAATTCTTGCCGGAAGGCTATGAGGAGCAAGGTCGATTCAATGTCGTACTTCTGACGGCGGGCAATGTCGTATTCGACATCGTCATCGGCGACTCCTATTTTCGATACGATATCGTGTCGGTCGGTCAATTCGATAAGGTGCAGCTGATCGATGCGATGTGGGACAATCGAGAGAAACGTCGAGAAGAACCTTTCCTCAGCCTACGTTTGATGCACGGCGAGGAAGTGCATTTACTGTTAGCCTTGGACGATGAAGAACGGGCCAGTCTTCTGACATTTGCTTCAGCGGTCACAGCGGCTCGCAATCCAGAGCGCTGAGTAGGCTTCGCAGTCGGTCCTGGTGTGTCCTCGTCTTGCGTTGGCTGAGTATCCCACAGGTGTCTCACACAACGGCTGAGGCGCCAGGGCATCGACTGAGTCCTCAATTTCTGCCCGCGACTTAGGAGGAAACGGAAGACCTTGACTAAACAAATGAGGAGCTGATGATTTGAAGAGCGTAGCTGGTTTTAGTTTTTGATGAAACTTCGCCGAAGTTTCTTGCGTAAGAGGGTGAGTGACTTTGCCAGGGAACCGTGTGAACCGGCTGACTGCGAGTGGGCTCTAAAGGTTCTGGGATTTCCAACGGTCTGTTGTGCGATATCTTCTCCGATCCAAAACCGACGTACGTCGATCCATGCCTCACAGCCGATAGAGATTGAGTCTGCTTGGAGGGAGCGCGCGCGTTTTTGCTTTGTGTGGCTGTAGAAGCGGGAGCTCATCACTCGATGCCCTCAGTAACTGTTGGCCATCTTACAACGCAGCTTCACTTGCCGCCTATTCCTCGATCGTAGGTCTGCAGCTTCTCACACCGATGCGCTGGGCTCCGGCGACCAGGGTAGGGACTGCAAGATGGCTCGCATGTCTTGAACCTTGCCGACCTTTTCTTGATTTGAAAGCAGCAAAGACAGTGCCACGTGAGTGATAGGTGAGGCGGCTGAAACTATCGACGGATCACCGTGAAGCGAAAGGTATGACAAGCAGGAGCCTTCTTCATGGCAATACCCGTGAGGGGCGAGTTCTGTGTACAAAAGCCTACGGCGATGCATCGTTAGAGAAGAGTAACGATGCTTGAAGAAAGAAGCACTACGGAGACAGGAGGGTGTTTGAATAGCTCACTTGTCGGTGGCACAGCCCAGTCACTACAGCTCTCCAGCGTTCACTTCTCGGACTCGTTCGGCAGGGATGCTGAGCGCAGCAAGCAGGTAGTCTTTGAATTCAGCACTGTAGGGTTGCACGGCAAGGGCTCGCTGCATACAGAGGAGCCACGCATCGCGCTCTTCATAGCCTATGGGAAATCGCTTGTGCGCACCAGGAATACTAATTGGTCCATAGTGTTGCTGAAACAGCCTCGGGCCGCCGAGCCAGCCACAGAGAAAGTATGTGAGTTTTTTTCGTGACTCGGTCAGATCGTCAGGGTGCATGCGTCGGATGGTTTCGGCTTCCGGCAGGGTGTCCATGTTGAGATAAAACTCGTCTACCAAGCGAGTGATTCCCACAAGCTCTCCCGCTGCCTGGTACGGGGTGGTAGGGGTGCTCTCTTCCTGGTTGTCTTGAGCCATCGGCTTTTGCGGAATATTTGGGTTACGGCGCAGTATAGAAGGGCAGTGTATGAACAGTGGCTGGATGTCTGCTGCCGTCAACCTCCACGGTCAAGTCCGTTTCCGGCTTGCTGAAGTCGCGCAGAGGAAATCCGAATGCAATGGTCTTGTTCAGTTGGGGGGAACGGACGGCACTGCTGATCCAGCCCACCTCACGATCGCCGTGATAGAGTTTGGCTCCATGCGCTGGAACGATCGAATCGTGAAGGATCAGCCCAACCAGCTTGCGGCGCACGTTCCCATAGGTATCCATGCGCGCCACGACTTCTTGCCCAGGATAACAGCCTTTGTTCAGGCTGAACGCTTTTCCTTCAAGATTCGCTTCAGGCGGAACGATTTCTTCATTCAGATCCGGTCCAGCCATTGGGAGACCGGCTTCGATGCGCAAGGCCTCTCGTGCCTGACTTCCGATGGCCCGGATGCCGAATTTGGCCCCGGCTTGCATGGCACTGGTCCAGGCGGTCAGGAGGCTTTCCGCGGGAAGCAACACCTCAATATCCACCTCTCCGGTTTCTTCGGTTCGTATGATCAGCGCATGATGGCCGCCGATTTGTGCCGTGACGAAATCGATCGGCTTCACATCAGCGACATCTATACCGAATGCGGATTGCACCACATGCGTCGCCTTCGGGCCGCTGATCAATAACAGCCCCCAGCTCTCGGCACAATTTTCTATCTTGGCTTTCGTCCCGTAGAGCAGAAACTTACGAAGTGCCTGAAATGTGGTATCCCCGATTTCGCCGACGTCTTCCAGCATGACGGACTCTGTCTGCATGTACAGGCGGAAGTAGGTGAGCATCTTGCCTTTGTGAGTCAAGAAGCTGGAATAGCGGCCTTGCCCAGGTTGAAGGGGAAGAATATCGTTGCTGATGACGCTTTGCAGCCACTTCACGCGATCTTCACCCGTGACTCTGAGCTTGCCGCGATGCGAGAGATCCGCTATCCCTACGGCCTGGCGGACGGCACGATGTTCAGCCGCGATATCTCCATAGTCTGCTGGGATTTCCCAGCCGGTGGCTTCCTCAAATGTGGCTCCGAGTTGTGCATGTTGCCCATGAAGTCGAGATCGTTTCACCGACTTCTCCGTCGGCGGTGTGATGGGTGGTGATTGCAGAGGTTTGGCGGCGATGACTTCTTCTACCAGATCTTTTGTTCGAGCAGAAAATTCATTGCGAGAGACGACTTTCGTTACGCCAAGAGCCTTAGCACGATTCCACGTATCCACTTCTTCATGATTGGCAAACGCCAACGTCGGAATGTCCTTCAAGCGTGGATCGGCTTGTAGTTTCTCCAATGCCTGAAAGGCGTCAAGCGTCAAGTCGTTCATATTGAGAATGATCACGACGGGACTCGCCGACAAGGCGTTGTCGACGATATCCTGCTGTGTCCGTGCTTTTGTGAGCTGGTATTCGGGTTGGCGCAAGGCATCGCGCACCTTGGTGTAGAAGAAGAGGTCGGTGATGGCCGAGAGAATGATTTTGGGGGTTGTCTGGTTCATGGTGTTCTTCTTGTTTGAAACGTCTCGCCCAGTTGAATGAAACGAACCTACTACACAGAAGATATCGGAGGAATCACACGAGCCATTTCAATTCAGTGAGCTGACCAACCGTCCGAGTGCTTTTCTGGCCAGCGTATAGTTTGAGTCCAGGGTGAGCGCTTTCTTATAGGAATCGATGGCCTCCGTCCAGTTTCCTTTTCGCTCGTACACACGACCAAGATTAAGATGCGGATAGGCTGGACTCTCGTACCGCTTAGCCTGGATCGCTTTCTGAAACCAGGGGATGGCCTCGTCGAATTCACCTTTCTCGATCAGGTAGGCGCCGATATCGTTGTAGGGGTTGCCGAAGTCCGGATCCTGGGCGATAGCCTTGTGGCATTCCTCAATCGCCTCGTCGATCCGTCCCATCCAACTGTAGGTCCACCCCAAGAATGTATACGCCTCAGCCGTGGGGTGGGTAGACAGCGACTGCTTGTAGAGCGTGACGGCCTCTTCCAGTTCACGCCGCATTTGTTGCTCGTAGGCCTGTTGAAAAAGATCCCATGCCTGACGCTTGTCTTCTTCGCGCCCTTCGCCTTGGATGAGAAAATCCTGAATGTCCATATTGCCAATGGTGACGTGTCATTCGTACGAGCTGATCACCTCTATCGGTTGATGTGTGGTGGACGAATGACGGGTGACGTTATTCTTGCTTCAGTTTCTTTTTAATGAGTTCCGCTCCGTACCGGCCGGACAAGAGCATGGAGCCGAACGCGGGGCCCATTCTTGGTGTGCCGTATACGGCGGCGACGGCTAATCCGATGACGAAACAATTTGGATAGACTTCTCCGGTTCGATCCATGACTTCTTCTTCGGATCGTGCGACCCACATTGCACCGTTTCCGGGTACCTTGTCGTACAGATTCCGTTTGTGAAGAAGTTCGACCAGAATCGCATCGTGGCCGGTGGCATCAACGACGATCTTGCTCTCAAGCGCGATGGGATCGACGTGGATCATATCATGACCGGCCATCTCGGTGGTGGTGTTGTTGACGACGACTCCTTCCAGGGCGCCATCGTTTCTCAAGATGAGATCCACGACTTTTGTGAGGTTCATGATTTTGGCACCGGCTCTGTATGCCGCCGTGATCAAGGCCCCGGTGGCATGGGGAGGGTCGACCATGTACATCCCTTCGCACTCGGTGATCTTCTTGCACGGCACGCCGATCTCATCAAGGATTGTATTGGCCGGCTCACAGATCGTGGCTTTGTTCATCAGATATCCGCCGGACCAGAAGCCGCCACCCAAGGCCAGGCTTTGCTCGATGAGAAGTGTGCGAAATCCCATTGAGGCTAAATCATGTGCGCAGATCAGTCCGGATGGTCCTGCGCCGACGATGATGACGTCGCTCTCGATCAGTTGATCGAACTCTTTATAGTATTCCCGGGCGATCTGCCGGGTGATGTCGCGTTCACGTAATGGTGCTGGTCGTGGTTTGGCCATACGGCGCTCCTACCGATAGATTTCCGAACCGGTTTTCTTAAACTCGTCGGCTTTCTCTTTCATGCCGATTTGAATCGCCTGCTGTTCGTTTACCTGTAATTGCGCGGCATAATCGCGGACGTCTTGCGTGATCTTCATGGAACAGAAATGGGGGCCGCACATGGAACAGAAATGTGACACCTTCGCCGCGTTGTCAGGAAGGGTTTCATCATGGAACTGCTGTGCTGTCTCCGGATCGAGTGACAGATTGAATTGGTCTTCCCAACGAAATTCGAATCGGGCCTTCGAGAGGGCATTGTCCCGTGCTTGAACGCCGGGATGTCCTTTGGCAAGGTCTGCGGCGTGTGCGGCAATTTTATAGGTGATGACGCCGGTTTTGACGTCCTCGCGAGTCGGTAAGCCCAGATGCTCTTTCGGCGTGACGTAGCACAGCATCGCGCAGCCGTACCAGCCGATCATGGCGGCACCGATACCGGAGGTAATGTGGTCGTAGCCCGGAGCAATGTCGGTCGTCAACGGCCCGAGCGTATAAAACGGGGCTTCGTGACAGACGGCCAGCTGCTTTTCCATATTGGCCTGAATCATGTGCATGGGGACATGGCCTGGGCCTTCGATCATGACCTGCACATCGTGCTTCCAGGCGACGTGGGTGAGCTCGCCCAAGGTATCAAGCTCAGCAAATTGTCCCTCATCGTTGGCATCCGCGATCGATCCGGGCCGGAGCCCGTCGCCGAGACTGAAGGCCACGTCGTAGGCCTTCATGATCTCACAAATCTCTTCGAAGTGGGTGTAGGCGAAGTTTTCTTGATGGTGTGCCAGACACCACTTTGCATGGATCGACCCGCCGCGCGAGACAATGCCGGTCATGCGTGTGGCGGTCATCGGCACATAGGCCAGACGCACACCGGCGTGAATGGTAAAGTAATCGACGCCCTGCTCCGCCTGTTCGATCAACGTGTCACGGAAAATTTCCCAGGTGAGATCTTCGGCTTTGCCGTTCACTTTTTCGAGCGCTTGATAGATCGGCACGGTTCCGATCGGGACCGGCGAATTCCGAATAATCCATTCGCGCGTCTCATGAATGTTTTTGCCTGTCGAGAGATCCATCACGGTATCGGCGCCCCAGCGAGTCGACCAGATCATCTTCTCGACTTCTTCTTCGATGGAGGAGGCGACGGCAGAATTGCCGATGTTGGAATTGATTTTCACCAAGAAGTTTCGGCCGATGATCATCGGCTCGCTTTCAGGGTGGTTGATGTTCGAGGGAATGATCGCCCGCCCGCGTGCGACCTCATCGCGCACGAACTCTGGTGTGATCACCCGGGGAATGCTGGCGCCCCAGGAAAATCCAGGGTGCTGCACCACACCGCCGCCATGACCATTGTGTGTGCGTGGTTCGGTGACCGGTTCACGCGACTGGTTCTCACGGATGGCGATGAACTCCATCTCCGGGGTGATGATACCTTTCCGTGCATAGTGGAGCTGGGTCACGTTTCGACCAGACTTCGCCCGCAACGGTTTACGAATATGCTGAAAGCGAAGCTCGGTCAGCTTTGGATCGGCCGCACGCAGGCGTCCGTAGGCGGAAGTGATTTCCGGAAGCTCTTCCACATCTTGTCGGCTGAGCACCCAGGGACGTCGTACCGGTGTGAGTCCCTTGCGAACATCGATTGGAGTGGCAGGATCCGTATAAGGACCTGACGTATCGTAGACAATAACCGGATAGTTGATCGATTGCCGGCCGTTCATGTCTTTGGTTTGCGTGAGGCTGATTTCCCGCATCGGCACATGGACACCGGGCTGTGCGCCGTCCACATAGATTTTGCGCGATGCCGGAAATGGTTCGGTCGTCAGCGGCGCTGTCGGAACGACTGCTCCATTTCCGTTGCCGGATCCATTTGTATGTGTCTGGATGCTCATCGTATAGAGCTCCTTTCCTCGTTAGCCGGAAGGCAGTGGTAGAAGAGCCGCTGGCACACCACAAAAAAAAACCGCTTTCCCATCAGTAGGGAACGCGGCTGCACCCTCACAAGATCCGCTATCGTCCGGCTTCCCTACGCTGGTATTACCCAGGTCAGGTTGTGAGGGTCGTCCGATCGTTCGGACTCTCAGCCTCGGGGCTCCCCTAGCAATATAATGCTGGTGATCGTAGTACGCCGAGATACCGAAGTCAATCGGCTATTAGGCCCATCCTGCGTGCTCTCCTTTGGACGGCGGGACTAGGACTTTTCCTCAATGGGCGATTCGTTGATTGTGGAAGGGACCTATCGTAGAATCATTCCGTGACGTATTGGAGGGAGATCGTGACAGCTACTGCAACGTTACCAAGGCCAATTACCGAGTACCAGGCGCAGTCGGCGGAAGAGCTATATCGTCGGACGGCAGCGGCGAAGCGGACGCTCGGTGACCGAGTGATGATTCTCGGCCACAATTACCAGCGGGACGAAGTGATTCAACATGCTGACTTTCGCGGGGATTCGCTGTTGCTGGCGAAGTTGGCTGCCGAACGTTCGGAACGCCCCTATATCGTTTTTTGCGGCGTGCATTTCATGGCCGAGACGGCGGACATTCTCAGCCGCTCTCAACAGACCGTGATTCTGCCGGACATGGCCGCCGGCTGTTCGATGGCTGATATGGCGGCGATCGAGCAGGTGGATCAATGTTGGGAGGCGTTGGGGCGGGTGGTTCCGGTGGAAGAGACGGTGATGCCGGCGGTCTATGTGAATTCCGCGGCGGTCCTCAAGGCTTTTTGTGGAGAACATGGCGGTATTACCTGCACGTCGTCGAACGCGAAAGCCGTGATTGAATGGTCATGGGCTCGGCGTGAAAAAATTCTCTTTTTCCCTGATGAACATTTGGGCCGCAATACCGCGAACAAGATGGGCATTCCGCGCGAACAGATGATCGTGTGGGATCCCTATCAACCCAACGGCGGGAATACCAAAGAGGCCATCACGCGAGCCAAGCTCATCCTATGGAAAGGTCATTGCAGCGTTCATCAAATGTTTCAACCCGTGCATGTGGATCACTTTCGGAAACAGTATCCGGACGGTCAGGTCATCGTCCATCCTGAATGTCATGAGAATGTGGTGAACAAGGCCGATCTCGTCGGGTCGACCGAGTTCATCATACGCACGGTGACTGCCGCACCGGCAGGTACGGCGTGGGCGGTCGGGACGGAATTGAATCTGGTCAATCGATTAAAACGCGAGCAGGCCGACAAGAAGGTCTTCTTTCTCTCCTCCACCGTTTGTCAATGCGCGACCATGTTTCGAATCGATGGGGCGCATCTCTGCTGGGCCATGGAAAATCTGGCTGAAGGCCACGTGGTGAATCGCATTGTGGTGCCGAAGGACGACAAGCATTGGGCGAAAGTCGCGCTCGACCGCATGATGGCCGTGAGCTAGCAAAATCCTGAACAACGCCTCCGGCTCTTTTCTCGCGTCGTTCAAATCAGCGACATTCTCAGATCTGTTTGCTTCAGACGTTCAGCTCGCTGAGACTTTACCGAAAGACGTTGTTGCTGACTCCACAAGAGTGGGGTCAGGGCTAGTACCTCGCCAATCATTCCTGTATAGTCCCTCGATTCTTTGTGATTAGAACGTACGTGTTCGGATTCTCTTGTCTTATGGATTACAAATCAACGCTCAATCTTCCGAAAACTGATTTTCCGATGAAGGCCAATCTGCCGCAACGCGAGCCTGAGATGTTGGCGTGGTGGGAGCAGCAGAAGCTCTATGAGCGGATTCAAGCGATGGGGCAGGGGCGCCCGCGATATGTGCTGCATGACGGGCCGCCCTATGCGAACGGCCGCATCCACATCGGCCATGCCCTGAATAAAATCTTGAAGGACATCATCGTGAAGTCGAAGACGATGGCAGGCTTCCACTCGCCCTATGTGCCAGGCTGGGACTGCCATGGGTTGCCGATCGAACACCAAGTGATGAAGGAATTGGGCGAGAAGAAAAAAGACTTGGATGTGTCGACGATTCGCAGATTGTGTCGGGAGTATGCCGAGCGATTCGTCAATACCCAGCGAGAAGAGTTCAAGCGGCTTGGAGTATTGGGCGAGTGGAATCACCCGTACCTCACGATGATGCCTGGGTATGAAGCCACGATCATTCGTGAGTTCGGCAAGTTCGTCGAGCGTGGCGGGGTATATAAAGGCCTTAAGCCGGTGCTCTGGTGCACGCAGGATCAAACGGCGCTGGCGGAAGCGGAAGTTGAGTATGCCGATCACACATCTCCGTCCATCTATGTGAAGTTTCCGGTCGTCACATCGCCCGCCGTGCTGAGCAAGACATTCCCAGGTGTGGACTTTCCGGAAGGAACGACATTGGTTTCCGTCGTGATCTGGACGACGACACCGTGGACGCTTCCGGCCAATCAGGCCGTCTGTCTTCACCGCGATTTTGACTACGCGTTCGTCCAAGTCGGCGATGAGCTGCTGATCGTGGCGGAAAAACTGTTGGAGAGCGTCGCCAAGGCCTGTGGGATCGACCATTACCGTATCGTGGGTGTCAAGAAAGGCGGCGAGGGGTTCGAGGGGTTGGAGACGCAACGCCCCCTATCGACCGGTTTGTCGCCGATTCTGCTCGGTGATTTCGTGACGCTCGATCAAGGGACCGGCTGTGTGCATATTGCGCCTGGCCATGGCATGGAAGACTACCTCCTCGTACTGGAGCACAATGCCAAGGCGTCGCCTGGCGAGCGTCTTGAAATTCTGGCGCCGGTCGATAACGGCGGTCGATTCACGGCGATTGTGACGGAGTTTGCCGGCCAGCACGTGTTGAAGGCGAATCCGAAGATCATCGAGTATCTCCAAGCGAACGGGCGGTTGCTCGGACAGAGTTCCTTAAACCATTCGTACCCGCACTGTTGGCGGTGCAAGAGTCCGGTAATCTTTCGCGCGACCGAGCAGTGGTTTGTGTCGATGGAGACCAATGATCTACGGAAGGAAACGCTGGCGGAGATCGAACGCGTGCAATGGATTCCGAGCTATGGTCGTGATCGAATCTTCGGCATGATTGAAAATCGTCCGGACTGGTGTCTCTCCCGTCAACGGGTGTGGGGTGTGCCGATTCCTGGATTTACCTGTCATGCGTGCCGCCACGTGCTCGCTGATCCGGTCGTGATTGAACATATTGCGGCCGTCATGGAGTCCAAAGGCGCGGATGTCTGGTTTGAGCAGTCGGCCGCAGAGCTGTTGCCGGCTGGAACGACCTGCCCGAAGTGCGGTGGAGAACAGTTTGAAAAAGAGCGGGACATTCTCGATGTCTGGTTTGAGTCCGGAGTGAGTTATGCGGCTGTGGCGAAACAGCGGAAGTGGTGGCCGGTTGATTTGTATCTCGAAGGGTCCGATCAACATCGCGGATGGTTCCATAGCGCGCTGCTGGCCGGTGTGACGACGGATGACCGAGCCCCCTACCAGGCAGTGTTGACCCACGGTTTTGTCGTCGATGGACAGGGCAAGAAGATGTCTAAGTCGGCCGGCAATGTGGTGGCGCCACAAGACGTCATCAAACAGTCGGGCGCGGAAATTCTCCGTCTGTGGGTAGCGGCACAAGACTATCGGGAAGATCTGCGCATCTCGCAAGAGATTCTGAATCATCTCATCGAAGCCTACCGAAAGATCCGCAATACATGCCGGTTCATGCTGAGCAATCTGTATGATTTTGATCCGACGACGCAGCGTGTTCCGTATGCGCAGCTTCCGGAATTGGACCGATGGGCCTTGTCACGTCTTGCGGAGCTGACCACGAAAGTGCGGCGATCGTATGATGCGTTTGAGTTTCACGCAATCTTTCATGCGTTGAATAATTTCTGTTCCGTGGACCTCAGCGCCGTCTATCTCGATATCCTGAAGGATCGGCTCTATACCTTCCGGGCCGATTCGCCGTTGCGCCGAGGGTCGCAAACGGTGTTGTGTGAGATCGTCGTGACGCTGACGAAACTCATGGCGCCGATTCTGAGCTTTACTGCCGATGAGATTTGGAGGATGTTGCCGAAGGGTATCAGCAAAGACGTCGAAAGCGTTCATCTCACCTTATTCCCTGACGAGGCAACGATGTGGCGAGATGATGCGTTGGCGTCTCGGTGGGAGACCTTGCTCGCCTATCGGACACGTGTACAAGGGGAACTGGAGGCGCAGCGGCGAGACAAGGTGATCGGGTCGTCGCTCGAGGCGCAGGTTCAGATCGAAGCGTCGCCGGAAGCCTATCGATTTTTGACGGCGTATGCGGTGGATCTCAGTACGATTTTTATTGTGTCACGCGTGATACTGAAACAGGCGGAGATGGGACAAGTCGACCTACATATTACGGTGGGGAAGTCAGATGCGGCGAAGTGCGAACGCTGCTGGAACTATCGAGATGCGGTCGGCAAGGATCCCGCCCATCCCACCCTGTGTGATCGATGCGTGGAGGCCATCCGTTGAGCGCGTTCAGCCTCCGCAATCTGGCGCTCGCTTCCGTGACCGGCGGCATCATTCTCCTTGATCAGCTGACCAAACAGCAGATCATGCGCACGATGCGGCTGCATGAATCCATACCGGTCGTTCCCAATCTTTTCAGCCTGACTTATATTCGGAATCCTGGAGCGGCCTTTGGACTCTTGGCCGGAAGCAGCAACGCATTTCGAATGGTCTTTTTCGGACTGACGTCGATTTTTGCCCTCGGCCTATTGGGGACGATTTTGTTACGAATGCCGGAGGAGGATTGGGTGGGGCGGGTCAGTGTCGCCGGAATTCTCGGTGGAGCGATCGGAAACTTGATCGATCGGTTGCGTTTCGGAGAAGTGATCGATTTCCTCGATGTCTACATCGAAAGTTACCACTGGCCGGCGTTCAATGTGGCAGACTCGGCGATCACCGTCGGAGTCATTTTTCTCATCATTCACTTTGCGTTCGAGAAGCGAGAGGATCCTCCTCCCGCTTCCGAACGCTCCGCAGTGCCCTAACTCCCGTAGGGAGCCAACCGGCTTGAGTCACGAGTGTCGTCTTAAGCGCAGATCAAAATGGAAGCGTTAAGCCGGCATGCGGACGATAAATCCGCCCTTTTCCTTCGCTTGCTTCTGCTGCTCCGCTGAGAACATAAACAGCGGTTCACTATGGCAGAACTGACATTCTCTCGTGGTCACCGTTGCGCTTGGTTCTCCGATACTGTCCAGGTATTCCTTGGCGAGCTTGAGAGCCGTGGCCTCGTCCGTCGTCATGACATCGAAATGAATGCGACCGCCTTTTCCGTTCACCCACGTATCATACACATGAATCGTATCCGCAGACATCAGGTACTCCTTTCAGCGAACGATCAGCAAAATCATAATTCCGAGGATAATACGATAGTAGGCAAAAACACGCAAGGTATGGCGTTGGACATAGGTCAAAAACGCGGCAATGACGGCCCAGGCCACCAGGAATGAGATCACCATACCGAGGCCGAGCGCCAGAAAATCCTGTTCCGTAAAGGTTCCTTGCGCTTTCCAGGTTTCATAGACCGTCGCCGCGATGATGGTTGGGAGCGCGAGAAAAAAAGAATACTCCGTGGCCACTTTACGATCGAGTCCGATGAGCAGGCCGCCGATGATGGTTGAGCCTGATCGAGACATTCCAGGAATCAGGGAGGCACATTGGGCCAGTCCGACCCAGAAGGCTTGGCTCGGTGAGACCTGGTCCAGACTCATGGTGCGGCTGGTTCGTGTCGTGGATTCGACAAGGAGAATGATGAGTCCACCGAGAATCGATGTGACGGCCACCGTTTGAGGCGTAAACAAGTGGGCCTTGATCCACCCGTGGGCCGCCAGGCCGACGACGGCGGCAGGAAGGAACGCGATGCCGAGTCCCAGTACAAACCATAAGTTTGGATG